>JANQJV010000052.1 GCA_028281465.1 Azospirillaceae bacterium | reverse complement strand
CCCTCGGACCTGATCCCTCTGTAGTGAAGACCTTTTGGTCTAACTCATTGATTCTGAATGCCCACAGTCTCGAAAAACCCGCGAATCCGCGAAGTCGGGTTAGATTTCCTTTTTGATGAGGTCCCCACGCCGACGGTGACTGGAGTGGAGACGCCCCATGGACGTGATGCACGAGCGCGTTGCTGGCCTTGATGTTCACAAGGCGATGGTTGTGGCCTGTGTCCGCCGGATGGTCGGCGGCGAGGCGAACCGGGAATGCAAGACCTTCAATACCTCCACCGCCGGCCTTCTCGACTTGCTGGCCTGGCTGAGAGAGTCCGGCTGCAGCCATGTGGCAATGGAGGCGACCGGAGTTTATTGGAAGCCGGTCTGGAACATCCTGAGCGACGGTCCCTTCGATCTGATCGTTGCCAACGCCGCCCACATCAAGAACGTTCCCGGCCGCAAGACCGATGTCAACGACGCGACCTGGATCGCCGATCTGGTGGCCTGCGGCTTGGTCAAGGCAAGCTTCGTGCCGGAAGAAGAGATCCAGGACCTGCGGGACCTGCTGCGCACCCGCAAGCAGTTGACGCATGAACAAACCCGCCACGTCCAGCGAGTTCAGAAGACGCTGGAAGAGGCCAACATCAAACTGGATTCGGTGATCTCCGAAATCCTGGGCGTGAGCGGGCGGCGGATGATCGAGGCCATGATCGCCGGCGTGCGCAACCCGTTCAAGCTGGCGGAACTGGCCGACAAACGGATCAAGGCGCCGCGCAAGGTTCTGTACGATGCACTGCATGGGCGGCTGACCGATCATCACCGCTTCCTGTTGCGGCTGCATTTGGAGCAGTACGACGCCGTGGCCAAGGCGATTGCGGCGATCGATGTCGAGGTGGACGCGCGGGTTGCCCTGATGGACGCGGAGGTGCTGGCCGGTCAGGCCACCTTTTGATCCTTGATCAGCCTGTTGAGCACAATGCCGGGGATCAGTCACTTGGCGGCGCTGACCATTCTGGCCGAGATCGGCCGCGATATGGGCCGCTTTCCAACCGCCGGCCACCTGGTTTCCTGGGCCGGCCTGTGTCCGGGCCATAACGAAAGCGCCGGCAAGCGGAAGTCCGCGCGTCTGCGCAAGGGTGCCCCCTGGCTCAAGACTATGCTGGTCCAATGCGCCTGGGCGGCAACCCGCAAAAAAGACAGCTATTACAAAGCCCAGTTCAACCGCCTGCGCAGTCGGCGTGGTCCCAAGAAGGCGATCTGCGCGGTCGCCGCCTCAATGCTGACCGCCATCTACCACATGCTAAAGGACGGCACCGTCCACCAGGACCTAGGCGCCGACCACTTCGACCGCCGCTCGGCCGAGGTCAAAGCGAAGCGGCATGTTGCCCAGCTCGAAAAACTCGGCTTCAAGGTCGAAATCGAGCCTCTACCAGAAGCAGCCTAACCGAACCGCTGCCCCCGGAGAGAGTTTCTCGTTAGGCCAAGGCCTACTACCGGTGGCTCAGCGCAGAAACCGGCCGGACCATCCGCCTGCCTACCGAGACAGAGTGGGTAGCCGCCGCCTCCCCCGATGGCCGGACCTCTTCCTGGGGCGACGGACGCCTGGATGCGGAGCGTGCCAATTTCGACAGCATCACAAAAATGCCGACACCAATCGGGGTTTATCCGGCCGGCGATGGCCCATACGGACACTGTGATCTGGCCGGCAATGTTTGGGAATGGTCGGCTGATAAATGGGACGACGTGATCAATCACGACGACGACAGACGGTTCGGCCCAGCGATTGTCATCCGGGGCGGGGCCCAGGACAAACTGACATTGTGCCTCAGGGCTGCTTATCGCCGCAGGATCCGAGCCATGGACCGAAATGGCATCATCGGCTTCCGCATCGCCGCCGCGAGCTGGCTCAAGCCTTGACCCGTAGAAGGGGTCCAGGGGCGCAGTGCGCACGGACCCTGTCCGCCGGCACACCCCTGGGGGCGGACTCGCCCACCTAGGTACGGCACGGACCGCGCCACTACACCGGTATCTGTGTTGCGCGCCAACGGGAGCGTCGCCGGACCGGGCCGACAGGGAGTCGATGCTCCCAGGGCCGCAAGCGGCAAGGTTTGGACCCGATAGCCGCCTTATCAGTCGAAGACCTCGGCCAGAGTCCGGGCGTCCAAGATGCTGTCGGTCCAGCGCATCAACTGATCCAAGGGGGCTTTCCGGACCCGGTCGACCGTCGCCTGCGGCACCTCACCGAACCGGCGCCGAAGCATCTGCAGCACGGCTTCGGCGTAGCCCTCAGTCTTTCCTTCAGCCTTTCCCTCAGCCCTTCCTTCAGCCTTTCCCTCAGCCTTTCCCTCAGCCTTTCCCTCAGCCTTTCCTTCAGCCTTTCCCTCAGCCTTTCCCTCAGCCTTTCCCTCAGCCTTTCCCTCAGCCTTTCCCTCAGCGATCCCCAAGGCCCATCCCTCTGCTCTTGCTTCTTCTTTCCAGATCTCTCCCAGTTGCTCGATCATGGTGCGGGCCTCCTGTAAATCTTCCGGGATCGGTCGTTTGATCCCCAAGCCACTCAGAGCTTTCGCTGCCAGTTCAGCGAAACAGCGCTTCAAATCATCGCTGGCCGGGTGCCAGTGGAACCAGGCGATCACATCGTCGAACACCTGCGCCAACCCCTGCGGCGTCTGCCGGCGCTCCAAGCGGAACAACAGGGCAGCCAGATTGTCGCGGTGTTCCAAGGCCGGTCCATGGTCCGCCGACATATCCAGAAGATGGTAATGCACCCGGGGCTGCAAAGCCCACAGGCCGGAGTCTGCGGGCAGACCAATCAGCTTCCCTGTATCGGTCGGCGCTTTCCACGGCCTGCGCCCGTTGTAGATCAGAACTGGCAGCACGGGTGGCAAGTGGTCGTTCTCTCCCAAGCCGTGCGCCGTGACCAGGTGTTGGAGGGCCAAGCCTTGATAAACCTGATACCGGAGTGCCATCCAGCGGTCATCGGTGGATTGAAATTCTAGCATCAGCGTCAGGATGATGTCCGGCCCCAGGGTCGTCGGCAATCGCCAGACGATGTCCCCACTCCGCCGAATGGCCCGGGTTTGCCGATCCGGATGATAGGTGGCCGGAAACAACGCCATACGCGTGAAATCGACCCCCGCCGCCATGGCCAAAGGCAAAAACGCCCGCACCAGGTGCTCCGTCATCACCGTGTGCTTGAACATGCGGTGATAAAGGGTGTCCTCATCCTGCATACGGCCCTCCCCGGCTTGGCCATCGGCCCGATACCGCCCTAAGGATAACCGTCCCGCCGGCAATGAAACCAGGGGACGACCGGCAGCCCCCGTGGTTATCATGGCGTTGCCGAGTAGAACAGGAGCGGGGGGGTCATGAATTGGGAGGTCTTCATCACCTGCGCGGTGACCGGGGCGGGGGCGACGACGGTGAAGAGCGACAAGGTGCCGGTGACGCCGGATGAGATCGCGGCGGAGGCGCTGGCGGCAGCGCGCGCCGGAGCGGCGGTGGCGCATATCCATGTGCGCGATCCGGCGACCGGAGCGCCGTCGCGCGATGTCGACCTTTACCGCGCGGTGGTCGACAAGGTACGCGCCGACGACACCGACGTTGTGCTCAACCTGACCGCCGGCATGGGCGGCGATCTGGTGTTTGGCTCGGCCGATGCACCGCTGCCGCTCAACCTGGCGCAGACCGACATGATCGGGGCGGCCGAGCGGCTGGCCCATGTCGCGGCGTTGCGTCCGGAGCTGTGCACGCTCGACTGCGGCACTATGAATTTCGCCGAAGGCGACTACGTCATGACCAACACGCCGTCCATGCTGCGCGCCATGGCCGGCCGCATCCGCGACCTGGGCGTGCGCCCCGAGATCGAGGTGTTCGATTTCGGCCACCTGGTTATGGCCAAAGACCTGGTGCGCGAAGGCCTGATCGAACCGCCGGTGCTGGTGCAACTGTGCATGGGCATTCCCTACGGCGCGCCCAACGACCCGCTCAGCCTGATGGCGCTGGCCAACGCCATTCCGTCCGACTGGACGTTCTCAGCCTTCTCCATCGGTCGCATGCAACTGCCCTATGTGGCCATGGCCGCGCTCGCAGGCGGCCATGTGCGCGTCGGCCTGGAAGACAACATCTATCTGTCCAAGGGCGTGCTCGCCAGCAACGCCGACCTGGTCGCCCGCGCCGTGACCATTCTGGAGGCCATGAACGTGACCGTGCTTGGCCCGGCCGCCGTGCGCGAGCGGCTGAAACTCTCGAAACCAGAATGATGGCAGCCAGCCAGGTGTTATGAGTCTTCGTCACCCCCCCTGCTGGTCTTCAGCATGGGCGGATTTGACATGAAGAAACTCATGATGGCGGGCGCAGAGGCGCCGATGTTGATGGCCAGGATTGGCGTCGAAACGCCGTGGGCCAAAGACAACGCACCGCCGAGAACAACCATCAGGAAGCGAACCAACCAACCCGGTAAGGTCTGCCGGACCAGAGCAGCCCCCGATTGCCGCCACATAAGCGTAAACCGACACGTTCGCAATCACATCAAGAACGGTATCCGAGATGCTCCCATCCATGGTCCCGCTCCATTGACGGTAAATGATGTGACTCAACGCGTTACCATTTACCGGACCAATTCATGTCATACATGATACCGACGCGTATCGACACCAGTCATACCCCATGCCATCCCTTACCCGCTACGCCGGAACGCCCAGTAATGCGCCGTGTCGGTGCCGACATAGGGGGCGTCGCGCGCAGCCTGGACCAGGGTGATCAGGCCCTCGACGGCCATGGCGGTCGCCTCGGCCTCGAAGTCGGTCTGGTCGTAGTAGCTGGCGCGCGTGCTGACGGCGAGCACGCCGCCCGGGCGCGTCACCCGGGCCAAGGCGCGCAATGCCGACGGCGGCACGTGGCCCAGGGTAAAGACGCCGCAGCTCAGCACAGCATCGAAGCGGCCGTCGGCATACAGCGGCAGCCCCTGGCACAGGTCGACGCCGCCATGCACCACCGCGTAGGCGCCGGTGCGCCGCGCCACCTCGGCCATCTCCTCGCTCAGGTCGATGCCTTCCAAGCGGCGGTAGCCCCGTTCGGCCAGGGCTGCGCCGACCAGACCGGTGCCGCAGCCGGCATCCAGGATCGCCAGGTCCGGCGCATGCGGATCGACGGCGAAGCCCGCCGGGTCGAGCGCCTTAAGGAAATCGGCCAGAAACGCGTGGCCGACATAGGCCTCGTCGAGCAGGTCGCGGTCGTAGCGCTCGGCCCAGGCCCGGTAGAAGCCCTTGATCTTGTCGGCCTGGCCATCCAGCGCCAGAGCGGCGGCAATGGCAGCACCACCCTCGGCGGCGGTCTCAGGGGCATCGGCCATGGCGGGGTCTCCTTGTCTGACGGCGCACGCGAACCAAAGCGGCCAGGCTACATCATCCGCCGGACGATGGCAGCACCGCCGCCCGGGTGTCGAGCCAGCACCAGAGACTGTCGCATCCGGACACGGGCTGGTATGTCCATCGCGGTATGGTTGAATTTTGAATCGAACCCGGCACCGCCGGGCAGGAGACGGCCCGATGGACTTCGGTCTGAGCCAGGAACAGGAGATGGTGGTGGACACCGTCCGCCGCTTCGTCGGACAGGAGCTGCTGCCGCGCGAGGAGGACGTGGAACGGCTGGGCGAATGCCCGCGCGAAATCGGCCAGGAGATCCAGCGCAAGGTGCTGGCGCTCGGCTTTTATGCCCCCAACATCCCGGAGGAATTCGGCGGCGGCGGGCTGGACATGCTCACGCTCATGCTCCTGGAGCGCGAACTCGGCCGGACATCCATGGCCTTGAACGTCTGGTGGGGCCGGCCGTCCAACATCCTGTGCGCCGGCACCGAGGACCAGCGCGAGCGTTATCTCTTGCCGGCAGTGCGCGGCGAGAAGATGGATGCGCTGGCCATGAGCGAGCCGGACGCCGGGTCGGACGTGCGCGCCATGAAGGCGGTGGCCCGGCGCACCGGCGGCGACTGGGTGCTCGACGGCACCAAACATTTCATCAGCCACGCCGACATTGCCGATTTCGTCATCGTCTTCGTCGCCACCGGGGAAGAGGAAACCCCGCGCGGGCCGAAGAAAAGGCTCACCGCCTTCCTGGTCGACCGCGGCACCCCCGGTTTCTCGATCCAGCCCGGCTACCGCTCGGTGTCGCATCGTGGCTACCACAACTGCATCCTCAGTTTCGACGACTGCCGGCTGCCCGACGCCCAGGTCTTGGGTGAGGTCGACAAAGGCTTCGACGTCATGAACACCTGGCTCTCGGCGACCCGCTTGACGGTGGCCGCCGCCTGCGTCGGCCGGGCCCGCCGCGCCTTCGAGCTGTCGGTGGACTGGGCCGCCAGCCGCAAGCAGTTCGGCCAGCCGATCGGCAAGTTCCAGGGCGTGTCGTTCAAGCTGGCCGACATGATCACCGAGATCGAGGCGGCGGAATGGCTCACACTGGCCGCCGCCTGGAAGCTCGATCAGGGCGCGCCGGTCGGCCGCGAGGTCGCCCAGGCCAAGCTGTTTGCCTCGGAGATGCTGGCCCGGGTGACCGACCAGGCGATCCAGGTCTATGGTGGCATGGGGCTGATGGCCGACTTGCCGTTGGAGCGGCTGTGGCGCGACGCCCGGGTCGAGCGCATCTGGGACGGCACTAGCGAGATCCAGCGCCACATCATCTCGCGCGACCTGCTGCGCCCCTTGGGGGCCTGAGCGTGGCCCCACCCTCGGTTTTAGATCTGAGCCGCCTGCTGCGCCCCCGCTCCATCGCCGCCATCGGCGGCGCCGCTGCCGCTGAAACGATCCGGCAATGCCGGCGCATGGGGTACGCCGGGCGGCTGTATGCCGTGCACCCGCGCCACGCCACCATCGAGGGGACGCCCAGCTACCCCCATGTCGATGCGTTGCCGGAGGCACCGGATGCCGCCTTCGTCGGCGTCAACCGCGAGGCCAGCGTGGCGGTGGTGGCTGATCTGGCGGTGCGCGGCGCCGGCGGTGCCGTGTGCTATGCGTCAGGCTTCAGTGAAACCGGCCCGGCCGGCGTGGCGCGCCAGACGGCCCTGGTGGAGGCCGCCGGCGCCATGCCCGTGCTCGGGCCGAACTGCTACGGGCACATCAACTATCTGGACGGCGCCCTGTTGTGGCCGGACCAGCACGGCGGCCGGCGCCGCGAACGCGGCGTGGCGATCATTTTGCAGAGCGGCAACATCGCCATCAACCTGACCATGGGCCGGCACGGCCTGCCGCTCGCCCAGGTGATCACGCTCGGCAACCAGGCCCAGGTGGGTGTGGCCGAGGCCGTGCAGGCCGTCGCCGCCGACCCACGCATCACGGCGATCGGCCTGTTGATCGAGGGCTTCGGCGACATCGGCCGCTTCGGCGACGCCGTGGCCGCCGCCCAGGCCGCCGGCAAACCGGTGATCGCCCTCAAGGCCGGCCGTTCGGAGGCCGGTGCCGGGCTGGCGCTCAGCCACACCGCCAGTCTGGGCGGCGCGGCCCGGCTGGCCAGCGCCCTGCTGACCCGGCTCGGCGTGGCCGAATTGGAGACGCTGCCGGCGTTTTTGGCCAGCCTGGCAGTGCTGCACACGCTGGGGCCGCTGCCCGGGCGGCGCGTCGCCTCGCTCAGCTCCTCCGGCGGCGAGGCGATCCTGATGGCCGATGCCGGAGCACGCTCCAGCGTGCGCTTTCCGCCCTTCGCGCCGCAGCGCCAGGCCGCCATCGAGGCCACCGTGTCCGCGCTGGTCACGGTCAGCAACCCGTTCGACTACCACACCTTCATGTGGGGCGACGCCGACGCCATGACCGAGACCTTTGCGGCGGTGATGGCGGCCGAGGTGGACGTGACCAGCCTGGTGCTCGATTTGCCGCGCGCCGACCGCTGCGACGACCGGCTGTGGCGGCCCTCGCTGGAGGCGCTGCTGCGCGCCCAGGTGCGTACCGGGGCGCGTGCCGCGCTCATCGCCACCCTGCCCGACGGCCTGCCGGAAGACGTGGCCGAGCGCTGCCTGGCCGCCGGCGTGGCGCCGCTGGTCGGTCTCGACCCAGCCCTAGCCGCCATCGAGACCGCGGCCTGGCTGCATGCCGCCGCCACAGGCACCGGCCCGGCCCACGACCGCCCCCGGCCGGTGCCGCTGTGCGCCGGCGAGTCCGTGCTGTTGTCGGAACCGCAGGCCAAGGCCCGGCTGGCCACCTATGGTGTGGCGCCGCCGGCCGGCCGCGTCGTGCCGACCGAGCCGCACGCCGCCGTGGCGGCGGCGGACGCCCTCGGCTACCCGGTCGTCGCCAAGGCGGTGGCGGCCGATATGGCACACAAGAGCGATGCCGGCGGCGTGTGGCTCAACCTGGCCACCGCCCATGACGTGGCGCGCGCGGCGGAGCGGCTCGCGCCGCTGGCGCGCAGCATGCTGGTGGAGCGCATGATCGGCGACGGCGTCGCCGAGGTGCTGGTCGGCTACCGGCGCGACCCGGCGCTGGGCGGCTTTCTGGTGCTCGGCTCCGGCGGCATCCTGGTCGAGCTGGTCGGCGACAGTGCCGTGCTGCCGCTGCCGGTCACCCCTGAGGAGGCGCGCGACGCCCTCACCCATCTGCGCGTGGCCCAGCTGATCGACGGTTACCGCGGCAAACCGGCCGGCGACCTGGACGCCGTGGCCGAAGCGGCGGCGGCGCTGGGCCGTTTCTGCGCTGACCACGCCGACCGTCTGGCCGAATTCGAGGTCAACCCGTTGATCGTGCGCCCGGCCGGCCTGGGCGTGGTGGCGGTGGATGCCCTGATCCGCACGATTGAGCCGCCCAAACAGGATGCAACCAGGGAGGTGTTTGATGAGTGACGACGCGGTGCGCTGCAGACGGCGCGGACGGGTCTTGGAGGTCACGCTGGACCGGCCCAAGGCTAATGCCATTGATGCCGCCACCAGCCGGCGCATGGGGCAGGTGTTCGCCGAATTCCGCAACGACCCCGCGCTGCGCGTCGCCGTGGTGACCGGCGCCGGCACGAAGTTCTTCAGCGCCGGGTGGGACCTGAAGGCGGCCGCCGAGAGCGACATCCGCCCAGACGAGGACTATGGCGTTGGCGGTTTCGGCGGCCTGCAGGAACTGCCCGACCTGAACAAGCCGGTGATCGCTGCGGTCAACGGCATGGCGGTGGGCGGCGGCTTCGAGCTGGCCTTGTCGTGCGACCTGATCATCGCGGCCGAGAGCGCCCGCTTCTCCCTGCCCGAGATCAATGCCGGCACGCTGGCCGATGCCGCCAGCCTCAAGCTGCCCAAGCGCATTCCGTACCATGTCGCCATGGACCTGCTGCTCACCGGCCGCTGGATGGACGCCGCCGAGGCACAACGCTGGGGCCTGGTCAAAGACGTGGTGCCGGACGAAGACCTGCAGGCGCGAACCGGCGAACTGGCCGAATTGCTCGCCGAAGGCCCGCCTTTGGTCTTCGCCGCCATCAAGGAAGTCGTGCGCACCGCCGAAGCCCGCGGTTTCCAGGACACTCTGTCGATGATAACCAGCCGTCGGCTGCCGACAGTCGCCACGCTTTACGACAGCGAAGACCAGTTGGAGGGCGCGCGCGCCTTCGCAGAGAAACGCGCGCCGGTTTGGAAAGGGCGGTAGAGAGGGGGCTGCACGGTCGATGGATCATGAAAGCCCCCGTGACCCACGTGACGCTCCCTGCCATGCCAGCGTCGATGCCATCACTACTAGGCAGGGGTGATCTTTGCTGCCTTTTTCCTGGTCCGGTGGCTGTTCGTGAAACCCACGGCGAGCGTGTTGGATGGCAAAACCAAGAATGGGTTGGTTGAGACCTTGATCCTATTATACCAACGGCCCGAACCAATGACCGGTCCTCGGGCCGCCCTGTTTCGGAGCGCCGGCACCCTTGCCGGCTGGACCGCCGGCTTCCAGCCGGCCCGGACCACGCCCAGCAGCCGGCCGCCAAGATGGCGGCGGTCCA
>JANQJV010000325.1 GCA_028281465.1 Azospirillaceae bacterium | reverse complement strand
CGGCTGGACCGCCGGCTTCCAGCCGGCCCGGACCACGCCCAGCAGCCGGCCGCCAAGATGGCGGCGGTCCAGCCGGCAGGGATGCCGGCGCTCCTCGTTGAGCGCCGAAACCGAACGTGGCATCAATGCCGGCCATGGGTCTGACGAAGACAATGGCATGATGGGGTTGGTCAGCCGACGTGACGGCGAGCAGGCTACATCGGCTTGGAAAATGCGGGACAGAGCCCGGGGTCGGCGGCTTTTCGTCCGGCTGCGGTCGCAAAAAGGCGCCACCTCGCGCGGTCTCGCCACCAACCCGGTGCTGCTTGGCATGCTTGCCCCAGGCGGGCTAAACTCTCCAAACCATGGCTGCTGATCCGTCCGGCCCAATCGTTCCATTCGCTTAGGCGACAGACCCGTCGATGACCCTTTATTCAGAAAACACTCTGGCGCACGACACGCTGGGCAACGGCACACAGCTCCGGCTTTCCGAGCGGGTCGAGCGCCATTGGCAGGCCACGCGGCCAGGGTTCTTCACCGCCGCCATTATGCCGGTTTTGGTCGGCACGGCCTGGGGTGCCTCGGTCCACGGCGCACTCGACGTCGTGTCCGCGCTGATGTTTCTCATCGGCTTCGTCCTCGGCCAAGCCGCCGGCAATGTCATCAACGACGTTTGCGACGACCTATCCGGCAACGATGCGTTGAATGAAGACCGGATCTCGCCCTTCACCGGCGGCTCGCGCACGATCCAGGACAACCGCCTGTCGCGGCGCGCCATGGCGCGTTTCGCTTGCGTGCTGCTGTGCGGTTGTGCGGCGACCGGGCTTTATCTGGTTCCGGTGCATGGGCTGGAGGTGCTTGTCTACGGCTTTGCCCTGGCAATCATTTTGCTTGCCTACCACCTGCCGCCGCTGCGGCTCAATCACCGCGGCATGGCTGAGGTTGTGGTCGGGCTGATGTTCGGCGTCTTCCCGGTCGGTATGGCGGCCTGGCTCCAGTCCGGCACGGTCGACCTGCCGGTGCTGTTGCTGTCCCTTCCGGTGACGCTCTGGATTGCCAATGTCCTCCTCATCAACGAAGTGCCGGACCTCAAGGCCGACCGGGCCGTCAACAAGGTGACGTTGGCGGTGCTGGTGGGCGCGCGGGGCGCCCTGCGGGTGCACATGGTCGTCACATCAATGGCACTCGCCATCCTGGCCGGGCTCTCGCTCGTGGCCGGGCTGCTGCCCTGGTGGTCGCTCATCGTGCCCGGACTGCTCAGCGTGCCTGCCGTTGTCCTGGTCGCCGTGGCCGACCCGGACGATCGGGCGGCGATGACCAGGGCGATCAAGACCACCATAGGGCTGCATGCCGTGGCCAGCCTGTGGTTGGCCATTGCCGCCGGGGTCAGCTAGGCATCCATGGCCACCCTGGCACTGTCGCACGAGGTGGCATTCCCAATCCGCCATGTCTATGCCGTCGTGGCGGATATCGAGCGCTACCCCGAATTCGTCCCCGGCTTTATCGCCGTGCGCACGGAGGGCTATCGGGACGGCAAGCTGGTGGTGCTGCAGCGGCTCGGCATGAAAGGGGTGCGTCAGACCGTCCGGACCTTCGCCAGTTTCGACCCGCCGCACCGCATACACATCACGACCGCAACCTGGCCGTTCCGCATCCTGGACCAGACTTGGACATTTGCCGACCCGGCACCGAACCGGACTCAGGTGATGTTGTCCGTCACCTATGAATTCGCCAATCCCGTGATCGGCGTGCTTGGCGAAGAGATATTTTCGAGGATCATCGAAAAAAGCGTGGATGCCTTCAAGAAACGCTTGCGCACCATCCCGGTGCCGTGTTGAGCCGTGAGTGAGGGCTGGGGCCGATATGGGGAGGCAGCCTTATGCCACGAAACGGTCGACGACGGTAATGCCGGCCGGTTGCCGGCCGTCCATGCGCTGCAGCGTGTCGCCCACTGCCTCCAGGCCAATGCGCCGGGTGACCAGATGAGTCAGATCGATTCGACCGGCTTTGACCAGCCCCAGCAAGGCGCCGAAGCCCGGGGCGCCAAGCCCGCGCAGCCCGACGATGCTGAGCTGGCGCGCATAGATCAATTCAAGCAGAGGTAGCGAAACCATCGCATGGCTGCCGACCGGCATGCCAATCTGCACATGCCGGCCAAGTTTGCGCAGCGAGCGCAACGAATTCTGGAAGGTTTGCGCGATCCCGAGGGCATCGATGGACAGATGCACGCCGCCGTCGGTCGCGGCCCGGATGGCCTCACCGACATCATCGATCTCGGTGGTATCGACCGTCGCCTCCGCGCCGAGCGCATGGGCTTGTGCTAGCGCGTCCGTCGCCACGTCGATCGCGATGATTCGAGCACCGAGCGCCTTGCCGAGCAGGATGGCCGACAGCCCAACCCCACCGCAGCCATGCACGGCCAGCCATTCCCCCGCCTGCAACCGGCCGCGGTCGGTCAGGGCACGCCACGCCGTGGTCACCCGGCAGCCCATCGCCGCCGCCGCGGCGAAAGGGAGGCTGTCCGGCAAGGCCACCAGATTGAAATCGGCCGCGGAGATTGCCAAACGTTCGGCGAACGCCCCCCAGACGGTGAAGCCGATCACGATCTGCCGATCACAGATCGTTGGTTCGCCACGTCGGCACTCCCCACACGTCCCGCAACCGAGAATGAACGGAGCCGTCACCCGCTGCCCAACCTGAAACCGCTGGCACTCAGCCCCGACGGCGGCAACCGTACCGGCGAACTCATGTCCCATGACATGTGGCAGCCGCACATCTGGATCGGCGCCGCTCCACGCATGGTGATCCGAACGGCACACACCACACGCACCGATTTCGACGACCGCGCCGTCCGGCGGACAGAGGGGGTCGGGCACGACTTGGATCATGGGCTTTTGTCTAAAGCGTTCGAGGATGGCAGCGCGCATAGGTTTTCCTCACGAGTCAAAACCCCAGACGACCGACGCTGTTGTCCGAGGTGAGCAGGCCCGTGCGGACAAGCCCGATCCCCTGCGGCCCCAATTCTGACTTCAGACCGATGGCGACATCGGTGCGAATACCCGCATCTTTCCCGCCAACCCCTTGGTGGACTACGACATGGACCGGTCACCGACAATGAAAACCATGTCTCGCAAATGTAGCGGTATCTTGGTCTTTCTGCAGCAAAATGTAGTTAGTCAGCGATCTCGGAATTCAGATTTCAGCATCAAATTCATTGCTTTCGGTGAAGTTGGTCGGGGACGTTCCGTCCAGGGGCTGGTGCCGGCTACACAGGTGCCGTTCAAGCCCGGCCCGTGTCGTCGGTATACTGGTCGGCGGTGCACGGGTCGGCGGTGGCTGGACGGCGGCGGTTCTGTCCTCGTCCCCGGCGGCAATGGCATCCTTGGAGTTTCCGCACTGCCGGCGTTGGCTGGGCTGATCGGAATCTGGCACATGGCGGGCGCCGAGGGCATTGGCACCGCGACATGTGCTTCTCTCAAGATGGTCGGAAGACCAGTCGTGTGTCCGTGGTTCAGGCTTGCTGCCAAAAGTGGCATGCGGCGCGGTGACCAGGGGCCACCTCGGTGAGCGGCGGTTCGGCGGTCGCGCAGACCTTCTGAATCTCCGGTGCCTGGGCGATCGGGCAGCGAGTGCGGAAACGGCAGCCGGAGGGCGGGTCGATGGGCGAGGGCAGGTCGCCAACCAAAACCACCCGTTGGCGCGAACGCTCGACTCTGGGATCCGGCACGGGGACCGCGCTGATGAGCGCTTTGGTGTAGGGATGGTGCTGTTTGGCGAACAAAGCGTTGCGATCCGCGATTTCAACCAGTTTTCCCAGATACATCACCGCGATTCGGTGACTAATGTGCCGAACGACCGACAGATCATGACTGATGAACACCAGTGAAAGTGCGAACTCCCGTTGCAGATGCGTGAGTAGATTAACAATCTGTGCCTGAATGGATACATCCAACGCCGACACCGGCTCGTCGCACACGATGAGTTGAGGACTGAGGATCATGGCGCGAGCAATTCCAATGCGCTGCGCCTGGCCGCCAGAGAATTCGTGCGGGTAGCGGTTGATCATCTGTTCACGCAACCCCACCCGGTCCATGATGCTGCGCACGCGTTCCCGGCGCTCCGAGCGGGACAGCTCAGGAAAATGCGTCATCAGCGGTTCGTCGATGATGTCGCCGATGGTCATACGTGGGTCGAGTGAGGCCAGCGGGTCCTGGAAGATGATCTGTAAATCCTTGCGCAACCGGCGCATGGTTTCGGTGTCTGCCTTAGTCAGATCTTGTCCAAGCCAGACCACGCTGCCCTGGCTTGGTTTGAGTAGCTGAAGCACGGCACGGCCGAGTGTGGACTTGCCGCAGCCGGACTCCCCAACGATGCCCAAGGTTTCGCTGCGGTTGAGGGTGAAGCTGACACCGTCGACCGCCCGAACCACGTCGTTGCTGCGGAATAATCCTCGGTTGATGTGGAAATGGACGGCCAAATCATCCACTTGCAGAAGCGGCGTTGTGTCGTCGGTGGTTTGGGAGCCGGCTGTCATGGGGCAAGTGTCCGGTTCACGCGTCGGAGTGGATCTGGTCCAGGAAACAGGCTTTGGCGCGTCCAGGTGCCGTGGCTATTAAGGGCGGCACGTCGCCGAGACACCGGTCATGCACGTGCGGACAGCGGTCCTGGTATGCGCAGCCGGCCGGCAGGTACTGCAGGTTGGGGGGCTGGCCGGGGATCACGTATAATTCTGAGGTACCATGCCGGTCGACCCGCGGCATGGCGCGCAGCAGGCCGGCGGTGTAGGGGTGCTGCGGGTGGTCGAACAGAGCCTGCACCGGGCCAGTCTCCACCACTCGGCCGCCGTACATGACCATGACGCGGTCGGACAGCCGGGCGATCACCCCCATGTCGTGGGTGATCAAGACGATGGCGGTCTGCAGTTCGCAGCGCAGATCTTCCATCACGTCCAGAATCTGCGCCTGCACGGTAACATCGAGTGCGGTGGTTGGTTCGTCGGCGATTAACAGACCGGGTTGGCACAAGAGTGCCATGGCGATCATGACGCGTTGGCGCATGCCGCCGGAGAATTCATGCGGATACATGTCGATGCGCCGCGACGCCTCAGGAATACGTACGAGATCGAGCATGGCGATCGAACGCTTGGTCGCCTCGCGCTGTCCAAGGCCCATGTGCTGCATCAGCACCTCATTGAGCTGCTGCGACACCTTGAGATACGGGTTGAGCGACGTCATGGGGTCCTGGAAAATCATGGACATGTGCCGGCCGCGGATGCGGTTCAGCCGCTGCCGCGGGATGCCCAGAACCTCCTCACCGCGGAAGCGGACGCTGCCGGTGGCACGGCCGTTGATGGCCAGCAGACCCATGATCGACAGGAACACCTGGCTCTTGCCGGAGCCGGACTCGCCGACGATGCCGATGGTCTCCCCCGGTTGGATGGTGAAACTGACGTCGTTGACCGCGGCCACCTCACCTTCGGGCGTATCGAAGCGGGTGTTCAGCCGGTCGACCGCCAGCAAAGGGGCGGTCTCCGGGACAGAATCGAGAGATGTCATGGTCACTTAACGGTCGCGGGGGTCGAGCGCATCACGGACACCGTCGCCGACAAAATTGAGACAGAACAGGCTGATGGCCAGGAAGATGGCAGGCCAGATGAGCATCCAGGGTGCCGTCTCCATTTCCTTGGCCCCTTCGGAGATCAACACACCCCAGCTCGTGAGTGGTTCCTGCACGCCCAACCCAAGGAAGCTGATGAAGGACTCCAGCAAGATCACCTTTGGGACGGCGAGTGTGGTGTAGACCACCACCGGCCCTAACGTGTTGGGCAGGATATGTCGGCGAATGATGGTGGCCGTGCCGACACCGGCGGCGCGGGCGGCCTCGATGAACTCCCGTCGCTTGAGTGAAAGGGTCTGGCCACGCACGATGCGCGCCATATCCAGCCATTCCACTGCACCGATTGCCACGAAAATCAGGAAGATGTTTCTTCCGAAGAACACCATCAGCAAGATGACGAAGAACATGAACGGCAGGGAGTACATCACGTCCACGATGCGCATCATGATGTTATCGACCTGACCGCCCATGAAGCCGGCCGTTGCCCCCCAGGTGACGCCGATGATGAGCGCGACGAACGTGGCGGTGAGGCCGACCATGAGCGAGATCTGGCCGCCGTAGAACACGCGCACCATCAGATCGCGACCGTTGGCATCGTTGCCGAACCAGTGGTCCCAGCTCGGGGCGGCCGCATCCAGAGACAGACGATCCCAATACACCTGATCGATGGCGTGCGGCGACAGAAGCGGCCCGATCAGGCAAACGGCGGCGAGCATCAATAGGGTGACGGCCGCGGTGACGGCCGCGCGGTTGCGCAGCAGGCGGCGCAAGGCGTCGTCCCACAGGCTGCGCCCGCGGACCGGTGCCGCTGCGGGTGCGGACAGGCTGTCGGCAGTCATGGGGGTGTCTCCTTGCGCATCAATCGTAGCGGACCTTCGGGTCCAGATAACCGTAGATCAGATCCACGCACAGATTGAGCAGGATGATCAGGCTGGCATACAGCACCACCACGCCCATCACGAGCGTGTAGTCGCGGTTGAGTGCCGCCTGCACGAAGTAGCGGCCGATGCCGGGGATACCGAAGATCGTCTCGATCACCACCGAGCCGGTGATCACGGCGGCGGTGGCCGGCCCGAGATACGACACCACCGGCAGCAACGCCGCCTTCAGCGCGTGGCGGGTGATGGTGACGTGTTCCGGCAACCCCTTGGCGCGCGCCGTGCGGATGTAGTTGGTGTGCAGCACTTCAATCATGCTGGCCCGGGTCAGCCGCGACACATAGGCGATCTGCGGCAGCGCCAGGGCCACGGTGGGCAGGATCGCCTGTTGCAGCGATCCCCAGCCACCCACCGGCAGGACACTCAAATAGACCCCCAGCACCAGTGTCAGAAACGGGGCGACGACGAAATTCGGGATCGTGATGCCGGTCATGGCCACCGCCATGACCGAGTAATCGATGGCACTGTTCTGGCGCAGTGCGGCGATGGCCCCGGCCGTGGTGCCGATCAGCACGGCGAGCAGAATGGCTGTGCCGCCGATCTGCAACGAGACCGGAAAGCCGGCTTCGAGCAGTTCGTTGACCGTGAAGTCGCGGTACTTGAACGAGGGGCCGAAGTCGCCCTGCAGGATGTTGCCCAGATATCGTCCAAACTGCATGACCAGCGGTTCGTCGAGATGATAATGGGCGCGCAGGTTGCGCTCGATCGCTTCGGGCAACTGGCGCTCGCCGTCGAACGGGCCTCCGGGGGCGGCGCGCATCATGAAAAAGGCGACGGCGATGATGACGAACAGCGTCGGTATCGCGGTCAGCAGGCGGCGGACGGCATAGGATAGCATGGGACCGGCATGGACGGAGCGCGGAAGCTGGGGAGCCCGCCGGGTCCGGATCGACCGCTCGTCGCGACGTGCCTGGCCCGGCGGGGCTGAGGGCGACGCGGTGGCCGCCCCCGCCCGGTCGACGGGTTACTCGGCGATCGACATCCAGCGGGTGCGATGGATGTCTTCGATGTTGTCTTCGAAGCCTTGGAGTTGAGGCGAGACCAGATTGCGCGAGATGTAATAATAGATTGGGATGTACGGCATATCGGCCATCATGATGGCCTCGGCCTGATGCATCAGCTCGGCACGGGCCTCCAGGTCGATGGTCTCGCCGGCTTGGCGCATCAGCGCATCGAACTCGGCATTGCTGTAGCGCGGGTAGTTCAGCTTCGCCGTGCGCGATTCCCCTTTGAACAGGAAGTTCTGGGCATCGTTGTAATCGCCGATCCAGCCGGCGCGGCCGACGTCGTAGTTCTCATTCTGCAGGTCGTTGTAGTGGACGGCGACCTCGCTGTTGTAGAGCTCGGCCTCAACGCCCAGGGCCTGTTTCCACATGGCGGAAATGGCAATGGCAACCTGGCGGTGGTTCTCGCTGGTGTTGTAGCTGAGCGTGAAGCGCAGCGGGTTGTCCGGTCCGTAGCCGGCCTCGGCCATGAGCGCCTGGGCTTCGGCGATGCGGTCGGCCATCGGCGTGTCTTTGAAATCGGCATAGGCCGGCTCGTAGTTCAACGCGCCCAGCGGAACGAAGCTATAGGCCGGCACTTCGCCGGTGCCCATGATCTTGTCGGTGATGATGGCGCGGTCGATGACCAAGGACAGCGCACGTCGGACCGCGGGGTTATCGAACGGCTCACGCAGTGTGTTGACGGTGTAATAGTAGATGCCAAGATAGGGAGACGTGCGCACCTTGTCCGGCATGTTCTCCTGCAACCATCCATATTGGCGTACCGGAAACTCCGGATACATAAGGATTTCGCCGGCTCGGAAGCGCTTCAGGCCCTCCGACCGGTCTTCGATCTGGTGAAAGACGACGCGGTCGATGGCGACGTTGTCGGCATCATGGTACTGGTCATTCTTGACCAGAGTGATGGTAGAATTGGGCACCCATTCCACCATGCGGTACGGGCCGTTGGAGGCGATGTTCTCGGCTTTGGTCCATTGGTCGCCGTGTTCTTCCACCAGGTCCCGCGGCACCGGGTAGGCGGTGTAGTGCTTGAGCTGCGTGATGAAGTACGGCGTGGGGTTCTCCAGTATCACCTCCAAGGTGCGGTCGTCCAGCGCCCGGGCCCCGACCACATCGGCGCTTTCGGCTGCACCGCTGTTGTAGGCTTCCGCCCCCTTGATTGGGTAAAGCAATGTTGCGTATTTGGCCGCCGTGGCGGGTGCCAGAATGCGCTTGAAGGCGAACTCGAAATCGTGTGCCGTGACCGGTTCACTATTCGACCACCGGGCATCCTCGCGCAGGGTGAAAGTATAGACCAGGCCGTCGTCACTAATCGTCCAGCTTTCCGCCTGGCCGGGAATCGGCTCTGCTTTCGCATTCTCGGTCACCAGGCCCTCGAACATGTCGCCGACGACCCGGTTTTCCCAGGTGCCGGAGACCTTGTGCGGATCGACGGACTCCGGCTCGCCGTCATTGCCGCGGTGAAACACGACCTCTGCGCCGGCGGTCACCGCGGAAGCGATGGCGAGCACGGCAGCCAGTCCGAGACCGGTCAGCGTGCGGTGGAAAGAACCCATTTCTGGACGTCCCTTGTCTTGGTTGGTCACGGATGCGCGGCACCGTCGAGGATGCGCGCCGGTTCGTTGGGCTCCGGGGCGGGAGCATGCCCGAACCTTACTGCTCGATCGAACCGTTCGCAACCAAGCGTGGACAGAGCAAATGATCGTGATGCGGTCCGCCTGCTGGCTTGGCCGCGCCCTTGGAGGGCGACGGGCGACGGTTTGGGCACGCTTGCCCCGGCGGTGCCGGGCGGAATACGACCAATCGGGCAACGACAGTCTGGTGCCGCCATGCTCCGTTCCATCGTTTCCACAGCGCTGCGACACTCCGTCCTATGTCCGGCAGTTCTCAGTCTGATGGCCGTGCGTGTGGGCTTTGGTCTTGCCTTGGTAGTTTCGGTGGCCGGTTGCTCCGGACCACTGGGGGGCGGCACGCTGCAAATCGCCGGCGCGGGCCTGGCTGGAGGGGTATTGTACCGGCAGCGCGGCGGCGGCGTGCCGCTGCCGATCGGGACTCAGGGCGCGCGATTGGTTTGGTCGGTGCCGACCGGTGCCATCGTGGCCTCGCTCGCAGGTCGTCCGGACCGTATGCCGGGAACGGTGGCTGCCGCGTTCGGTGGTCTGCTGCTGGGGCACGGCGCCCACCAGCGTTCCGGGGCCGGATTGGTGGCCGAGGACCCGGCTTGGCAACAGATGGAGGCGCAGACCCGCTGGTTGGGGATGGTGTTCGGGCCGTATGACCGTGATTGGCCGGCATGGCGTAAGGAAGCGTGGCACTATGCCGGGATGACGTCGACCCAAGCCTTGCGGTTGGCTTTGTTGGTGGCCCCGGTGGTGCCGCACCGGCCGCGGTTTGGGTTGGTACCGCTGGCTGCGGTGTTGCCGACCTATTGGTTGGGATGGCGTTTGCCGTCGACGCTGCCCCATTTGCGCCAAGGCACGGAAGTTGGGGAGTTCCTGACCGGTGTGGCCACCACCATCGCTGTGTTGCTCGCGGCCCGCGGCTGAGGGTCGGCTCGATTGTGGACGCGACGGGACGGCGACAGGGCATCGATCCGTGACCGGCGCTTGCGGGCCGTGCGCGGCGGCGGCACCCTTATGAGACATCATGGTCGGTCTGGCGGACGGCGGCCGAACGGTGGGGAGCGCACGGGTGGAGGACGTCGGGATTTGCGGTATGCCGGCCGGTCTTCGCGGCACGCTCGCCGAGATCGTTCGGCTGGAGGGGGCCTTGGACTCGGCACCGTCCTTGGAAGACCGGGCACGATGCCAGGCCTGCATCGCTTGGTATCTGGTGGAACGCGACCCATGCCGGGCCGCTGCCATGGCACGCACGGTGATCGCTGCCGTGGAGCATGGTCCCGATCCTGCGGCACCCGGGCCGACGGTGGTCCTGGCCAGGGCCCGCCTTAGCCTGGCCGCAGCCGAATGCCTTTTTGGCAATACGGCGACGGCACGCAGACTGATCGAGCAGGCCCATGCCGGTTTCACGGCATGCGATGACCGGCGCGGTCTTGGTGACTGTTTCCTCCAATGGGCGGAGCTGGAGGCCGAAGATGGCACTTCGGCTGGGCGGTTGGCGTTGTTGGCGCAAGCCCGGGCGGCCTTCGTCGAGGCGGATTTCCCCTCCGGCGTGATCGAAGCCGATGCGTGGACCGGCCAGAGCTTGTGCACGCTTGGCCAGCACGAACGGGCCGACGAACTGTTGCAGCAGACCCTGACCGCGGCTGAGGGACAGCAAGATACCCATGGCATTGCCTTGGTGCGCTATGGGCTCGGTCGCATTGCGTTGGATGCCAGTCAGTTTTCCGATGCGATCAGGGAATTCATGTTGGGATTGGATTATGTCGTGGCCGAGAGCTTCCTCTTCTTGGAGCGATTCTATGCCAATGCGGTCAGTGTCGCTTACATAAATGTTTCCGACCTGGTAAATGCTGCTGTGTGGTCACAGCGCGCCTATGCCGTTTGTCGGCGCATGAATTCCCAGATTGGCATGGCCAGCGAGCTGACACGGCTTGGCGAAATTCACCTGCGGCGCCAGGAATTCGCCGTCGCGCAGGGGTACCTTGACGACGCATATGAAATCTTGCGGCAGTATCCGGTCAACCGATCGCTTGGATTGAATCGGGAAATGGCTGGCGACCTGTTCTTGACCATGGGGGATGCCAATCGTGCTGTGGCCTGTTTCGAGCAATGTCGCGATGTTGCCAGATGCCTGGAACAACCTGACCTCACGATCGAATCACTGCGCGGATTGGCGGTGGCGTTGGCACTCCAGGGGCATGCGGTGCAGGCGCGCCAATGCGCGTCGGAAGGTCTGGCGGTGGCGCGGCGTGTTCAGGATAAATATAGGGAGATCAAAGCACTACGGGCATTGGCAGAGGTCGAACGGCATGACCGGGAGGCGACGGCAGACCGCATCGACGACGAACCTGCACCCGTCTGGTATCTGAAACAGGCGATTGCTGTGGGCGAACGGATCGACGGCTACATCGTTCCGCACGAGTTGTTGGAAAGTCTGGCCGTGGCACAGGAGGCCGAGGGCGATTGTGCCTCCGCGCTTGCGACTCTGCGCCGGGCGCACGATTCTTGGCGCCAGACCATTAACCGGGAGAGCGAGGCGCGTCTGCGGGGGTTGTCGATGCAGTTCCAGGCTGACCGGGCCCGGGCGGAAATCGACCACCACCGCGCTCTGGCCGAGGCGGAACAGCGGCGCGCCCAGGCGCTCGAGGAGACGACACGTATTCTCGAGCGCCTGGGCGATATCGGCCAGTTGATCACGGCCAACCTGGATGTCGGGGCCGTGGCCACGGCGGTTTACAACCAGACCGCCGCGATGCTGGATGCATCGGTGTTCGGCATTGGCCTGTTGCGCCAGGACCGCGCCCTGGTTGATTTCGTGTTCTTGGTCGAGGGCGGGTGCCAGCGCGCGCCCGTGATCATCCCACTGGACCATGCTGCCGAACCGGCAGCGCGCGCCGTGCGGGAGCAGCGCGAGATCATTGTGACCGAACGCGAGGCAGCGGCCCGAACCCTGCTCCTACCGACCACGCCGGTCGTCTTGCCCCGCACCAGCGTTTTCCGGCCGCTGGAAGTTTCTGGCCAGGTGTTGGGTGTCATGACGGTCCAATCGGGGCGGCCGTCCGCGTATGGTCCGCGCGAGATGCAGATTTTGCGGACGCTTGCCGCATACGGTGCCATCGCCCTGGCCAATGCCGAGGCCTACAGCCGGCTGGACGAGACTCTTGCGACCCTCCGTTCGGCGCAGAGCCGTCTCGTGCAGCAAGAGAAATTGGCATCCCTTGGTCAACTTGTTGCTGGCGTGGCCCATGAGATCAATACGCCGTTGGGCGTGGCTGTGACCACCGCATCGCAAATGGCTGAAGACCTTACGGGCCTCCAGCGCCGCTACGAGGTCAAGCGGATGCGCCGAGACGATCTGGAATACTATCTGGGTCGTACGGCGGAGGGACACAGGCTTTTGGAGTCCAATCTCGGCCGGGCGGCTGGCCTGGTCGAAAGTTTCAAACAGGTGGCGGTCGATCAGGCGAGCGAACAACGCCGTCAGCTCGGCATTGCCGAGTATCTCGCCGATGTGGTTACCAGCCTCAGCCCGGAGTTGCGCAAGCGCCAGGTGAAGATCGAGGTATCCTGCCCGCCCGGCTTGATGGTTCTGACATTTCCCGGGGCCCTGTCCCAGATCTTGACCAATCTCATCATGAATTCTCTCATCCATGCGTTCGATGGCAAGGCCATGCCAAAGATCTGGGTCACGGTGTCCTGTGGCGTCGACGAGTGGTGTATCGCTTACCGGGACAACGGCTGTGGCATGCCGGACGAGGTCAGCAAGCGCGCTTTCGAACCTTTCTTCACGACCCGGCGCCGCGCCGGCGGCACAGGTCTTGGCCTTCACATCGTGCACAACATCGTGACTGGAATGCTAAACGGGCGGATCAGCTTGGAAACGGCGCCTCAGGCCGGAGTGGTTTTCACGCTCCTCATCCCGTTGCAGGAGAGATAGGGCGGTTGAATGGACGACGACTTGTTTTATTCCGGCGGCGATACGGACAAGCTCGAGTCGGAGGAAACCGAACCTTGGGAGGTGTTGATTGTCGACGATGACGACGCGGTCCATCGGGCGACCCGGTTTGCGCTTGGCCACGTCACCTTCGAAAGGCGGCCGATCCGGTTGCACCATGCCTATGGCCTCGACGACGCCCTGGCAGCGGTCAATCGGATCGACGATTTGGCGTTGGTGTTTCTGGACGTCGTCATGGACTCCAGCGACGCCGGGCTTTCGTTCCTGCGGTTCCTGCGCACAGAGTGCGGCAACCAGACCGTCCGTGTCGTCCTGCGTACGGGCCAGCCTGGGCTGGCGCCTGAGGAGCGCGTCGTCGCGGAACATGACATCAACGATTACCGCTCCAAGACCGAGCTGTCGGCGGGACGGCTGTACAGTGTCACCGTTTCCGCCTTGCGGGCCTATCGGGATCTGCGCACCATCGAACGCCTGAAGGATGCGGCCTATCGCGCGATCGGCCACGAAGCCGGTCTCGGCCAGCAGATCATGGAGTTTTCGACCTTCCCGACCTTCCACACCGATACGCTGTTTGTGCTGACCGGCTGCAACGAAGCGTTCTGCCGATTCTTAGGGATGTCGAAGGCGGTGCTCATGGGCGCCCATGTTGAGGCGGTTCTGCCGGCCGGCCTTGCGGCGTTTCTCCAGTCGCAGACTCTCGACGATACGGCCGTTGGAAAATCGGTGACATCGCCGACCGAACCGATCACCGTGCCGGACGGTGATCGGCGCTTACGGCTGATTGCCTGCGCTTTCACCGAAGGAGACGGCCGCCTGGGCGGCTGGCTTGGTCGGTTGGAAGACGCCGCGCAGCCTGTGCTGGGGGCATCGCCGCTTGGTTCGCTGACGCAACGGTGACGGGCAGCCAGGGCGGTCGGTGAACGCCTGCCCAGACTGGCATGGCGCGAACACTCTATGCTACGAAAGTGGGTGTCAAAGGTGCGGAGGGTGAGATGCGCGTGATCGTTATCCTGTTGATTAGCTTTTTGATCGGCGCGTTGGCTGCCCCTGCGCTGGCGCAGCCGGCGGGATCGGAGACCGATCGGGCCGTGGCCGAATTCCGCAGCCAGGCAAAGGACATCTTGATGCAATCCCGGGAGGTTCTGATCGAGGTTTACGATCAGGCCAAAAATCTCACGGGTCTCAGCGATGAAGAGTTGTATGGCGCCGGCGTCGGCTTGTTGGCTGGTTTCGTCGTTGCCGATTTTCTGGGGGCGGCCGGTTTGGTGAGCCTGGCCACCGTGGGGGTCGGCGGCTATCTTGGCCATTGGGTTGTCACCGACGAACAGCCGTGATCGGCAGCCGCGGGTCAGATCCGCTGCCGGTTCGGGCGGCAGCGCGCCGACTGGTTCCGATGCAGTGAACCGGCTTTGACATGTTTTCCATTTCGCGCACCGGCCTGGGCGGGAGAGTCCGTCGGTGCCGGTGTGTGTCCAATCGGCCCAAACGAAAAACGGTTCAGATGAATGCCGAAGCGGACTGATATCGAGACCATTGCCATCATTGGTGCTGGGCCGATTGTGATCGGCCAGGCGTGCGAGTTCGACTATTCCGGTGTGCAGGCATGCAAAGCGCTGAAACAGGAGGGGTATCGAGTCATCCTGGTCAACTCCAATCCGGCCACGATTATGACCGATCCGGGTTTGGCGGATGCCACCTACATTGAACCGATCACGGCCGATGTGGTCGAGAAAGTACTCGAACAGTCTCGGCCCGATGCGTTGTTGCCGACGATGGGAGGGCAAACAGCGCTCAACGTGGCGTTCGAGCTCGACCGGTCTGGTGTGCTCGCCCGTCTGGGGATCGAGATGATCGGAGCCGATGCGGAGGCGATCGCCAAGGCGGAGGATCGCTTACGGTTTCGGGAAGCCATGGACCGCATCGGCTTGGACAGTCCGCGTAGCCGCGTAGCCAGAAGTTTGCGCGACGCCCGATCAATCCTCAAGGAAACGGGGCTACCGGCAATCATCCGGCCGAGTTACACGCTGGGCGGGGCAGGTGGTGGGATCGCCTATAATCTGGATGATTTCGAAGCCATCGTGCGCAACGGCCTTCGGGTATCGCCAGTCAGTGAAGTTCTGGTCGAGGAATCGGTTCTGGGTTGGAAGGAATTCGAGATGGAAGTGGTCCGCGACCGTGCGGACAATTGCATCATCGTTTGCTCCATCGAGAATGTCGATCCCATGGGCGTACACACGGGGGACTCGATTACCGTTGCCCCAGCACTGACCCTGACCGACAAAGAGTACCAGATCATGCGCAACGCCTCGATTGCGGTGTTGCGCGAGATCGGCGTCGATACCGGCGGTTCCAACGTTCAGTTCGCGGTCGAACCCGAATCAGGCCGACTTGTGGTCATCGAGATGAACCCGCGGGTCAGTCGGTCCTCGGCGCTTGCGTCCAAGGCGACCGGGTTTCCCATTGCGAAGGTGGCGGCCAAGCTGGCTGTGGGCTACACGTTGGATGAACTGGACAACGACATTACCGGCGTCACACCGGCGTCGTTCGAGCCGACCATTGACTACGTGGTCACCAAGATCCCGCGCTTTACCTTCGAAAAATTCCCAAAAGCTGACAACACACTGACAACGTCCATGAAGTCGGTGGGGGAGGCGATGGCGATCGGCCGATCGTTCTCGGAATCTGTTCAGAAGGCGCTGCGGTCATTGGAGACCGGTCTCACCGGTTTCAACCGTCCCAAACTGCGGGGCAATGCCGGCCGGTTGGCGGTGCAGGCGGCCTTGTCGAAGCCGACGGCGGAGCGGCTTCTGATCGTGGCGGAAGCGTTCCGGCACGGCATGCCATTGGCCGAAATTCAACGGTTGACGAGCTACGATCCCTGGTTTTTGGCCCGCATCCGGGAGATCGTCGACGCCGAGGCACGTGTCATCGCGCAAGGTTTGCCCACCCAGCCGGAGGATTGGGCGCATCTTAAGTCCATGGGCTTCTCCGATGCTCGGCTCGGCGAACTGGCCATGCTGCCGGAAGGCGAGGTCACGGCGCGGCGTCACGCGGCTCGCGTGGCACCGGTCTACAAGCGGATTGACACCTGTGCGGCCGAATTCGCCTCGCGTACACCTTATATGTACTCCACCTATGAGGCGGATTGCTTTGGTGACAGCGAATGCGAGGCGGACCCCAGCGATCGTCGAAAGGTCATCATACTCGGCGGTGGTCCGAACCGCATCGGCCAGGGGATCGAGTTCGACTATTGCTGCGTGCACGCGGCCTATGCGCTGCGCGAAGCTGGTATCGAGACCGTCATGGTCAACTGCAACCCGGAGACCGTGTCGACAGACTACGACACCTCCGACCGTCTGTACTTCGAACCGCTGACCGTTGAAACCGTTGCCGATTTGGTCCGCGTCGAGCAGCGCTGTGGCACCGTGCTCGGGTTGATCGTGCAGTTTGGCGGTCAGACACCGCTGCGTTTGGCCAATGACTTGGCTCGCTTGAACATTCCGATTCTCGGCACGCCGCCCGATGCGATCGATCTCGCCGAAGACCGCGAACGCTTCCAGCACCTGCTCAATCGTCTAGGTCTGCGCCAACCGGCCAACGGTTTGGCCCGTAGTCGCGAACAGGCGGAGTTGGTGGCGGCGGAGATCGGCTACCCGGTCGTGATCCGGCCGTCCTACGTCTTGGGCGGTCGGGCCATGGAGATCGTGCACGATGCCGACGGGCTTCAGAACTACATCCAAGACGCCGTGGTTGTCTCTGGCAACAATCCGGTGCTGATCGATCGGTATCTGCAAAATGCGATCGAGATCGATGTCGACGTGATAGCCGACGGCAGCGGCCCTGACGGCATTCTTGTCGCGGGGATTATGGAGCACATAGAGGAAGCCGGCATTCATTCGGGTGATAGTGCGTGTTCTTTGCCAGCCTATACGCTGGGCACACAGGCGCTGGCCACGGTGCACGATCAGGCCAGGCGGTTGGCCGAAGCGCTTGGGGTGGTCGGGTTGATGAACGTACAGTTCGCATACAAGGGCAACGAATTGTATGTTCTGGAGGTCAATCCGCGTGCGAGCCGGACCGTACCCTTCGTCGCCAAGGCGACGGGGGTGCCGATCGCGAAAATAGCCGCCCGTCTTATGGCCGGGGAGTATCTCACCGAATTTGCGCTGTTTGAGGTGGAGCGTACCCATGTGGCGGTCAAGGAGGCGGTGTTTCCCTTCAATCGTTTTCCCGGCGTAGAGATTCTTCTTGGCCCGGAGATGCGGTCGACCGGTGAGGTCATGGGCCTCGATCGGGATTTCGGACGGGCCTTCGCCAAGTCGCAGCTCGCCGCCGGCACCCGATTGCCGGCGAGGGGGACGGCCTTCCTCTCGGTTAAGGACAACGACAAAGATGCCTTGGTGCCGGTGGCCAAAGATTTGCGCGATCTCGGTTTTCAGCTTCTTGCGACGGCCGGCACCGCGGAATTCTTGGAGCGTGCCGGCGTGTCTGTCCAGCGTATCAAGAAGGTGCTCGAAGGGCATCCGCATGTGGTCGATGCGATGATCAACGGCGAGGTCGACATCGTCATCAACACCGCAGAAGGCGCGTTGACTCTGGCGGATGCCAACGCGTTGCGACAGGTCGCTGTGGCCAACCGCATCCCGTACTACACGACGGTGTCCGGTGCCCGGGCAGCGGTGAGCGGCATCGAGGCGATTCAGAAACTTGGCCTTGAAGTGGCTCCGTTACAGACGTATATCACAAGGTCGTACTAGGTTGGCATGTGCGTCTTAAAGCGTTTGCAAACCGACCCGAACCAGCCTCCCAACCGGGGCGGGCTGCCCGATAAAAGGTATGAACAAGGAGTAGGTCAGGGGCGCGATGGAAAAGGTACCCATGACGGAGGCTGGCTATAACAGGCTGCAAGAAGAACTTCGCCATTTAAAGACGGTGGAACGCCCAGCAGTAATTAAAGCCATTGCAGAAGCGCGTGAACACGGTGATCTCTCGGAAAATGCCGAATATCACGCGGCTCGCGAACGACAAAGCTTCATTGAAGGCCGTATCCAGGAGTTGGATGACAAGCTGAGCCGTGCGGAAGTGATTGATGTCGCCAAGTTGTCCGGCGATGCTATCAAATTCGGCGCCACAGTTCGGGTGGCCGACGAGGACACCGACGAGGAACTGGCGTATCAGATCGTTGGGCAGGACGAGAGCGACATCAAGAATGGACGTCTGTCCATCACATCGCCCTTAGCGCGGGCGCTGATCGGCAAACACGTGGGTGAATCTGTCGAAGTGACCACACCAAACGGATCCAAATCGTATGAGGTGTTGACGGTCGAATTTCGTTGAACAGGTGTCTGTTCTGGGGCGTCCGGCTAGGTTCGCGGTGAAGCGGAGAACGGCGTAGGTCGTCAGTTTGGACGTCCGTCTACCTTGGATCTGGGTTAAGAATGGTTCCTGTCTGGCCACGGGATCGAGACGATTCTGATACCTTCTTCCTGGAGCGTTTCCGCTTCCGATGGTGCGGCCTCACCGTAGATGTTGCGTGAGTCAGCCTCACCGTAATGGATGCGCCTGGCTTCTTCTGCGAATCGGTCGCCTACATAATCACATGTTTGTTCTATGTGCTCGCGTAATTTTGCAAGTTTTTCATGGACGATCCGTCTGCGTTTGTGCTCTGCGTCACCAGTCAGCGTGGAGGTCTTGCCGATTCGAGGGGCCATGGGCGCCTTTGTGACCTCACGGTTACCGCAGACCGGGCATACGATGGCACCGCTCTGCGCCTGATCATCGCACGCCGCTCCATCCCTGAACCAGGCTTCGAATCCGTGGCCGACCGCGCAACGCAAGGCAAATAGAATCATTGGCTCGATGTCCATGTCCGTGCCGGTCCGGCCAGCACTCCACAACCGAAGTTCAGCATGTACGCCGGTTGTAGTCAAACCTCCTGCTGCGGTCGGGTGCGGATGACCTGCGACAGATATGGGCGTCGTGCCGGCAGTGCCGCGCATGGGATTGTTTATCGCACACCGGGGAACGCGCTATAGAAGGAGACATGCGTTGCCCGTGCCTTGGACGGAGCTTCTACCATGCCGCGGAACCCGGGCGGAGTACGCCTTATCTGGATGTCGTCTGGTGTCGGTGCATTTGCCGGCGCCGCGGTCATCGTGGCGTGGTTCGTGATCGGTGCATCACGATCGGATGTGCAGGACTACGTCCGCATCGAAACGGTGCATTGCCCGGCGGAAATGGCCGCGCCGGTGAAGGTCGATTGCGGCACGATGACTGTGCCGGAGCGGTGGGACCACCTAAACGGACCAGTGATCCAGGTATTTTTTGCTGTTGCCCGCTCCCACGGCACGATCCCTGAGGTGGATCCCCTTGTTGTCCTGCATGGGGGACCGGGGCAGGCGGGGACTGATCTCTTGCCGATATCTGGTGAGCAGATGGGAGGTATTCTTCAATCTCGGGATGTTTTCTTTGTTGATCAACGAGGAACCGGCCATTCCCAACCGGCACTTTATTGTCGCGACCTGGATCCTGTCGCATACTGGCATGGCGGGTTGACCGCCGACGATGCGCAAGACTGCTTGGCGCAGATCGAGTCCGAGGGGCATCGTGCCGAGTCTTTTGACACGCTGGCAAGTGCGCGCGATGTCGTGGCGCTGCGCCAGGCACTGGCGATCGATCGCTGGAACCTACTCGGCATCTCCTACGGCACCATTCTGGCTCTGGAAGTCGTACGTCTTGACCCGGACGGCATCCGCAGTGTCGTTCTCAACTCGCCCACGCGCACGACCGCTAGCTGGATCGACCCGATGCGCATGGCGGCAATCGAACGTGTTTACAAGCAAGTGTTTGCGGATTGTGCTGCGGACCCTCGATGCACCGCCGCCTATCCGCATCTACAGCGGCAGTTCGAGGAGCTCTCGACGGCTTTGAGCGACAAGCCAATCGTGTTTGACTATACAGACCCACGCACCGGTGCCGTGCGCCGTGCCGAAATGGATTTTGCCAAAGTCTTGAACGTGATGACGATTCTCATCGGCTCGGGCCAGTCCGCCGCCCAAGTGCCGCGGATCATCGACCATCTTCACCAGGTCGTGTACGGGCAGGCGGAACCGTGGATGCCGCTGGTCAGTTGGCTTTACATGCCCTACTGGGAGTTTATGGACCTCATTGCCTATGGGCTGAATGCGGCGATTGGTTGTCGCGAGGTTCGACCATGGGTTGACGCGGAGAGTGCACGGGCTGCCGCCGACCTTTATCAGCCGTACGTGACGCCTTGGTCACTGGAGCGCGATTACGACGTTTTCTGCCCGGTCTGGAACTTGCCGCCCGCGCCGGCGAGCCTGCGCACACCCGTCGTGAGCGACGTACCGGCCCTGCTGTTGACCGGGGAATACGATACCTTGACGCCGACCGAACTGGCAGACGCCGTTGCCGCACACCTCAGCAACAGCCGGGTCGTTCGCTTCCGCGGCGTGGGGCACGACGTGTATGACGCGAGTTCTTGTGCGCGACGGCTGACCGCCGCATTTCTGGACGCGGTGGATGTGGCGATGCCGACCACCTGTGCCGTGGAGTCGATGCCGCCGGCATTCGTGATCGATCAGGCCACATCAACCAATTAATACCAACGGCCCGAAACAGTGACCGATCTTCGGGCCGCCCTGTTTCGGAGCGCCGGCATCCTTGCCGGCTGGACCGCCGGCTGCCAGCCGGCCCGGACCACGCCCAGCAGCCGGCCGCCAAGATGGCGGCGGTCCAGCCGGCAGGGATGCCGGCGCTCCTGGTTCAGCGCCGAAACCGACCGTGTCATCAATGCGGGCCATGGGTATCATGGCGCGGCCGGCAGGCCGCAGCGCGGATTGGGCTGCAGGGACGGCCAGAACCGCCTTGCCATCGGTCTCGGGCGGCGCTTGTTTGGCATCGCTCCGTCCGGGCCATTCGGCGGGCACAACGCAGGGAGAGGAAAATGGGGCAAACGGCGATGGTTGGGAATGGTTGGCGATCGTGGATGTTTCTCCTCGCTTGCGTTGTTCTGACTGGCGGCGGCACAACACCGGCCGTTGCAGATCTGGAGGCACCTGCGGGTCGCCCTATACTTACAGTCACGGGCGCAATCACCCACACCAACGCCGGCGACACGGCTGTGTTCGACCGCACCATGATCGATGCCCTGCCGACCGTGACGCTGACGGCAGAGACACCGTGGCTGGAGGGTCCGCAGCGTTTCGAAGGGCCACGGCTGCGCGATATCTTGGCCGCGGTGGGCGCAACCGGAACACACCTGCGAGCCCGGGCGCTCAATGACTACGAAGTGATCATTCCCATGGCAGACGCCTTGGACTATGACGTCATCTTGGCAACTCGCTTGAATGGACGCCGTTTGCGGACACGCGACTACGGGCCACTGTGGGTGATCTATCCCTGGGGTGACCATCCGGTCCTCCAAGCCAGCGAGTACTTCGGTCGCTCCATCTGGCAATTGGAGGAAATCGACATTGAGTGACAGCGCGATCGCCAAGGCGATCGAACGGATATTCATTGTCATCACCGTCGGCTTCCTGGCCGTGGCGCTTTATGCCGCCTTTGCCCTTCTGACGGTCGGCGAAGGCTGGCGAGAAATCTACCTCGGTAACAGAACCTGGAATGTCAGCCAGACCGAACGGGATGCGTTGATGTTCTTGACACGTTTGCAGCGCTATCATCAGGGAGCGGTCGATGAGGATTTCGATGAGATTCTCGAGCGCTTCGACGTGTTCTGGAGCCGGTTGGCGCGCCTCGACACCGGCAATATCCTGCGACACCTGGACATCGGCAACCCTGGCCCGGATTTCGTTCCTGGGTTGATCAGCCAACTCGAACGGATCGATCCCCTGGTGCAGGACTTCCAGCCGGGCGATACGGCGGCCTTCGAGGCGATCCATCAAACCGTCACCGGGGTGGCCCGGGAGGTCTACGTGGTGGCGGCGGCGACCGCCCGGTCCGACGGTCAACTCCTGGAAGCCCAGGCCGACGAAATCTCCGGGCTGACCCGGGTCATGTTGGCGGTCCTGTTCGGTGGTGGGCTGAGCTCCATGGCCTATTTTGCCACCCACATCATCCGCCAGCGCAACCTCAGACGAGAAATCAGCGACCGGGAGCGGGCGCAACGGCAACTGGCCGAATTGAACCGGTCGCTCGAAGACCTGGTTGCCTGCAGGACCAGCCAGCTACGTGACGCCTTGGACGCCGTGAACGACGCCTATGGGGTGATCCAAGGCTCGATCACCTACGCAGCCCGAATTCAACGCGCCCTGTTGCCGGACCTAGACGAAATGCGGGCCGCTTTTGCCGACATCTTCGTGCTGTGGGAACCGCGTGACCAAGTCGGCGGCGACATGTATTGGTTCGACCGCTGGGGCAACGGCGTTCTGCTCATGCTCTGCGACTGCACTGGGCATGGTGTGCCGGGCGCCTTCATGACGCTGATTCTGTCGGGTGCGTTGGAGCGAGCCAAGGGTGACGTACCAACCGGCGATCTGCCGGCTCTGATCGGCCGAACACACCGGCTTGTGCAGACAACTCTGCGCCGCAACCGGGAAGCAACCTGGGCAGACGAAGGAATTGAGCTGGGGGCTTGCTTGTTGCGACCTGCCCCCCATCCTCTCGCCTATGTGGGCGCTGGTCTGCGTCTCCTGGTCGTCGACAGCCATGGCCGGCTATCGCAGGTCGCCGGCACGCGCAAGGGTATCGGCTACCGGTCGATCCCAGGCGACCAGGTCTATCCCGAGGTCGTCGTCCCCCTGGTCCCCGACCAGCGCTTCTACATCACGTCCGACGGGCTGATCGACCAGATCGGTGGCCCGCGACGACGCAGCTTCGGCCGTCGCCGCCTGGCAACCCTCCTGACCAGCATCCATCGCCGCACCATGACCGACCAGCAAACGGAAATCCGTCACGCTCTGGCCAGGCATCAGGGCAACGAACGACGCCGCGACGACGTTTCGATGATCGGCTTCCGGGTGATCTAAACCGATCGACCGCAGCACCACACTCCCGGCGCCGTCCCAACGGCGACGTCCGACCGGCCCCGTCGCCAGATCATCCGCTCACCCGATTTGCCTGTCACAATCGGTTAAAATCAAACAACGGGTGTCGCGATCGCGCCCTATGGACGCGGATCGTGCCGCCTGGGCAGAGCGTAGGTGGCCTCGACGGGACACGAATCAGCATGGCCCGATGCAAACCCCTTGACCTGCGCCAAAGCCATCGAAAAAACAAACAAACCAGACTCCGCAACCATGCCGCCACCGCCAACCACCCGGTGTCCCTCACCCACCAGGAAACAGGCTTGCCTCTGACTTTCCGGCTTTCCCAAGGTGATACCAACGGCCCGAAACCATGACCGGTCTTCGGGCCGCCCTGTTTCGGAGCGCCGGCATCCGGGCCGGCTGGACCGCCGGCTTCCAGCCGGCCCGGACCACGCCCAGCAGCCGGCCG
>JANQJV010000324.1 GCA_028281465.1 Azospirillaceae bacterium | reverse complement strand
TTGGACGAGGTCGGCGGTTCGGGTGAACAGGACGCGCCATCCGTTCTCGACCAGGGCCAATCCCAGAGCCGCGGCGAGATGGCTTTTGCCGACGCCGGGTGGGCCGAACAGGATGAGATTGGCGCCGTTGTCGAGCCAGCTTTCGCCGGCGGCGCGCGCCATGATCTGGGCCTTGCTGATCATAGGCACTCAGCGGCGTGAGGGTGATGACGGCACAGTCGGGGATGGCATCGGCCTGCGGACCGAACAGCACGGTGAGTTCGGCGAGGTCGGGCAGATGGCCCTGATCGAGATCCATGGTGAGCTGCTCGGCGAATTCCGCCTCGCATGCCCGCTCATGGGCAAACGCCAGGAGCTGGACCATGATCGTGCTGGCAGCGCGGGGCGACAGGCATTCCCGTAGCCGCTCGAAGGTCCGCGCGTACGCTTGCCGGGGGGAACAACGCGTCCCGGTGGACGAGATCGAGCAGCGCCATGGGCTTGCGTTTGAGGACGTGGATGACGTGCCGATAGTCGACGATATGACCGCGCCGGCCATCGGGATGGGACCGGCCGCGCGGGAGCGTCATCAGATGGGTCGCTCCGAGGAAGACCTGGAGCCGGTCGTCCGCCTCCAGACGGTAACCGCTCGCCGTGCTGAAACCCGACCTGGCTGCGGCAATCGCCGGGCCGTCGGTCTGACGAAACGTCTTGGTGAGCCTCGTCCGGCTGTCGGTGATGTGTCGGCCCAGCAACGGCCCGGTGTCCCCAACTGCGTGAGAAAACCGGACCCTACCGAACCACCACGACCGCCAGACGGGCGCTGGTCGCTCCCGCCCGCCGCTGGTGGCGGTCTCATCCTGATTGTCGCCGGACAGGGCCGCACCACCTGACGTGGTGGCTATCGATGGCAAGACAGTGCGCCGCTCTCACCAACGGTCGAAAGGCAAGGCAGCCATTCACAGGGTACCCGTCTTCGCCGCCCGCCCAGGTTTGGTCCTTGGCCACGTCAAAGTGGCCGAGAAGGCTAACGAGATCGTGGCAATCCCGCGGCGCCTCGACATGCTGTCCATTGCGGGCGCCATCGTGATCATCGACACCATGGGGTGTCAACGCGACATCGTTCATAAAATATTCGAAAAGAATACTAATTACTTTCTTACTATCAAGAGTAACCAGGGCACACGACGCTAAGACGTGGGCCTGTTCGTGGCCGAGCAGACGGAGCGTCACTCTGCAGACACTAAGTTTTCTTGGCACGAGACGGTCGACGGCGATCATGGACGCATTGAAACCCGCAAAACCACCGTTTTCCACGATGTCGACTGGCTCCAGGAGCGTCATGACTGGCCCGGATTGCAAAGCGTCGACGTGGTCGAAAGCACCAAGGAGATCGACGGCCGAACTGGAAGCGAAACCCGCCTCTACACTCCGTCGCTGGTCCTTCTCGCCATGCACGTCAGCGGTATCATTCGCAGTCACTGAGCAGTTGAAACAGCGTGCATTGGGTCACGGACATGGTGTTCCGCGACGATGAATGCCGCGTACGCATCAATCACGCTTCAGCCAATGTCACAAGTCTGAAGCACATGACCCACAACTTGGTCCGAAGACCGCCAGGAATAGATTCCATGAGAGTGCGCCACAAACCAGCCGTCTCGGACGACGGCTTCCTCGCAAGCCTGATCAGCCCATAAGCTGTTCACCCGATTCTCCTGTGGTCGCATCGCATCGGGATACGCCTCTCCGGATTGCAATCGGCGAGCGTCTTGGAAAGACCCAATCGGCTTTCGACCTCGCGCAAGAGCAGCACGCCCGCGTCCAACGACGGTCGGCCGCCATCAGACCGGCCGTCAATCCGCTTATCGGCAAGAGGTGACTGACCAGGGAGCGTGGGTGTAGATTCAACCATGGCGGGTGGACCTCCTCGAAAACCGCAATATATTGTTCAGCATCAAAATACTGCCTGTTTCAACGGAATGCGCCACACCCGCCAGCCCCTTGCATAATCCGGGATAATGCCGTCTGCCCGGCGTCTGGTAACCGCAACGTTGCGTTTTTGGCACATATGTTGCGCATTTGGGCTTGTAGCCCGGAGCACAAACGGTAGCAGGTTGCGTTTTCCCGCTTCGAGGGTCCATAAACACCCGGGCTAGTTGCGTCATGAACCATGACTTGAAGCAGTTACTCCCTTGCTTTGGAGTTTAAATGACAGGCTGGGGAAATGCCGAGGTTCGTGTGTTGCCATCACAACCTTTTGTTGAGGCCGGCACCGTGAAGTCGAGGGGGTTAACATGAGTGCAAGACGTGAGGGATCTAGGAAGATGGTCACCAACTACTTCAGGCTAGCGTTGTGTGGCACGGTCGCTGCGACTGTCCTCGCTCATGCGTCCACAGTCAACGCGCAGACCGCCGATCCAGAGGCCGGCCGCGTGACCGATCGACGAGCACAGGAATTTGAAGCGCAGGGGGTCCGCGCTGGTAGCTTCGTTTTCTACCCCAAGACAGAAGTTTCCGAGACGTACAACTCCAACTTTTACCAGGATAGAAGCGATGAGGAAGACGTCTGGATCACAGAAATCTCGCCATCCGTCGCTCTGGCCTCCGACTGGAACCGGCACCAGGTGAATCTTGATGCCGGTGCAACCTTTGGGCTTCTCGCTGGCGGCCGGCGCGGCGACGACGACTTCATCGATTATACCATCGGCGGACGTGGTCAGCTAGACGTGAGCCGAGCCCTGACCGTTAATGCAAACGCTCGGTTCTCCAACGAACACGAAGCCCGGGGTGGTGATGATTCTCCGACCGGTGCCAGCGAACCGACGGAGTTTGACCAGATTCAGGCGGCCATCAGCGGTCGATACAAACCCAACCGCGTCAGCGTTGGCGGCGACTTTCAACTCCGGTACTTTAACTACGATGATTCGCCATTACTCGGGGGAGGATCGACGAACAACGACGACCGGGACCGTCTTGCTTTGCGCGGCACTGGTCGCCTCGGCTATGAGATCCAGAGTGGATACGAGGGCTATGTGTCAGGCTCGATCAATCAGGTCGATTACGACTCCAAACGAGACGACAATGGTTTGGAGCGCTCATCGAATGGTTACGGCATTGCCGCTGGCGTTGCCATCGAACTGACGCGCTTGCTGCGCGGCGACTTCAATATCGGCTGGCGGGTCCAGGATTTTGATGATGGGGCCTTGGAGGATGTTCAGCAGTGGAGTGCAAATGCACAGTTTAGCTGGTTCGTCACCAATGTGACCACTCTTCGCTTTGGCTTTGGCCGGGGTGTGAACGAAACGACGATCAACAACGTTTCTGCAACCCTGCCAACGAGCATTGATATCGGTGTGGATCACGAGCTACTGCGTAACCTGACCTTGTCGGCGGACGCCGGGTACACGGAGACCCGCCACCCGGGTAACGGCCGCATCGACGACACCCTCAGAGCCGGAGCCAAGGTCGATTACAAGCTCAATCGCTACGTGTTTGCCGGCGTGAACTACCAGCTTACAAACCGGGACTCCAACAGCGGGCACGAAACCAACAACTACTTCGCGCAGGAAGTCGGTATTCGTATTGGCGCCCAGTTCTAAGGGCCCAGCTCTAAGGGATGTCAAAATCTAGCGTTTCAGTCACGAAAGAAACGCCTTTTCGGAAGGAAACGGGGTGAGCAATGTTGTTGAAACGGAAGTCCGCCTGACTCTGAGTCGAGAAGCCCACACTCTGCGAAGATGGTGGGTATTTCAGCGAAGGTATCTTGTGTAGTGGCGGGATAAGGGAGATCCTGTCACTACGTTTGTCGTGCCTCCGGCCATTGGGGGCAAGAGGTGAAGTCCTCGTCACCCCGAGGGCTTGGCCACTAGGGGACGAGGTCACGACGGACCACAGCCGACCAATGGGGTATGCTCAGTTGGCACATCATTCTGCAAAGGCAGTGTGCCGGCCAATCAAACGGACCGATGCGATCCGTTTGATTGGCCGGCACACTGCCTTTTTTGATTCGAGTATGGAAGACGAGGCAGTTGGGAACCGATTGAGATTGGAAGGCCCGAGGGCTCGTCGAAACCAGGTGTTTGATGGTAGCAAAGATGGACTGTCGACGGGAACACGGGTGATCTGCTTCGAGACAGACCCCACCCTCCGCACAGGAAACTGATTGCCACACACGTTACTCATCGGAGGAACACCAAGGCGATGACGCGACACCCCTGGCCGGACACCAGTGGGCGAGGATTCCATGGCCCACCTGATTCATGACCTTTGGTAAACCCAAGCAGAACGTCCGATACGGTACGAAGGACCAAGCCAACAACGACCAGCCATGGCCAGGCGGGTCACGGTCCGACGACAATGCTTGCTGCTTCGAACCGTCTCGATGGGGTCGCATTCGGCCGCCACAGAGATCGATATGAATCCAGTCATACTCCAGAATTTACTATAGATTAATAACGAAAGTACGTTTTCATGTCATTCTTCTCAGAAAACTGATGAGTTATTGAAACTAAGATAGAGCACTGATCTGATCTTCATGTGCCAAACGATCGTCCCGTCAAAACCAGCCATTTTCCTGATTGAGCTTGGCGAAATGGGCTACAGCCAATTCAGAAGGGTGTCAGCGGAATGTGGAGACCGGTTCCGCGATGCTCAGTATCTACAAAGGGAAGAGCGAGAGCGATATCTCTGACCCCACTGAACGAGAAACCGGTTTTGTCCCAACCTCGCGGTGCCATGCGAATGAGTTCAGAACACGGGACCCGAGAATCTCAACGGTGATCGAATACGCTCGGAAGGCCATTGCATTAAGCGCCTGGATATGACTCAAGACCCTCTTGAAGCGCGGCAAATCCCCTGCTGGGCAGGGACCCGTCCAGTCTGTCCCGAAAGCCTGCGTCATGGCCGCCCACTCTCAGCCGTCGAATCGCAAACCGCCGACCAATTCCCTGGACACCATGCCGCTGCAAGGTTTCCGATCTCTGGCCGGTTTTTCGCTGAGTCGGCAACCACCGTGTTGAGCTCCAAGGAGCCCGTCCATGCTGAATGCACTCACGTTCCGAGCCCTGAAACGTCTGCGCTCGGCGCTTCAACGGGAAAAACTGTTCCGCTTCCAACGACGTGTTCCCTACGGCGATCTGGTCACCGATCGTTGGGAGAATGCGCAGGAGTATGGCTTTGGCGACGGAACCTCCTGCTACGATTCAGCTCTCATAATCGGGGATGTCCGGGTGGGGTGCCATTGTTGGATCGGTCCTGGCGTGGTATTGGACGGTTCCGGCGGTGGTTTAGATATCGGCGACTACTGTTCCATTTCTGCCGGTGTCCAAATCTATACTCATGATACAGTTCGCTGGAGCCTGTCCTTGGGGGCCTGCCCGGCCGATCGGTGCCCCACCCGGATTGGCAATGGCGTCTATATTGGGCCCAACAGCGTTGTGACCATGGGCGTCAACATTGGCCACCAGTGTGTGATTGGCGCGCTATCCCTGGTCAACCGCGACATTCCCGATGGTATGAAAGCCTGGGGATCTCCGGCCCGGATCATCGGTCCGGTCGATTGAACAAACCGACTGGTGCCAGATTTTGCCGCTGTCCGGCCTGACAATCCTCCTGTCTTATCTCGACTTTACCCATTTACGTCGCGAAAAGAGACACCTCAGCCATACAGATTGCGCGTTGCGAGGAGATTTCTTTCGATTCAGAATCGTGAATTGAAGTGGGAGAAAAGCTGGGCAATCAGAAGCGGTCACGTACAACGGCGATGACGTCGCTGGACGTCAGGTTGGGTTTATCGTGCCAGACGGCCGTCCGCGGTAGCGTAACGGTGTCGAACAGCGTGGTAGTCGACAGGGCAATCAAGGAAAAGAGACCTAGAAGGGCAGGCATGGTTCGCAGGATGGTGCGATGGGACCACCGACGGAGGATTTCGACGCCGATTTGGGTGCGGACCTCGGTGAATGTGATGTCCAACTTGCCATCCTCAGGCGAACAAGGTGAGGATGGCCTCCGGGTTCAAGGTGGTTGTCGGTGTTGAGAAGACCGGCCGCTGCTTTTCGCCGGTCAGATCACGCACCAACCGCCAGCGCCGGATGATCGTTGGCGAAGCGGCATGGACCAAAGGGCGACACCGGGAACGACCTTGCCCGTCCGGCGAGCATTGCCGGCCCAATCTTTGGAGCTGGCGCGGTCCGTGCGAGAAACGCCCAGGGGTTGGCAAGAGGGGATGATTGACGCTGACGAATTGGTCGCACAAGATGGGTGCATTGGGGAGCCGCATATGAGTCGCGATTCCCATCACGCGCGGCAAACCCCTTTCCGAGCTAACGCCGGCCGAGAAGGATGCATTGACCCTTGAGCCGCAAGCTCGAGTTGCCACCCTGGAAACGCAGGCCATTGAGGGCAAGCCGCCGCCGAAGACGCCAGACAATTCGAATGTTCCACCGTCCCGTGGCTGGAAAAAGCACCGGCCGCCGCGGGAGAAGACGCCGCAACCAACACCGTGAGGAATGGCCCGTACGGCAGCGTCCTCTATGGGCTCTGGACATGGCCCGTCCCAATGACTAAGTTCCGCGGCAGTGGCTATGATGCTATGTCCAAAACAGCTAAAGTGGAGACAAGTAATGGCACGATGGCTGTATGGGTTTCTAGTGTTTTCCGTCTTTGCCTTCGGTGTCACACCAGACACCTATGGACAATCAGTGTATACCCTTGGCTCAGGGGACAAGGTTCGGGTGACAGTATTCGGGGAAGAGGATCTTTCCGGGGAATTTGAAGTGAGCGGAGCAGGTGTTGTGTCTCTTCCGCTTATTGGTGCGGTCCCTGCTCAGGGTAACAGCATCAAGCAACTTGAGGACCTTGTGGAAGCGAAATTAGCCGATGGATACCTCAGGAACCCGCGTGTCACCATTGAAGTCTTGAATTATCGACCGTTTTACGTGATGGGCGAGGTCAAGGAGCCAGGTAGCTACCCTTACGTCAGTGGGATGACTGTACTGAATGCGGTCGCATTGGCCGGCGGTTTCACGTATCGCGCTGACGAGGATGATATCAGGCTCATTCGGTCATCGGACCGGAGCGAGCGGGAGCGAACAGTCGGCCTCAATGCCGTGGTTCTGCCTGGCGACGTGGTGAGGGTAGAAGAACGTTTCTTCTGATTGGTTGTCTTAGCCGGAGGGCTGGCCTGTATCAGTAGACGTTCCTGACGCCTCATCAAAATGAGCGTCGCTCATATTGGCAATTCCTGATTGCACACGGTATTGGTTCCGGCGTGGGCAAAGGCAGTCCTTCGAGTACGTCGGTTATCGCTTGGATTCGAGCGACGCGTCCGATACCGATGGCTGACCGGATTTGGGCAGGGATGTTGGCGCCCCAGCCGCACCGGAAATCATGCGTGACTTTGCGATGCACGACGCTAGCCCTCAAGGTTCGTTCGCTGACGGTGTCGGTTGCCGAAACCGTTCGATCCTCAAGAACGGTGACGAAGGTACATCGCCCCTTTTGACTGAACTTCGACAGTTAGATTTACTTTAGGCTTTTAAGAATGGCGGATTTCTGCGGTTTTTCGGCTGAGAAACCGGCCGATCTGGTGCGCGCTCTGGCCCGGCAACACCGCGGATGTCACGACCCTGATCCCGGTCATGGACAGGTCATACCCATGGCCCGGATTGATGACAGGTTCGGTTTCGGCGCTGAACGAGGAGCGCCGGCATCCCTGCCGGCTGGACCGCCGCCATCTTGGCGGCCGGCTGCTGGGCGGGGTCCGGGCCGGCTGGAAGCCGGCGGTCCAGCCGGCAAGCATGCCGGCGCTC
>JANQJV010000321.1 GCA_028281465.1 Azospirillaceae bacterium | reverse complement strand
CACTTCAATAAGACCCTCGCCAAACCATTCCGATGGACTTGGCAAGGGAAGCCATTGGCGGCCTAACTGGGTCAGAACTCCTGCGGGCGCACCACTAGGCGGTGTTTCGGGTGATGGTTGCGAGGTCGGCGAGCAGCGATGGGAAGCTGTGCACGGGCGTTGCCACGTCTGAGACGCCGATTGTGACCGTGCTCTGCGCGGCGGGCGAGCGGGCGGCCGGAGCGACGATGCTGGCGACCATAAGCCAGGCGTGTGCGCTTTCCACACGCGCCTCGAAGTCCTTTGCCAGGCGTCAGTTCCTATTGAGCCAGGCAAACGTCCGTTCGACGACCCATCGTCGTGGCAGAAGGACGAAGCCTTTCGCGGCATTGGGGCGTTTCACACTCTCGACTGTCCAGCGACCGAGGCTGGCCAACGCCTCCCTAAGCGTGTCGCCTGCATACCCTTGATCAGCGAAGATATGACGAAGCCATGGGCATAGTCGACGAATGTGGTTCAGAACCAAAGGTGCGCCGTCGCGATCCTGGATGCTCGCAGGATGGACGACTGCACCAACGAGATTGCCGCTCCTATCCGTGATGATATGTCGTTTTCGGCCCTTGATCTTTTTGCCGGCGTCATAGCCACATGGTCCGCCAGCCTCAGTCGTCTTCACCGATTGGCTATCAATCACACCCGCAGTCGGACTCGCCTCCCGCCCTTCGGCCTCACGGGCTGCTGAAACCAACGCGAAATTGACCGATTCCAACGTGCCATTGTCACGTCAGCAATAGAAATGTCCCTGAACTGTGGAGCGAGGAGGAAAATCCTTGGGCAACAAGCGCCACTGACAGCCGGTCGTGGCAATGGACAGCACGGCGTTTACAATCTCCCGTAGAGAAACTGTCCGAGGTCGCCCCCGCCTGCAGGGCGGCGGCAGGAGTGGCTTGACGAGTTGCCACTCTTCATCGGTCCTATCACGTGAAGACCTCAACCCATCGCGCCGATACTTCGGCCGGGTGATTTCAGTCCAAGACATCTTGTGCCTCCGTCCGTATTCACACCACGACAGAATCACAAGTCACTGAAATCACCCAAACCTTTTTCAGCCAGGTTCTCAGGCCAAGCGTGATCCATCGGAAAGTGACAAGCGACTTTCGCTCGCTATGGGGTGCCAAAGTCCGTTCTATCATCGACACCGCAAGGCTGTCCGGTGTGGCCGCTTGCAAAGCCATAAGCCAGTTCTTTTCCCGCCTATCTCTACTCATGCCAAAAACAGCCCCGAGGGCAATTACCCTTGTTATGTTTGCGCTTGTTGACGGGGCGACAAAAAGCTGATAATGTCAAATGTAATGTAAGAAAAAAGATATATTGTGTAAGAAAGAGGTTGTAGTCGAGATTGTGAGGCAGTATTCATGCAATTGAGAGTTGTGCCTTGGCGCGGTAACCTGTTCGTAATCGCTGTCGCGGTCCTTATGGCCCCGGGATTCCTCAGCTGTACCGCGCGTGCCCAAGATCAGGGCGCTGAAGCGTCGGCCGTGGCCTTCCTTCGTGCTTTGGACTCAGACGACCCTGCGGAGGTATATGCAGAGCATTTGGGGCCCTATTTTAAATCTTCGATGTCGCAAGGCGTCTTCGTCGACCAATGGGGTATGACCCGCATCCAATTTGGCGGCCCAGCGAGCGTTCTGCTCCGGGTTGGGTGTCAGGCGTTCTCCCAAGATCCCCAGACAGGACGGAAGAGCGAATTCCACTATTGTCGGTTCAGGGCGGTCTACCCGAACGGGCCGATCTTTCATGATGTGTATCTCGAAAAGATCGAGGGTGTCTGGAAGATCGTCGGTTTCTGGTACCGGCCCGCACCGGCTTGATGGAGGACTCCCAGTGTCTCGGTTTGCTCTGCTGATCTGCTGCCTGTTGGTGACGGTTATCATCCCAGCCACAGCCATGTGCACCGATCTCCACGGTGCTTTCTTCTACATTCGTCGGGAAGCGGCCCTATTGCTTCATCGAGATGGAATAAACCAAGAGGCAGTGAGTAGCATTTTGGATCAAATCTCCGATCTTCAGGACATCTTGCAAGAAACCGAGGTCAGTCCGGCGTATGTCAGGTCGCTTGGATATCAAGCGCTGCTTATTCGGCGTGCCCGCGGTGCGCCGCCGGAGGAGGCGGGCGCGATTCTTGCCGCCGTCCAAGACGATATCGCAACCAAGCTCAGGTTCGAATGGGCTGTGGCGGAGTTCAGTGCCGCAAGGACGCGTGACATTGAGGTGACGGTTGTGACCCGCCGACACGATGGGACTCCTGTCGAGCGCATGTACGTGTACGCCAATCCCGTCTTCTTCCGTGACAGCGATCCCATCTACCCGTTCACTGGGTTAAGCTCACCCACGACCGAGGTTTTGCCGCCGGGCAAATATGATTTCACAGCGAGGTTGCGTGGAGACGTGGCTCAACGGTTGTCCGTCCGCTTGGGTTTAACGGGAGACGTGGAAGAGGAAGTTGTCATTCTGGTCGATTGATAAGGGTTTGCACCATATGTCTCTTCTAAGCCTCTTGGAACAGCAGTGGGTCAGGTTGTCGCAGGCTGCCGTTTTCCTCGCCGGACTCGTTTTCGTCTTCATCGCGACCCCCCCGGCGATTTCGATCAGTGAACCGATCAGCACAACGAGCTACCTGATTGCCGAGTTCGTTCTGGCGGTGCTGATCGCTTTCATCCTGATCGCAAGCATGCGCTTCAGGCAAAAGGCGCACGTGCGGCATTGGGTTTTGGCCGCGAGCGTTGCGCTGGTTGTGGGGACCAGTCTTTTTGCAACCTACCACGTGCTTTATCGGACTTGGACCTGCACCTATGCATCCGGAATTACGCTGATCATCGGCCCAATGCGTGACAGCGAGACCCTCAGAACAATCCCAGAAGATTGGGGATGTACTGAGTTGTTAACCAAAGCGGGTGGACTGACAACAAGAATCTGGCCTCGAGAAATATTGGTCAATCGTCAGCTTGTTTTGGAAGCGATATTTGTTCCAGCTGTCATATTCCTGGCATTGTCCGTTATTCTTGCGATTCAGGCATTGTATTGTGCGGGTGTCGTTCGGAAACAGGAGCTGACCTAGGCATGTCTAAAGCAAGGACTGTTTTGGTCGCGTGGATTTGTCTCGTGGCGACAAGCATGATCCCGAGACACGGGCAGGCAGAGCGACAGTTTACGCAGCTCAAAGCGACGGTTCAAGAAGAGCTGCGCGGACTGAATGCGGTTATGGGGACCAACGCAACCATCACCTTCAAGGACGATGGCGGGATCAACGTTGCCAAAGGGCGGGAACCCGCGTTCGGGTTGGGATATCTAGCCGAGATCGTCGAGCATTCGGAGCCAGAACGCGCGCAAGACGTTATCCGTTTCGTCATTGCCCATGAGCTCTGGCACCAGATCCAGTTCACGCGTCACGGAAGCGTGGCCAGGGGTGGACCAGACGCGGCGAACCGGTCCAGTCTCACCGAGGACAGCAGGCTTGGCGAATGCCAGGCAGATCTGATGGCCGGCTATTACCTTGCCCGTTTGGCGCCGGTCGATCTCGTCGAAAGCGCCGAAATGGTCTCGAATATCATGGGTGTAGTTTATGCAGTCGGCGAGCGTCCATTCAGTAACAGGATACATCCTTCGAAGGTCCAGCGCAGTTTGGCAGCGTTGTGGGGACTTAGGAAGGGACGTCTCGATAGCGTAACCGGCGAACAGCTTGTCCAGAACATCCACGATTTGCGCGCGCGCATGTCGCATGTGCTTGAGGGTCTTGAAGACGGGGATGAGCCAACGCAAACGAATGTCTATCAAGCGCGATTGGCGGCACGCCGATTGATCAATTATACTCCAGGCCAGAGTAACTACGATTGGAGCCTGCAAGAATGCAAACGGATCACTAACTATCGGAGTGCATCTGCAAGTCATGTTGCGCTCCGTGACCAGGATGTCTACTGGAGTAGAGACCCTGCCCCCCTTGTCCAGTTCCGGCTGAGTTACGAGAACACGGGTGCATCGGCTCTTAAGGTGTCGATTGGCGTGCAATTGGTGCTAGTCGAAAGGGACTCTCAACGCGACTTCGCATCAAGTCATCCCGTCGATGTTTTCAATCAGGTTTTTTACCTCAATCCACAGGGGCGTCATGAAGTCAGAGGTACCTTTTTGTGGCTTGGAGATGTGCAGGTTTTTCCGCGACTCGTTGTTCCCCCTAACACCGAATTGGGTGCCTTGATCAGCGCCGAGCCTCTGTCCGGCACAAATCCATCGCACCCATTCTTAATCCTGGAAGACGTTGACCTCTCCGAGTCTGCGCGGGAGTTGAGGGATGTGGTTCAGAGACTTGCCCTCAGTGCCCGTGAGCGATTCGAGTCCGAAAGAGTCGAATGTACGATCATTAGAGACTCAATGTCTTGTCGGTCCCGAGTTGAGATACCAGGCGCGCTGGAAACGGAGATTGAACTCGAGCGAGAGGGATGCGCGAATATACAGGCCGATCTCTACCGTGGATATGACCTGGAGGTGGCGAGAACAATCTTCGATCAGTACGCGCACCATCTCAGTGCCGGATTTCCGGAAGTTCCTCAATCCTTGCGAACAAGTCGGCGAAGCGGCCTGCCCAGGCTTAAGATGGAGATGGAAACGTATGGGGCCGATTTAGAATTGGTCTTGTTTCGCTCGTCATCAGGACACGCGGAGCCGGTCAGCGTCTGGCTCGAGATCACACCACGGATGTTCTAGTAATCCTGAGTCACAAAACCACGATGCGTGGTATGGGGTCTCGATCTGAGAGCCATGATATGGTCTCTGCGGGTCGATCGCAACTGATTGACTGATGGGAATGATGACACAGGCCTTAACCCGACTTCGCGGATTCGCCCTTGAAAACGGCGATTTTGGTGTTGTTGGAGCCTGCTAACGCGTTGATCTTGCATGGCGTGCGTTCGCCAAATCGGGTGTAGTGAAGACCTACCCTCTTCCGGTTTTTTTGGGTGGCACTGCTAAAATACAGCCGCTATGTTTTTGCGGCAGACCAAAAGAAAGAAAGACGGCAAGACGCACACCTATTGAAACATTGTCGAGAACAAACGTCTCGACAATGGCAAGGTCGTGCAGCGGCACGTGCTGTATCTTGGGGAGATCAACTCCTCACAGGCGCAGGCGTGGCGAAAGGCCATCGAAATCTTCGACGAAGAGGCGGGTCAGGCGCGAACATTGGCGCTGTTCCCGGACGTCCTGGCCGGTCTCCGCGCCGTGCTTGCGGGTCACGACCAGCGGGACGAACGGTCCGGTATCCTGGAGCACCACGGTGTGGGCTTGGCGGCTGGAACGCTCGCGCACGCCGAGGCGCCCAGCTTCGGTTGACCTTCAGGATAAAACCCGCAACACGCGGAACCCGAGGTCCTTGTAGCGCGCACCCGGCCCCCCCCAGTACCTGTCCAAATGGCTGCCATCATCGTTGGACCAAACCGCGCCACGTGCCATGCGTTGCTGGCAGCGGCCATGGTGAAACAAACGGCACCCATCGATCCACTCGAGAACCCGGCCAGCAATCCCGGCCGACGCCGGTTCCCCACTTAACACTTCAGTCAACGACGGTAAGCGCGGGCGTTCAGTCGCACGCGGCCCGCATGCCAAACAGCGTTCATTCCCCGATGCCAACGTGACCTTGCCGACCCATTTGGCAATCAAATAATCCCATTCGAAAGCTGTGGGTAGTCGATAGATTTGACTGGTTCTTGACCCGAGCCATTCCAGATAGTGCTGAACATCTGTCCAAGAAACGTTGACCACAGGTTGATCCGGCGACAACGGCTGGTACAGCCTGTGCTTCGGACGGGGACACGCACCATCATTGACGCAGGCTTGCCATTGCGCCACCGTGACCTCCCCCACAGCCACGGCCACCCGTCGGGTTTCTCCCGGCGCTGCCGCAATGGCGACCTCGATCAGCGCCGGGCACCAGGCTTCCGAGCAGTCGGCAAAAACGGTGGACGGTCCGGTTGGGACCGGCGCCGGCATGGGTCGGAGCGATGCCAAGTCGTCTGCCTGCGTCCCATCGACTGCCTCGCTCTCGGAACCAGCGGCGATGATGGGCGCCGTCGGCGGCCAAAGCGACCACCGAACTGTCCCCAATGCATCCACATGTACCGGAACCTGCAAACCACCTGTCTCCAGACGAACCCGTTCGGCCGCATCCTTTGTCAACGCCACGATCGACTGTTGCGCGTCGTCCAACGCCGCGTCCAGCCAATGCTGCGTGAACAGGCTCAGTGTGTCCTCGCTACCCTCCCATGCCGGCATATTGTCAGTGGTGGCGTAGATGGACAATCTGCGGTTGTTGGCCGGCACCGCCTCGGCGTGATTGCGCTCATGCAAGGCGCGGGCGGCAGGAGCAAACAGATCCGTCTCATCCCGGCAGGCATCAATGATCAGAATGTCGACCGCACCCGACCGGGCCTGGCTCAACTTATGTCGAATGTAGTCCAGGCTGATGAGATTGCTGGTGTTCGACCCCGGTTCCGCATCGACCGGCACCAGATACTCCACCGTAGCGACCTTGACGCCATGGCCGGAATAATAGACCACGCCATCGCCGCCGCTCGCCGACAGGGCTTTGGCAAACCGATCTACCGCAGCCCGGATTGTGGCCGCATCTCCATTGTGGACAACGTGAACCTCAAATCCGAAATGGCGCAGAACCTGCTCCATCGCCTCAGCATCGCTTTCCGGCTTTGTCAACTGGCCAACGGTATAGGCCGTTCCATTGCCGACCACCAAAGCCTGGCGACCGAGATCGCGGAGTGCCGCCGAAACCGGCGGCGACAGGAGCGGCAGAGGGAGTTGAACGGCCGCGTGATTAGGTGCCTGTGTCGTCGAGTGCCCAACAGACGTATTCATTATTGAGAGTAAAGCAATCAAGACATAGCGAAACAATCTGCAACGGATGACATTGTTGCTCTTCATGGTACCAAGCCCCCGTATCGGGTCAAAGCAGGAACGCCACAAACGCCTCTCGCTGGGCGCCGAGTCTCCATGCACGCCATTCACTATGCGGGACCAAAAAAAATGCATGCCCCGATCCAGAGTCGTCGCGCATTGCGACCCTCGGCGCGCGCCATGAACACGAACTCCGGATCATCCCTGATTCGACTTCATCCCGCACGGTGACCCCTGACGCCCGCCACCGGAACCATTTACGAAGGACAATCCGGGGTTTCCGTATCTGGATACGCTGGCATCCGGCGCCACGTAGCGCGACATTCTGGTGGCATTTAAGTGAGTTTGGCATAAGCTACCTTGCTTTGGAGATCAAATTCATTATCGTGAAGGACTCAAGAGCGTGACGATTCCTCTGCACAAAGCACCCTCCATGCAACTTCTCGTTACACTATCCAACATCACAATCGAGAAAAACAGGAACAGGACGTCGGCCTGCTTCCCGCAGTCACATCCTCAAGTGGCATCGATGTTTGCGTATCGGTTCGGGTGTGCTGATCTTTCCAATGAACATGAGGAGAAGGGATGATGATACAAAGACGACCTATTCACGCCTGTATGATCTTGATCGCGCTGTTAGGATTGTTTGCCGGTTCCGCTCAGGCGCACGGGTTTCAGCCGGCCGATCGGGCTATCCCATGCGTCGGACTGCCGTGTGGGCCGATTGTAGAGGTCCAGCAACGAGGTGGTCTATTGCGCCAATTCGAGATCATTTTGCAGAACTTCGATCGCTCGGATGTGACAGAGATATTGGACATCATGGCCGGCTACCCTGGGTATCGGTCCCTCAGGCCAATTGAGGAACTCGAGAGGCATGTGGCGATCTGGTACGAGACCATGGATGGCGTCGCGAATCTGCGCCGTTCATTATCGATCATGCTGAACGACCTTGGGTTCAGAGTGCACATGACGTTCGAGGGTAACGTATTCACGATCCGCCGCCTGACCACAACACAGAGATCACCTGTCGTCCTGTCGGCGGATCAGCAAGAGGAGAGCGACCGGATCGTTAGCGAGATATCGCCGCAACCCGGTTTCGAAGCACCGCCACGGACGGATATCTACGTGGAATTCGAATTCGATAAGCACCGATTGACAGCAGAAGCGAGGCGGCGCCTGGATAGCCTGGGCATTGCCCTCAACAACCCAAGGTTCCGCAACTCCGTGTTCGAGTTGCGAGGCCACACGGATGCTGTCGGCAGCAACGCTTACAACCTCGCGCTGTCGGACCGACGAGCAAGATCGGTCGCCTGTTATCTGATCGAACGCCATGCCCTGCCCCGCCAAGCGTTGCGGCCGATCGGCTTTGGCGAGCGAGAACTAAAAAACCCGGCGGAACCAGAGGCAGACGAAAACCGGCGTGTGGAAGTCATCAATTGGTTCGACCCTACAAGCGCAGGGTTCGACCGTCAGATCGATTGGGGACCCTGCCCCACAGAATAGCCCGCATGCCTTCCATAGCATGACGTGACGGGCATCCAAACGGTGCACTTCTTTCTGATCCAACAGCTCCTGGTCATTGCACGAAAGGAACTCACGCTATGCTTAGACGATCACTCTCCACCCTCTCCACCATTGTGCTCCTGGCGACGGTCTGTGCCTCCCTTCCCTCCCCCGCCGTGTCCCAGAGCCCGTCCGTCAATGTCCTGGTCATGGGCGAAGACAAAGATCCGGGGACCGTCCTGCGTGGAAACGAGATTTTCAATCGGGTATTGAGTTCCATTGAGAATCAGTTAAACACCCATGGCTTCAATTACTATGATGAAGAAGCCTTGAAACTGAGAGACGGTCACGTCTATCAGAAACTTGATCGTGCCCGGCGGTCCGACAGCGAGCTGATCGAAACCGCCCGGCTTTTCACCAGACCACCGATCGACGTGATCGCGATCTTTCAGATATTCACCAGTAGCCGTCCGAACGTGGCGCGTACGGCGACCTTGATCGACATGCGGCTTAGTGGCCGACTGCTGAATGTACAAAGCGGCCAAGGTCTCGGCAATTTTGAGGTCGAGTCGCCGCGCAATTGGCTTGCGCCACTCGACTGTAACGACAACTGCATGATGGAAGTCACCGGCAGCCATGGTCGCATTCTCGGCATGGATCTGGGTTCGGTCTTGGCCGATCTCCTTCAGTCGGCCATGATACAGGGATCGACTCCCAGCGACGTGGACCACCGCGCCAGTCTGCGCCGACAGTATGAGTTGATCTTCGAAAATTTCTCTGATTCTGATATTATAAATGTTGAGAATTATCTAAAAAGTTTCACAGGGTATGAAAGCCATCGACCGATCGAGCAACTGGCGAGCCGAATCGTGTTCTGGTACGAAGGCACAACGGCACCGGCTCGCGTGCGGAACAACATGGACCGCATCCTGCTCGAATTGGACATAAGAGCGCGGGTCACCATTGAAGGCAACCGCTACACGGTCGCTCGCCTGCCGACCCGACCAGCGGTCAGGTCCGGCTCCAACTACAACTGGTAGGGATGCGTGTTCGGCTAGGTTTCCATGGTGTGTTAGCGAGGATTTGACAGCGATAAACCAGTCGACGGAGTGACACGGTTATCGTGGAAGTGATGACTTAAACGGTCGGCCTGCGACCGTTTAAGTCTGAATCAAACTGCGTTTTGGCACTTTGCTCTGCTGGGTCATGCCGGATTGAGTTGATCGGGCTGCCTTCGTTATCTGTTAGATTACTCTTGTCGGAAAACCGGGTGACTCTGCAACGTTTAACGCGATACAAGGGCACAAGGGCGCACGATCATGGCGCTGCGGCAACGGAGCCCCGGCAATGCGATTGTTCATCGGCACCACGGTTGTCCCGGTGGAAGTGCTGCGAATAACCAAAGAAGATCCACAAACCCGAAGCACGGTTTGCCTCAATGGCACGACAGATGAAGCGGGCATCGCCTTTGATTACAGCAAATTTGTTGCTCAAGGCACTGGCGTGATCGCAAAACGATTCGGCCACCCGAGCTATCGGGTTGACATGGACGGCCACATCGACCAGGACAAGAGCTGGCAGCTCGGCTTTTTCCTAGCGCATGCCGCCGTTGCCGCAGGCATACCGATCGGACCGCACGCCGACGGTCCGCTGATACTGGCCACTGGAACCGTCGACCAGAATCTCCAGGTCGGCGGCGTTGCCAATGTGGCCGACAAGATACATCTGGCCCGGGAATATCTGTTTGCATCGGGCCACGCGGCTGAAACCAAGGCTTTTGTCGTGGTCCCGGCCGAGAACGCCGAGGAGGCCCGCGAAGCAATCCAGGAAGAGACCGTCGGCGACAGGGAACCGATCGAGCTGATCTTGGCCAACGATACCGATTGCCTAAACAACTTGTTCGATTTGCGTGCTGAGCCTGTCAGCGCCAACAGGCCCCGCCGCCCCTTGCTGGTCGTTGGGCTAACAGCGTTTTCGGCCGCTATCGGGAGCGTGATGCTGCTGTCGACCATGGGAGTGCTTCCCTTCCCGCGGCAGCCCATCCACCCGAGTGCGGCAGAGACACCCGCCTCCCAGGCGGCCAGCACACCCGACAGCGTGGAACGGGCGGATGATGCCCCCTCCGAATTTGCCGACGGGACCAAGGAAGAGACGTCGGCCGGCGCCTCTGGGCCGCCAGGGATGATGCCGTCCGAGGCCATATCTCTGCAGCTTTGGGAACTGAGGGCTCCCCAGGGGATGACACGCCATCACGTGGCCCTGGGTCAGGCCAAGCCGCTCCATAAACGGCTACAGGCCGATGAAATGGACCATTTCCCCGCTGGCGGGGGTAACGAAGCCTTCAGCGGCATACGCTACCGAGTGACGAATGATAGTCCTCGCCCTTTACTGGTCACCGTAACCTTCGCCGGTTTGCAACCGGATGCCGTGGGTCGCCCGGAAGGCAGGCCACCCAAGAACCAGTGGTTGGCCCCGGGTGAGATAGCCGAATGGAGTTTGCGCGCAACGCGCCTAATCCGGGCCCCAATCGACTACAGCGTGACGATCACGACCGACCCTCCCGTGCCGGGTCTGCCGAGACGTTATCATCACCGCCTGCAAAACGATTGATCAGGATCCGGACGATATGCGGTTGGATGCCGCACCGTCTCCCATCCCGCATAGTCCTGACGATGCAAGAAACCCAACCGGTTGTTTTTCGGGAGTTTGCGACGTGTTTGAGCAGGGTTTTCTTTCGGGCACCGTAAGCTCCGAGCTCCGGGAGGCGGTTCGCGCCATTGCCGAGGAAACCATGTACGGCAAACTGCGGTTTCGCCCCAGCGTCTTGGCGACGTTGCTCCGTCTGCTGGCGGCAAGGCAGGTCGGGCCGGCCCTGTTCAAGCTGCATCACCTCATCCGGGCCTTCATGTGGTCCAACCGCAGCCGACGCGGCGCGTGGCCGACACGCATAGTCATGCTTGCTCCTGTGGATAGGCTAGCGTGCGCTGCATACTTCCACAGTGTATCGGCAGAAACGCATATTAGCCTCAACATAGCAGAAGATAGGGTTATTTTGTCCTACCCGGACGGGGATTTTTCCATCCAATTTCATAGCATGCCAATACTGATAGCACTGTTTAGCTTCGTGATGGATATCTCACGGCTAGACGGTGGTGACTATGCTGGAAGGCACTTTGATGGACTTTCGGAAGTAAGGTTGACATATCGTGCAGTGCAGGATCTGTCTAATGCACTGACCCGGCGGATTGATGCACTGCTCAATAAGCACACCATGTCGCATCAGACGTTGCGCCTCTTTCTCGCGATAATTCGCTTTCTTAGCAGCCGTGGCAGAGAAACGGCTACAGGTTCCAATGAGGCCGACATGCTGCGGCGCATTGATGACGACGCCATTTTTGCATTCTGGGATAACCAAGCCGGTGGTTCGGTCGATGCGATCCAGTTCGCCAAAGTTGCAGCCGATTTCAACCGATTTGCGGCTACTTGGAACTTCGCCGGAGTAATTCTTCGAGCCCGGCCGGGCGCGCTGAGCTACGACGAAGCGAGGCTGGCTGCATTTAGTCGTGAGACCTTTGCTGACGCAGCTTGCACGACGGACAACAACGAAGGCCGTGACACGACGTGGATATTGGAGCAGCTAGCCCGACCACCCGCCGCAGCGATCAAGGTTTTTACCGGTCCGGAGCACCGCCTAGTTCAATTTGTGGAGCATTTACAGCCCCTTAGCCGAACCTTGCCCCGAACACTCCTGCGCGTTCTCGTCTTCACGCCGCTGCAGAACCGGCTGATCCATATCAAGGGTCATGGAGCCGATGCCACCGCTCTAGCCGCCATGATCGAGAGCGGCCCAAAAGCAACCTATGGCACGGAAATCGCCGCTCTAGAGGCGTTAGTTGGGCACTGCGGCGCCGTGTCGCTGGCCATTTACGGTGTCCTGCTGGAGTGTCGACATGCGCAATCGGTTCACGCGCTGAAACACCTGCGCCCCGAGACCAACATCACCGCGCTGACGTCCATGCTCAATCCGGTGGGACAACCGGAAGACGAGGATGACGAGGAAGCGCGCCTCGTGGCCCACCTCGACGATCCCACCGCCGTCGGTGCTGACCTGGCAGCGCTGGCCACAGATGCTCGCCGGGCCCGTCGCAGTATGCGCCGAGCCGGCTTCGAACCCGGCTGCGAACACGTTGAGGGCCATGCCGCGGCAATGGATGCTGTCGCGGCGCTCAAGAACCGGGTCGCCGCCGTGCTGCGGTGCCTTGCGCCGACGGCCAACAACACCTGGCTCGACTGGGACGAGGTGACCGAGAGGGATACCGCTGCATTCCAGCGGGTCCTTAAAAAGATATATTGTTCCAACGGAGAGAGGTCACCATGATGGTCGCGATGGAGAACACGCCGCACGCCCGCATTGCCGCCCACCTGTTCACCTTCGCAACAACCGAGGATGGGCTTCGGGGCGAACTGTCGGGTGTCGATGCCGAAACCCCGGCAATTGGCTGGCATGCCGTCTATATGTATGTGCGGGGCGGCTCGCCGGCACCGGAGGCAATTCGCCGAGCCTTGGCAGAACAGCCTTCGCTGCGGGCCCTGTTCGAAGACGTTATCGACACTGTGGCCTTTGGAACCAGTGGTGTACAGGCCGTGGCGGATGCCGGCGGCCTCCTCCAGCGCCGGCACGGTGACGGCTTCAGGCTGGAACTGCGACCATCCCGCGCAGAGGCTCAGCAGGTTTACGTCCAGATACAGCTAGATCGGACAACAAACGAACCGCCCCGAACCCTATTTGCCCGGCGCAAAGACGGACCAATCCTGGACACGGCGGTGCGCTTCGAGGATGGTAGCCTAGCCCAGTTCCTGTTGCAGACGAAGGACCCGGTCTACCAACTCCTCACGGATCCGAAGGCCAGATTAACATTGGCTTAGACTGACGTGAAGCGTACTGAATCTTGGGTTAACGATTGCGAAGACTTAGCGCCGATCTGGAATTAGGAACGGGTCACGACCTGTCTCGTCAAGTCGCTGGCAATTGACCTCGATGGACGAGGTCTGCGCCAAGTCCTTTCGGGGGCCGATCAACACGGGCGGCCGTTTCGCGGTACCGAAGTTGCGCGGCATTGGGGGGGGGCTCGCGAGAGCAAGGCGGACGCAACCAGTTTCGCCGTCATACGAATCAGCCAGAAAGGGGCCAGATGGCATTCCGATGCACCGGTGCCGGTCCAGGGCGGTTTGGCAGCGGATGGGTCGATAACGGGCGCCGAGCTCCGCTCCGTGATCGTTCCTCGCATTCATCCCGCACAGCATCGGAACGGCTGGACGGTCTATGCCGTTTCCGGGCAACCAAATGGGGATTGGATCATGAGCAAGGGCTATGCGGTGGTCCTGGCGATCATGATGGCCTTGGTGGGCAACGTGTCGGCGCTGCCGGGAAGCGGAGCCGAACCACCGCGGCCGGGCGTTTGTTCCGATGCATTTTACCACAATATGCGTGTGGCCTGGTTGGACCCTCCCGTCGGCGCCTTCTGCGGCCCATTGAGGCTGGGTTTGGAAGCGTTTCATGCCCGCCGCTTCGATGATGCGCTTGCAGAGTTCACCAAGGCAGACCACGCGGCGGCGGGATTGCCGACGGCCGCCGATCGGCGCGCTGCGGCGGCGGAAGCGTTGGCGGCGCGGGCGTTGGCGGTGGAGGCCCTGGGGGAGGCTGGGCGCGCGCTGGTGGTTATGGCCGAAGCGGAAGCGACGGGTGACGCCTCCGTGCTGCTGGCTGCCGGTGCCATGCTCGCCCGCCATGGGCTATTCGATGCCGCGGCACAGCGCTTCGCCCGCAGCCGGGCGACTCTACCCCGGTTCTGGTGCTCGGCCGATGACCAGGTTCTGGCGCGGTTACAGGCGGGGCATCCCCCACGGGTCGAAAGCGACCCAGTGCGCGATATCACGCGCTGGCATCATCTGCCGTCAACCCTGCACCCCGTCGCCATCCTGGGCTGTGGCGCACGCAAGGCACAGCGGGTTCCTTTCCCCTTGCCGCGCAGTTTCCACCTGCATTTCGGCCTCAATCAGACCCACTGGGCCGAGACCGCGGAAAACCGTGCCGTTTTGGCGCGCATGGTGGCGGTGATGCGTCGGCCGAACAAAACCCCCGCACTGACGTTTCGGCTGGAAGGTCACTCGGACCAGAGCTGCCCGCCACGCGGCCAAAACTGCCGGGCCTTCAACCATCGGCTGGCTCTGGCCAGGGCAGAGAGCGTTGCCGCCTTGCTGCGCGCAGCGCTGCCGCCGGACACTGTTCTGACCGTGGCGTCGCGGGGCATGGAGGCACCGCTTGTGGATCGGGGTGTCGGACAAGCCGACTCCCGCAACCGCCGCGTGACTCTGACCGTCGACCCTGCCGTGCCTCGCCAAACGGCAGCCGCCTGCCCATGGCGGGTCGATGTCTACGACCCGGTTCTGCCGCCACAGTACAGGGCCGGCGTTGCGTCCGTGCCGGCCATCTCGATCCAGCCGCACGGTCCAGCCGTGTCGGTCAGCAGACGCGCGGTCTACGTGATCCGCCATGTCCCATCGGCCTCCGCGCTCCGCCACATCTACGCGTTCAGCCGGACCGACGGAACTGCCTATGCCGATCTGTTCGCCGCGGCCGGCCCGCCCTTGCGCACGGCGGATGATCTGGCCGAGGCCGGCGGGTCGCTGCCCCTCCCTGCGCCGGACGGCACCCGTCTTGCCTTTGCCGTCAGCCCGGAGGCAACCACCGAGGTGATCGAGCTCTACGCAGCCAATCGGCCGGTGGCGACGCTGGAGGCACCGCGCCGCCTCCCGCCCTTCGTTGCGATTGACCCGGCCACACCGCCGGCGGAGACAGGCCACCCAGCGGCGGCTGCCGTGGCCTTGCCGGCGCGCGACCCTGGTCCCCGGTTCCAGCTTGTCGCCACCCGCGCCATTGGGAGGACCGCGCCCGGGCAACCACTGGATATCCTGGACCTGGTTCGACTAGACAGGAGCAAGGCCTTCGGATCTGCCGTCCGGCGAAACTTCTTGACGCCCCAGGGCCGATTACCTGGTGCCTTTCTCACGCCACCGGAACAAGACCCTTCAGGCGCCACCGGCCCCATCGCCGGCCTGGCGGCTGGCACCGACGATCCAACCAAGCCCAACACGGCCACCGGGGACACTGGCCCCATGATCAGCGCCGCTGAAGACAGTGACGCTGCCGAGCCACCCCGGACCCGCCGGACAACCCAGGTCGACGGAACCATCCCCCCGCTGCCAAGCCGCAAACCCTTGATTCCGCAGCAGAATGCGGTATCGCCGGCTCTGGAACGACAACCGTTGACGCTACAGAGCTGCCACTTTCGCCTAGCGTTTTTATGATGCCCAAGTCTATATCAAGTCTATATACTGCTTGACCTGTGTTCACGGTGGCTCGGCAGACAGGCTGACTCTATGTTTTTTTTCAAGCGTTTACGGGAGTCGGTTTTCGGGCGTGTGCCTATGTGTGTACAGGGTGTTCGGGCGGATGGTCGTCGCGGCCTCGCTCGAGGGTGGCCAGCTCCTCCTTGAGGTCCGCCAGCGTCTGTTCTCGGCGGCGGTGCTGGCGGTCGGCCTCGACCG
>JANQJV010000318.1 GCA_028281465.1 Azospirillaceae bacterium | reverse complement strand
TACCCATGGCCCGCCTTGACGACACGGTCGGTTTCGGCGCTGAACGAGGGGCGCCGGCATCCTTGCCGGCTGGACCGCCGCCATCTTGGCGGCCGGCGGCTGGGCGTGGTCCGGGCCGGCTGGAAGCCGGCGGTCCAGCCGGCAAGGATGCCGGCGCCCCTCGTTCAGCGCCGAAACCGACCGTGTCGTCAAGGCGGGCCATGGGTATTAGTCTTTTGTTTTTCGGGATTTCAGGTCGGGACGCGTGCGGGACCAGGTCGGTCGGGTCGGACCGTGGCGTGTGCCGCAACCGTTCCAACAAGCGATGGTGCCGCCTGTGCAGCTGTTGGACGTCGCGGCGATGGGCCGGAGAGCAAAGTCCGAGCAGATTGACTCAATCTGCGACGACGATTTGCTTTAATATCAATTGGACAAAGCGTTTTCCGCGAACCGGTGTGCGTGGAAAATGTTCTAGCGGTTGTCGATTGGCCGCCGCGCCGCGCTGGTCAGGCGCGCCGGCTCACGGCGGTTGCTCTTGAGAATGCGCGAGAGGCCGCCCCACAAGGCGATGTCGTGGCCCGCCACGACCAGGATCACGCCGCCCATGCCGAAAAACACGAACGGCAGCGCCGCCGTCGGCATCCAGATGGCCAGGTGCGAGGCGAAGCTGACGGCGGACTCGTAGCGTGCCGACACGTCGAGCAGCTTGGGGAGCAACGCCAGATCTGGGCGGAGCAGAACGATCTGCGCGGTGTCGACGGCAATGGTCGAAGAGCCGCGGATCGACAGCGACACATCGGCCTGTTTCAGGGCCCCGGCATCATTGATGCCGTCGCCGATGAAGCAGACCGTGCGTCCTGCCTCCTGCATGGCGTGCACGATCGCCGCCTTGTCGCCCGGCAAGGTCCGGGCATAGACCGTTTCCACACCGCATTGCCGGGCCAGGTGCGCGGTTGCCATCTGGCCGTCGCCGGAGATGATCACCGTGTGCAGGCCGCGTCGGTGCAGGGCGTCCACCGTCGCGCGCGCTTCGGGGCGCACCACCTGGTTGAGGGCGATCAGGCCGGCTACCCGGTCGCCAATCGCCACCACCACGCTGGTCAGGCCGGTCTCGGCCAGCGCCGTGGCCTGGGCGTCCAGATCTGCCGGTACCGTCAGCCCCTGTTCGGCGATGAACGCCGGGCTGCCGACCAGCACCGCTTCACCGGCCACCAGGGCCCGGATTCCGCGTCCGACCGTATAGTCGCTGGTATCGAGCCCCTCGGCCATGAACACGCAGGCGTCCTGCGCGGCCTGGCGGATCGCCTGGGCGATTGGGTGCGATTGCCGGCCTTCGGCGGCGGCGGCCATGGCCAGCACGGCGGATGCCTCGAAGCCGGGCGCGGCCAGCACGCGGTCCACGCCCAGCGAGCCGTCGGTCAGTGTTCCGGTCTTGTCGAACACCACCGTGTCGACGCCGCGCAGCAGCTCCAGGCTTCGCCCATCCTTGATCAGGATGCCGTCGTCGGCCGCCCGGCGCAACGCGCGCAGGAGGGCGACTGGGGCCAGCACGCGCATGGTGTAGCCGGGTGCCACCAGGTAAACGGCGACCGCACGCACCAGCCCACCCATGATGCCGGCGGTGGCGGCGAGTGCCAGGATGATCGGCAGGCTGCGTTCGGCGATCGCCTCGCCGCGTTCTTGCACCTGCAGGCGTCGGTCGGCGGCGCTGAGAATCAGGCTGGCGACTTCGCTGGCGTGGGTGTGGCTGCCCGAGCGTTCCACGCGCACGTGAAAACGGCCGGACACCACCAGGGTCGCCGCCAGCATGGGGTCACCGACCGATTTCTCCACCGGCACCGATTCCCCGGTCAGCCGGTGCTGATCGACCAGCCCTTCGCCGGCGACGATGCTGCCGTCCACCGGCATGGCTTCGCCAGCATTGACCACGACGACGTCGCCGACCGCCACGTCACGGTAATCGACTTCGATCTCCGAGCCGTCGTGCACGATCCACACCCGCTTGGGCAGATGGCCGAACACGTCGGCCAGACTCTGGCGCGAGCGGTCGTAGGTGCCGGCCAACACGCGCCGGCTCAGGCTGATGCCGAACAGGATGAAGGCGGCGGCGACGAATTGCTGCAGCAGCACCAGCAGGGGAATGATCACCGAATCGGCTGCGTCGAGCAGATGGCGGTTGCGCTGGTACTTGCGCAACCCGTTGCGCAGGAACGGCACGGTCAGGTAGCCGGATACCAGGACGGCTGGCAGCGCGAGCACGGGCGACGCCAGCCCGGCGAGTGCGCTGGCGAAGCCGAGGCCGGCCAGCGGCAGCGAGCGAGCCAGTAGGCTGTCGGCATCGTCGTCATCTGGACTCTCGCCGCCGGCGACGGCCCGGCGCACCTCCCGGGCCAGGGGTTGGTCGCGCCGGGCCACCAGACCGCCGCGCCGCCATTTGGTTTTGCGGCCAGGGCCGCCGCCGAGCAACAGGTTGGCGGCGGCCCCCAGGCCAAAGACGGTGGCGACAGCGGTCAAGGTGAGCACGGTCTGGGCTCCCTGGTGGGGTGAGGCCGGAGGCGGTGCCGGGTCAGGCGCGGTGCGGCTTGAGGCGCCATTTCTTCGGGCCCTGGCCGGCGGCCGGCGGTTGGTTGATTTGCGCCATCAGCTCACGCACCACCTTCTTGCCATCCTCGAAGGCTTGCTTAAAGCCTGTTTTTGCTGGTCCGGGATTGAAATCGGCCATGGTGCCGCCGGCTTCGAAATGCTGGATGAATACCTGGCCCAGGGCATAGACCACGGCTCCGGATAAAACCGTGACACCGGCGATGCCGCCAGCCGTGCCCGGCCCCGGAAACGCCTTGATGACGCTGGCCGCCCCGCCCAGAACGACCACCGGCAGCACGCTGGGCACCAAGGCGACGAGGGCGGATTTGCCCAGGTTCTCGGAGAACGGCACCTCGTAAAGGGCGGCGAGCGAGCGCAGCATGGTCATGGACACGCCGGTGACGCCAACAATGTCGATCACCGGCATTGGCACGAGCCCCACCGCCATGGCGGCAATCACGCTGGTCTTGACCACGCCCTGGGCTTCGGCATGGATCAGATCGCCGATGGTCGGCTCGTCCGCCTCGGAAGCCTCGCCGCCATTCGGTCCGGCCGGGGTTTCCTCCGGTGTGCCGGCACCATTCGCTTTGGTCATCGATACACCCTCCAACCTGCGGCAACGGAACGCCGCGGCCGTCCATCCGGTCGGTCAGCCCATGAAGCGCAATACGGCATGGCCCGCGGCCTCTTTGTCATTGGTCACTTCGGGAAACAAGGGCCGCAGGATGCCCGGCAGCGTTTGGATATCGTAGATCTCGTGCCCATGTGGCCACCAAAGGGCGGCGATTTCGGCGCCGGTTCGCGTATCAATGGCGGAGATGCCGCAGCGGCTATCCCGCGGGTGCACACCGGGCGCATAGGTTTCGTAGTGCTCCAGCACCTTGGACAGGCCGACGAAGGCAATCGTGCCCGCGAAGCACAGCCCGCGCACGAAGCCGGGCAGGGTGGCGACCGGCTGCCAGGCGCCGGCCGCACCGTCTGGCTGCAGGCGGGCGAAACCCAGCTCGCCGTAACCGCTGTTGCACAGCCACAGCGTGCGGTCGCGCAGGCGCACGGAATGCGGGCAGGTCAGGCCGCGCAAGATGGTATGACGGCTGGCGCCGTCCAGCACCACGCCACGCTTGTCCGGTCCGAAGCCGCGCCGCCACGGTTTCGGTCCATCCACCTCATCGGAGAAGGCGGTGTAGTAGCTGTCGTCGACAGAGGTGTTGACGGCGATGGAATTGAGCTGCATGCGGTTGATGCGGAACTGGTCCGGCGCCTGTGCCTCCAGCACCTGCGGCCACCACACCCGGGTCCAGCCGCCATCCGGCTCGACCCGGGCGACAAAATTGTGGTCCGTGGCGATCAGGTGGATGGCATCGTCGATCAGGACGACGTCATGGGTATACAGTGTGCCCGGCAGGAAGTGGCACAGTCTGGGCAGAAAAACCGTGGCGTCCTCGGGCAGCGCGACATCGGCCGGCCGCAAGGTGGCGTCCGCCTCGCCAGGGCGCCAGGCGGAGAACTGGATCACCTGATTCGGTGTGCGCGTGGTGCCGACCAGGAGCCGTCGGCCGGCCGGGTCGTGATAAAGCCCGGTCGGCTGGGCCACCAGCATGGTGCTTTGCCACGGCCGGCCGTCCACGCCGGCGAGGAGCATGAGGAAGTTCTCCCGCTCTCGCGATAGCACCAGCGACAGCTCGAGCGATGCCAGCAAACCCCAGAAATCGCCGCTCTGTTCGAAGCGAAGCGCGTCCGCTGGCACCGGGCGCATCGGCAGCGAGGTTGCCGGTGCGATCTCGTCATCGTTGGTGTCCAGGGAGTGTGTCGCCATGGCAGTGGAGCCCTTATTGATGCGACCGTCCGAAGATCGGCCGGATTGGTTTGCCAGACCGTTTGTTGCCGCCTGATCGTCGCACCGCGTGCATAGAGTCGGCACAACTGGCGTCGCGCCGGTTGACAGGGCATGCGCAGCCGGCTAGGCAAGGCGGGACGTCTGGAAAACACAGGTCCTTGATCAGCGCGGCATATGGCAATCCGGCGCGCTGGATTGCGCTTCGGCACAGTGGGTTTTCTGGATGACTGCACACGAAACTGTCAATCCGTTTCGTCCCACCAGGGTGCGGGCCGGCAGCGCCTGCCTCGCGCGCGACGGCGAACGCGTGGTTGGCGTCGACACCGGAACCGACCCCGACGACCGGTTTCTGGCCGTGCACAGCGCGTTCCGGACCCATGTGCAGTCGGACTCATTTGCCTGCCTGGCCGGCCGCGCCGCCTTGCAACGCGCCACGTTCCGGCATGGCATCTATGGTGCCATGGCCTCGCCGGAGTCGACGGTGTGGCTGTGTGCCGATCTGTTCGATTTCGTTTGCATACAAAGAGGATTTCGCGGCGAGTTCAGTACCTTTGTTGCCAGTTTTCTCGGTCCGGTGCCGCGCGACGAAGGCGAATTCGATACGCTTGTCTGGGATCAGCTTGGCCTGATCCATGCCCAAGACCGGGTGTTCCATCGCTGGGATCCCGACTTCAGCAATGATCCGTCGGAGCGTCGGTTCGGCTTCAGCGTGGCCGGCCGTGCCTTCTTCATCGTTGGCTTGAGTCCGGTCAGCTCGCGCATCAGCCGCCGCTTCGCGTGGCCAAGCCTGGTGTTCAACGCCGAGTTCCTGTTCGACCGGCTGCACGACACAGGCAAGCTGGCCAAACTGCAGAGTGCCATCCGCGAGCGCGACATGGGCATTCAAGGCAGCATCAATCCCAACCTGGAGGGCGAGGACACGGTGTCGCGGGCCCGGCAATATTCCGGTCTGCCGGTGCCGCTGGACTGGACCTGCCCGATCACCCTGGAGCGGCGCTGACCGGCCCCGCGGCACGGGCGCCGGAGACGCACCATGACGCACACGCACGACCCGATTGGCTCGTACACGGAATGGGACCCCTTGAAGGAGGTGGTCGTCGGCCGGGTCGACGGTGCCGCCTGGCCGGACTGGAACCTGGTCGACCGGGTCACGGTGTCGGACGCCACGCGCGCCGAGGTGCTGGGCCTGCGCGGGCATTGGCGCCGCTACCCGCGGGCGGTGATCGAGCGCGCCGCCGCCTGCTTGGATGCGCTGCTGGCGATCCTGGCCGGGGAAGGCGTGCGCGTGCACCGGCCGGATCATTTTGCCTTCGAGGCACCCTATGAGACACCGTATTGGCGGGTCGCCAATGGCTTCTGCGCCGCCAACCCGCGCGACGTCATCCTGCCCGTCGGCACCACCTTCCTGGAGTGCCCGATGGCGCATCGTGGGCGCTATTTCGAGACCTTTCCGTACCGGCGGATTTTGAAATCGCTGATGGCGCGCGGCGCGCTGTGGCTGTCGGCACCCAAGCCGGAGCTGCGCGACGAATTGTACGATACGGCCTACGCCTATCCGGAAGGGTTGCCGGAGGAGGTGGACGACGACTGGTCGGTGGTCGACCCCGATGCGCTCCGCTTCGTCACCACCGAGGCCGAACCGGTGTTCGATGCCGCCGATTTCGTGCGTTGCGGCCGCGACATCTTCGGCCAGCGCAGCCAGATCACCAATCAGGCCGGCATCGACTGGCTGCGCCGTTTCTTGGAGCCGACCTATCGGCTGCACCTGATCCCGACCCGCTGCGCTGGCGCCTATCACATCGACACCACCTTCGTGCCGCTGGCGCCGGGCAAGGCTCTGGTCAGCCCGAATTTCGTCGACGTCGACCGCTTGCCGCCGGCGCTGAAGCGCTGGGACATCCTGCCAGCGCCCAAACCGCGCGCCACGCCGATCGAACTGGCCGGCTGGATGAGCGACTGGATCAGCATCAACGTGCTGTCGTTGGACGAAAAGCGCATCATCGTGGAACGCGACCAGGAAGACCTGATCGCCGCCCTGCGCGACTGGGGCTTCGAGCCGATCCCATGTCCTTTCAAGTATCACTACCCCTTCCTGGGCGGCTTCCACTGCGCCACGCTGGACGTCCACCGCGAAGGCACGCTGGAAGATTACACCTGACCGAAGCGCCCTTTGGAGCGCCGACGCCTCGCCGGCCCGGCGCGGACGGCGCCGTTTCGCGCCGACAAGGTGTCGGCGGCCCGGGCCGACAAGGTGTCGGCGCTCCCGTCGCCGGCATGGAAGCGCAGCGGGTTCGCCATGCAGAAGGCGCCGATCAGGGCGCGCACCTTGTTCGGCGTGCGC
>JANQJV010000313.1 GCA_028281465.1 Azospirillaceae bacterium | reverse complement strand
GAGGAGCGCCGGCATCCCTGCCGGCTGGACCGCCGCCATCTTGGCGGCCGGCCGCTGGGCGTGGTCTGGGCCGGCTGGAAGCCGGCGGTCCAGCCGGCACGGATGCCGGCGCTCCGAAACAGGGCGGGCCGAGGACCGGTCCTTGTTTAGGGCCGTTGGTCTCAGGCCCGGCGGCACGACAAGACCCTCTCCCAGATGCTTTGGGAGAGGGTTTGACCGGTCGATCTACTGATTCATGGACTCGAAGAAGTCGTTGTTGGTCTTTGTGTACTTCATTTTGTCGAGTAAGAACTCGATGGCGTCGACCACGCCCATGGGCATAAGAATGCGGCGTAGGACCCACATCTTCGAGATGGTTCCTTTATCCACCAGCAGTTCTTCTTTGCGGGTTCCCGATTTGGTGATGTCGATGGATGGGAAGGTCCGTTTGTCGGACAGTTTGCGATCGAGAATGATCTCCGAATTGCCGGTGCCTTTGAATTCCTCGAAGATCACTTCGTCCATACGGCTTCCGGTATCGATCAGCGCCGTGGCGATAATGGTGAGCGAGCCCCCTTCTTCGATGTTGCGGGCGGCACCGAAGAAGCGCTTGGGGCGTTGGAGGGCATTTGCATCGACACCCCCCGTCAGCACCTTGCCGGAACTGGGCACCACCGTGTTGTAGGCGCGCGCCAGACGGGTGATACTGTCGAGTAGAATGACGACGTCGCGCTTATGTTCCACCAGCCGTTTCGCTTTTTCGCTGACCATCTCGGCCACGGCGACGTGTCGGGCTGCCGGTTCGTCGAAGGTGGAGCTGATCACCTCGCCACGGACCGATCGGGCCATATCGGTCACCTCTTCGGGCCGCTCGTCGATCAACAGGACGATCAAATAGACTTCCGGATGATTCTCGGCGATGGAGTGGGCAATATTCTGCAGCATAACGGTTTTACCGGTTCGCGGCGGTGCGACGATGAGCGCCCGTTGCCCTTTGCCCAGGGGCGAGATCAGATCGATGATGCGGCAGGTGTTGTCCTTCTTGTCGGTGTTTTCGACCTCTAGCTTGAGTCGCTCGTCCGGGTAGAGCGGCGTCAGGTTGTCGAAGTTGATGCGGTGACGGACCTTATCTGGCACGTCGAAATTGATGCTGTTGACCTTGAGCAGGGCGAAGTAGCGTTCGCCATCCTTGGGGGCCCGAATCTGACCTTCCACCGTGTCTCCGGTGCGCAGACCGAAGCGGCGCACCTGGCTCGGCGACACGTAAATGTCGTCTGGGCCGGGCAGATAATTGGCCTCCGGTGAGCGCAGAAAGCCGAATCCGTCCTGAAGAATCTCTAGCACGCCGTCGCCGAAGATCGGCACGTCGTTCTCGGCCAATTGCTTTAGGATGGCGAACATCATGTCCTGCTTGCGCAGGGTGCTCGCGTTTTCGATCTGCAGTTCTTCCGCAAACGCCAGGAGTTCGGCCGGCGTCTTACATTTTAGTTCCTGAAGGTTCATCGTATGCCTGCGGACAGGAATCGGCGATGCGCGACGGGCGTGCCGGTTGGGGTGGGGTTCTCGGCCGCGCGCGGCCTGAGGAATGCTAAGACTTTATAAGGAATTGTTTCTCGGCATAGTGGAGCGTGCCGATGAGACCGCGTGGCGTCATCCCGCCTTCCGGCGCATCTCGCAGTCTGTTCAAAGAAATAGCGAAACAGATCGCCGCTGTCAACCTGGCAAGATCGGTGCATATCGATTTTCAGCGCTGTGATAACGCCATGGATCGTCCGGATCGGATGCAAACAGAACCGCAGTTGTGCAAAATTGCGACTTAGGGACGCATCGATCCGGTCATGCATAACGTCGCTCAATCCGGCGGCCTGCGGACGCACACCGTCAGGCCGGGCGTTTGAACTGGCGGCCCAGTGTCAAGGTCTGACGTTGGTACGACGAGCCGATCTGGACGCCATAGAGCTTGTCGGGGCGGGCGGTCAGGCGTTCGTAGACCAACCGGCCGATCACCTGGCCGTCTTCGATCAGGAATGGCACTTCGTGGGCCCGCACCTCCAAGACGGCACGGCTGCCGACACCACCAGTCTCCGGTGCGCCGAAGCCAGGATCAAAGAATCCAGCGTAGTGCACGCGGAATTCGCCAACCAGTGTATCGTACGCCAACATTTCGGCCGCGTAATCGACCGGCACGGTCACCGTTTCGCGCGATGCCAGAATGTAAAAATCCTCCGGGTCGAGCAGCACGGAATTGCCAGCTTGCGGCCGCACGGGATCCCAGAATTCTTCCGGGTCGTAGTGCCCCCAAGTGTCGACATCGATGAAGCCGGCATTGCGTTTGGCCCGGTAGCCAATCAAGCCTGTGTTTTTGTCACCATGCACATCCGCCGTGAACTCGACGCCCCGGTTGACCGGGTCGATGTCGTCGGTCGACCGGTCTTGGCGTGAGGGCACATGGCCGAAGAGATCTGGGGTCGAGTCGGCCGTGGACGTCCGCGCCGCATCTGCCGGCGCCTGCACCAACCGTACCTGCCGGTTCAACCGACGCATGGCGGCATCAGAAGTACCGGGTGATCCCCGACGCAAGCGCACTTGCACGAGCCGCGAGCCGGTGCGCACGCGGATACTGAACGCACGCGGCGACACCTCGGCATATAAGGGTCCCTTATAGCTTTCGCGGATGCGGTCGAATTCGACGCCGTGGTCGGTGATGACCCGGGCGAACACATCGAGCCGGCCGATCGAACTCTTTGGGTTGCCGACGGCAGACAACCGCTTGCGCAGCGAGAGTGTTTCCATGAGCGGCACGATGTAAACGCAGTTCCGCTCCAACACCGCCCCGCCCGTTAGGTCGATTTGGTACTGGGCATGGGCCATGATACGGTCGCGCACGGTGTTGCGTCGGCCGGGCAGGAAGCTGGCCTGGACCCGGTAGGCGGTTTCGCCCAGGCGGAGATCCAGGCTTGCCGGCTGGATCTGCCCCTCCGAGACCGGCGTGGTGGCTCGGATTTCGCCCTCGGCCAGGGCGGTGCGCAGGGCCTGCGATGGGAGGATGCCGGTCGAGAATTCGGCGCCAGTCCGGTCGTCGTCCTCGGCCGCGGCCGACATCATGCTGCCTGCGTCGCTTCGGTCTGCGTCAAGAGGGCATAGATCGCATCTGCGCTCTCGCAGCCGCGCAGCTTCTCGCAGATATCCGCGTCCCGAAGCGTCCGCGAAACGCGCGCGAGGGCCTTTAGATGGTCGGCCCCGGATTGGTGCGGCGCCAGAAGCAGAAACATCAGGTCGACTGGCTGGTCGTCGATGGCATCGAAGGCGATCGGCCGCTCCAGACGCGCAAACAAGCCATACACCCGGTCAAGAGACGACATTTTACCGTGCGGAATGGCAATACCGTCGCCCATCCCCGTGGTCCCGAGCCGTTCCCGCTCCAGCAGCACGTCGAAAATGGCACGCTCGTGCTGTCCGGTCACGTCGGCGGCCCGCTTCGCCAGTTCGTGCAACGCCTGTTTCTTGCTGCCGGCCTTCAGCTTCGGAATGATGCCCTGGGGCGTGATCAGATCGTGCATGGCCAACCGACGCTTGTGAGCGGAAATGGCAAGCAGTGCGTGTCAGACACCGGCGATCCGCGTACCGCGGGGATCGACCCAACCCACATGCCCGTCTGGGCGGCGATACACCATGTTCAGTCCGCCATGCGTCGGGTTGCGGAACATGAGGGCCGGCAGCTCGGCCAGCTCCATGCGCATGACCGCATCGCCCACGGTCAGGCTCTGAATCTCCGTGGTGGTCTCGGCAATGATGACCGGGTTGCCGTTGGCATGCTCGCCGGCGTCGTCGTGCTCCGCTCCGGCCTCATTGGCAGTGTCCGTGCCACCGATTACGTATTGCGACGCCTGGAGAATATCGCCATCCGGATCCTCCGCGACATTGGCGTGATGGTCGCGCAATCGGCGCTTATGGCGGCGCAGACGCTTAGCTATCTTATCGCATGCCTTGTCGAAGGCATGATAGATGTCGTCTGATTCGCCGAAACTCTGCAACAGGATACCCCGACCAACATGGACCGAGACGTCGGCATGGAAGAGATGGGCCTCACGGGAGAAGACCACCGTGCCCTCGATCGGGTTCGGGAAGTATTTGGCCGTCGCAGTCTGCAGCGCGCCATCGACGTAGCTACGCAGAGACTCGCCGATATCGATCTGTTTGCCGTTGATTTTGAGGTGCATAGTGAGCCGTTTCCGGACATATTTCGGTCCGCATAGGGGAGAGGAGAACTCAGGAGATCGGGCGGACCAGCGACACCGTCACTCCAAAACATAGGAACCGCGCTGTCGGCTTGTCAAGCAAGGCGCAGTCGGCGGTCCGTCGTCCCTGGTTTGCGCCCGGAGGGGTTTGCGCCGGGCGGGGTTTGTGCCGGGCGGGGTTTGCGCCGGGCGGGGTTTGCGCCGGGAGAGGGCGTCGGCGCTCACAAGCGCAAGGCCATCGAGCGGCGACGGTGCACGGAAGATGGAATGCGCATGGCCTCACGATATTTGGCCACGGTACGTCGGGCAATGTCGATGCCCTCGTCGCGCAGAATCTCCACGATGCGATCGTCGGATAGGACCTCGGTGGCGGTCTCGTCGTCGATCAGCGATTTGATGCGGAAACGGACTGCCTCGGCGGAATGGGCGGCACGACCGTCGGCACCGGTGATGGCCGAGGTAAAAAAATACTTCAGTTCGAACAGCCCGCGTGGCGTGGCCATGAACTTGTTCGTCGTCACTCGACTGACCGTTGACTCGTGCATGCCGATGGCCTCGGCGATATCGCGCAGGATCAGTGGCTTGAGAAAACGCACACCGTGCCGGAAGAACCCATCCTGTTGACGGATGATCTCGGTTGCGACCTTGAGGATTGTGGTGGCGCGTTGATGCAGCGACTTGACCAGCCAATTGGCGGAATTGAGTCGGTCGGTCAGGTATTCGCGTTCGGTCTTGCTGCATGCGCCGCTGCCGATGCGGGCGGCGTAGCGATGGTTGATCAGGACCCTGGGCAAGGTGTCTGGATTGAGGTCGATCTGCCAACCGCCGTTCGGGTGCGCGCGCATCAGAATATCCGGTGCCACGATCTCGGCGGTCGTTGTCTCGAAGGCCAACGCCGGCTTCGGGTTCAAGGTTTTGATCTCGGCGACCATATCGTGCAGGTCGTCCGCCTCCACGCCGCAGACGCGCATCAGGCCGGCCAGGTTACGGGCGGCCAGAAGGTCGAGATGGTCGAGCAGGGCCTGCATGGCCGGATCGAGCCTGTCGCGCTCGCGCAGTTGGATGGCCAAGCATTCCGCCAGCGAGCGGGCGAAGATACCGGAGGGATCGAAGCCCTGCATGCGTGCCAGAACGCGCTCCACGTCGGCCGTACTGCAGCCGAGCGATTGAGCCAGTTCGGCCATGTCAGCGCGAAAGTAGCCAGTTTCGTCCAGGACATCGATCATGGCACTGCCGATCAGCCGGTCGGCCGGATCGGTGACGTCGATGTTGAGCTGTGCCGTCAGGTGGTCGCGCAGGTTGGTGGCGCTGGCGAGGGTCTGCTCCAGGTCGGGTTCACCATCGGTGAACCCGGCATTGCCGCCGCGACCCTGCCAATTGGCCAGGTCACTACCGTCCGCGCCGTTTTCGAAGGCGCTGGCATGGGACCACACGTTTTCGTAGTCGGCATCTAGGGGGGCGTCGTTGCCGGCGGCAAGATCGCCGGAACTCACCAAGTCCTCCGTATCGCGCACCGGCGCCGCCTCGGACGGCGCCGCCTCGGCGCTGGCGGGGGCCGCAAAATCCGTGAGGCCCCACTCGGTCTCACCATTCGCCCCACTGCTGGGGTCCTCCACGTCCAGGAGCGGATTCTGTTCGATCTCGCGTTCGACAAATTCGGTGAGTTCAAGATTAGAGAGCTGCAGCAGTTTGATCGCCTGCTGCAGCTGTGGCGTCATCACCAGCGATTGGGTCTGCCTCAGATCGAGGCGTTGGGTTAGCGCCATGGCCGCAGTGCCTAAAGGCTGAACCTTTCTCCCAAGTAGACACGCCGGACGTCCTCATGGGCAACGATTTCGGAGGGTTCGCCCTCCATCAAAACCATGCCCTCATGCAGGATATACGCCCGGTCGACGATATCCAACGTTTCTCGAACATTGTGGTCTGTGATCAGAACACCGATGCCGCGGTTGCGCAAATGGGAGATGAGTTCCCGGATGTCGTTCACCGCAATCGGGTCAATGCCGGCGAGTGGCTCATCCAGGAGCACGAAATCGGGTCGTGTCGCCAGCGCGCGGGCGATCTCCACACGCCGGCGCTCGCCGCCGGACAGGGCGAGAGCCGGTGACCGGCGCAGGTGGGAGATGGAGAATTCTGCCAGGAGATCGTTCAGCATGGCCTCGCGCTGGTGACGGTCGGATTCCACCACCTCCAGGACTGCCCGGATGTTGTTCTCCACATTCAGGCCGCGGAAGATCGACGACTCTTGTGGCAAGTAGCTGATGCCGAGGCGGGCCCGCCGATACATCGGTAGGGGCGTGATATCTTGGCCGTCCAGCACGATGGTGCCGTAATCCGCCGCAATCAGCCCGGTGATGATGTAGAAGCAGGTGGTCTTGCCAGCCCCGTTGGGTCCCAGGAGCCCGACAGCTTCGCCGCGCCGCACGGACAGGTTCACATCGCGAACCACTGGGCGACCCTTGAACTGTTTGCCCAGGTTTTCAGCGAACAGGCCACGCCGGCGCTCGGGCAAGCTGTCGAGTCTCGGCGAGGCCACCACGCCGGTGGTTCGTTCCAGGGTCGAAGGCCGTGTCAGCATGGTGGTGCATCACCCCGCCGGTGCATCGGTCTCGGCGGGGGCGGCCTCGCCGTCATCCGCCGGCGAGGCCGCCGTTTCCGTTCCAGGGACGAACAGGCCGCGCACGCGGCGACCCGAACTCAACACTCGGTTGACTTTCGTCGTTAAATTCATTTCGGCCACATCACCGTTGATCTGGTTCTCGCCGCGGGTGATGCGCACTTGCCCCGTCAACACCGCGATATTGGCCGATGTCGAATACATCAGACGTTCGCTACGGGCAATGTCGGTTGGCGTGGTGATGACCACTTCGCCGGTACCGTCGATCCGGTCGAGCACCAGGCTGCCGGTTGTATCCTCGACGAACTGGCCGACCAACACGTCGGCACGCAGTCGGCTATCCTCGCGCACGGCAATGGCATCGCCGCGGGCCACCGCCAGATTTTGGTCTTCGTAATACTCCAAGCTGTCCCGCGCGGTCACCACGTCGGTTGGCGTCACCAGGCGCAGGGTGTCACCGGTCAACAGGGCGACCTTGCGGTCCACATTGTAAACGGCCCGGTCGGCAAACACCTCCTGGTCGGGGCTGATGATGTGAACCTGCCCGTCGGCCACCATCTGGTAGATTTCCGTGCCGCCATCCGGCACTTCACGGTAATAGGCGACCAAGACATCGGCGTACACTGTCGTATTGCCACGCACGGCCCGGGCGTCACCGCGGGCGACGTAGAGTTTGCGATCCTGATACCACTCGATGCCCTGTTGGGCGTCGATGTCGAGCGGCTGGTCGCCCCCCAGGCCGGGTAGCATCTGGGCGGCAACCGGGGTCGCCATCGTCCAAATCAGTGCACCCGCGGCTACCAGACCCCATCGAAGGCGGTTTCCGACGCGGTTCATGGCTCCTCCTCCGTTTGCGACTGGCCGGCAATGCGGGCTTCGGATCCCCGGGTGAACACGACGGTATCGCCGTGGTCGAAAATGCGGAAACCGCTGGCCTTGATCTCTCCCGATGGCCCTTGCCCGTCCACCGGTTCGTCGCCGCGGGCGGTTCCGTTCTCGGTGTCCACGTCGGCCTGGGTCGTGGTGAACTCCAGGCCGTCGTCGCGCAGCACATGCACATTGTCATAGAGCTGCAGGAGACCGGAGTTCTGGTCGTATAGGCCGCGGTCGGCGCGCATGGTGACCCAGCTACCGCCGGCCTGGGTGAACTCGGCGGTCGGTCGCATCAAATCGACCAAGTTATCGTTGCCGGCGACCTGAACGGCACTCTCGGAGGTGACTGAATACGGCCGGTTGTTCTCGTCTCGGCTATAGAAGCGGGCATCCACCACTTCCGTGCGGCCCTGGTCGACCAACCGCTGCTGAGCCAGGTTTTCGCCCACCGACCGCAAGCTTGGCCAGACGGCGATGGCGGCGATCAGGCCCATCGCGATCAAGGGGAGGGCGACCTTCATGAGCGTCACGAAGCGGCTATAGCGGCGCGTGCGCAGAAAATCCGGTGTGCCCACCGGGACCGGCGGCCGTCTGGACCGGGGAGAAGGAGACCTGGCGCCAAACCGGGCCGCCGGGCGGCGGACCGGCATCACGCCACCCCCGCGCGAAGGATATCGTGAATATGAATGACACCGAGCGGTCGGCCCTGATCAAGCACGAACAGCGAGGTGATCGAGTTATGATTCATGGTGCCCAACGCCTCGGCGGCCAGGGCGTTGGGACGGATCGTCTTCGGCATCGGCGACATGACGGTTTCTGCCGGTTCCGACAACAGGGCCGGCGACAGGTGGCGGCGCAGATCGCCGTCGGTGATCACGCCGGTCAAGCAGCCGTCGGTGTCGACGATGCCGACGCAACCGAGGCGCTTTGCCGTCATCTCTAGGATCACGTCGCTCATGGGTGTGTCGGGAAACGACAAGGGTATACCGGTGCCGGCATGCATCAGATCAGACACGCGCAGCAAGGATCGGCCGAGTTGGCCGCCCGGGTGCAAGTTGCGGAAATCAGCCTCGGTGAAACCGCGTCGTTCCAGGAGTGCTATGGCAAGGGCATCGCCCAGCGACATCATCATCGTGGTGGAGGTGGTTGGTGCCAAGCCGAGGGGGCACGCCTCCGGTGCCGGCGGCAGTTCCAGAACGATGTTGGCCTGATCGCCCAGGCTGGAGCGGGCTCGCCGAGTGATTGCGATCAACGGGATCGCAAACCGCCGCGTATAGGCGACGATATCCGACAATTCGCCGGTTTCGCCGGAATTGGACAGGGCAACCACCGCGTCGTCGCGATCGATCATGCCGAGGTCGCCGTGGCTGGCCTCCGCCGGGTGCACAAACAGGGCCGGCGATCCGGTGGACGCCAGGGTCGCGGCGATCTTGCGCGCCACATGGCCGCTCTTGCCCATGCCCGTGACCACGATTCGCCCGCCGATCTGGCAGAGCTGGTCCACCGCGGCGTCAAACCGGTCGTCGAGCGTGGTGCACAACGCCTGCAATGCTTCGGATTCCAGGGCGAGAACACGCACGGCACTGTCGGTCGGACGGGCGAGAGGCCGGGGGGCAGCCAGCGCCGGCGCGCCAGTCGGCGCCGGTGTGATCCCGGCCAGCTGCGGCTGGCCGTCGCTGCATTGGGGGGCGGATGGTGTGTCGAACCGGATGTCGTTCACGGCGATGCCCGATCCTCGGGTTTCGGTGGGGCGGCTTCGGTGGGGCGTCGTCGCTGGCGTCACCATGGCAACACCATAACGGGAGTTGACGCGACCCTGGAGCGGATTCCCATTTTGCGCCATTGCTTAAGCCGCCTTTGTCGCGTTCTTGCCGCGCCCTCGATGCCTGGAACAACGCCATGCGTTCACCGGCCCGTGCCCGTGTCCGTGCGGTCCCGGGTCGGTCAGGGCGAAACAGCCATGCGATCACATCGAAAAACACCGGTAAAGCGACCAATGTCCAGTGTGGATCCGCCGGCTGCTGTTTAGGGGGTGTTCTGTGGATCGGTCAACACGGTCCTGCGCTGGCGCCGGGGGGGGCGAACGCCGCTCAGTGGGCGAAGATGTCGGGGTCGCTCCAGCCGCCAAGGTCCAACCGGGTGCGGGTGTTCAGAAACCCAAAGCAAGCCTGGGCCAGGTCGGTGCGGCCTTCACGCGCCAGCATTTGGTCGAGTCGATCCTGAAGCCGGTGCAGATGGAGCACGTCAGAGGCCGCATAGCGCAATTGTTCTGGCGTCAGCTCGGCTGCACCCCAGTCGGAGGACTGTTGCTGTTTGGACAGCTCGATGCCAAGCAACTCCTTGCACAGGTCTTTCAGGCCATGTTTGTCGGTGAAGGTGCGCACCAGGCGGGAGGCAATCTTGGTGCAGTACACGGGCGTGCACCACACCCCGAGATAGCGGTGCAGCACCGCCATATCGAAACGGGCGAAATGGAAGATTTTCAGAATCGATGGGTCGGTGAGCAGGCGCGATAAGTGCGGCGCATCAAACCGTCCGGGAGAAAACTGAACCGCCTGGCAGGTCCCATCGCCACGCGAGAGCTGCACCAGGCACAGCCGGTCACGAGTCGGGTTAAGCCCCATGGTCTCAGTATCGATGGCGACCCGGTCGCCGACGTCGAGATCGTCGGGAAGATCGCCCGCGTATAATTGGATCTCGATGCCGTTGCCACGCACGACGGTTGCGTTGGGACTGCGCGTCACCGGACGACCGGTCCGACGATCGAAGGGGCGATGTCGATCACACCATCAAGCCTGTCATCCGGCCAGGCCGTCGTGGCGGCCCAATGGTGCCCAGGAGAAGACTCGAACTTCCACGGCATTGCTGCCACAGGTACCTGAAACCTGCGCGTCTACCAATTCCGCCACCTGGGCTGGAGGAAACGCTTGATTAGTCTGCCACGCAGTGCATGTCAATGTTGTTTCCACGATTGCCGGCACGAAAGGCGGGTGGCGGGCGGCGGCCCGGTCGAACCCGGGTCGATTGGACCGCAGAGCGTTGGGTCGCTATAACCGACCTGGTGCCATTGATCATCAGTCGCCTGTGCTCAAGAGGAAGTGTGTCACCATGGCCTCACCAGCTCCCGTCGTCACCGTCTTCGGCGGTTCCGGCTTCATCGGCCGTCATTTGGTGCGCCGGCTCGCCAAGACCGGCGCCGTGGTCCGGGTTGCCAGCCGCCACCCGAGTCAATCCGCGTATCTGAAAACCGCTGGGGCCGTGGGTCAGATTGTGCCACTCGCCGTGGATGTGACCGACGACGCGTCGATCACCGCTGCGGTGCAGGGCGCCGGCTGGGTGGTTAATCTCATTGGTATTCTCTACGAATCGGGGCGTTGGACCTTCGAGCGTGCCCATGTCGAAGCGCCCGACCGCATCGCCCGGGCCGCGGCGGCGGCCGGGGTCGGGCGTCTGGTGCATGTGTCGGCCATCGGCGCCCATTCCGATGCCAAGCCGGCCTATGCGCGCACCAAGGCGGCCGGCGAAGCGGCGGTGCGCGCCGCGGTTCCGGAGGCCGTGATCCTGCGCCCGAGCATCATCTTCGGGCCGGAGGACAGCTTCTTCAATCTGTTCGCCGGCATGGCGCTGGTCGCCCCGGCGCTGCCCCTGATCGGCGGTGGGCACACCCGCTTCCAGCCGGTCTATGTCGGCGACATCGCCGAGGCCATCCAGACCGTGCTGACCGACCCCGCCACCAAAGGAAAGACCTACGAACTGGGTGGCCCGAGGATCTACAGCTTCAAAGAGCTGCTGCAACTCATGCTGAGCGAGATCGGCCGCAAGCGTCTCCTGGTCACCGTGCCATGGAAGCTTGCCGAGCTACAGGGCACGGTGCTGCAGCGCCTGCCTAAACCGCCGCTGACGCGCGACCAGGTCGAGCTTCTGCGCAGCGACAACGTGGTCGCCGAGGGCGCCCTCACCTTGCGCGACCTCGGCATCACGCCCACCGCCGCCGAGATCATCCTGCCGACCTATCTCGACCGGTTCCGCCCCGGTGGCCGGTTCAACCGGCAGCGGGAAGCGTAGGGTCGCACATCGCCGCCCGTGACCGGCGTCGTGGCGTTAGCTTTTGGCAGGGGACGCCGGATCCAACCGCAGCAATCGTCCCGGGTCCTCATCGGTCAGCACGTAGAGGTGGCCGTCGGGGCCAAGGGCGACGTCCCGGACGCGGGCGTCCATGTCGAGGGCATACTCGGCCTGCACGTGGCCGGCGGCGTCCAGGTCGATGCGGCTGATGCGGGCGCTGACCAGGCCGCCGGCGAAGAGGTCGCCGTCCCAGGCCGGGAACACGCTGCCGCGGTAGACGGCGAGGCCGGAGGGGGCATAGCCACCCATCCACACCACCACCGGGTCGACCATATTGGGCAGGCTGGTGTGCGGCGAGATTTGCGTGCCGAGGCCGTAGTTGCGGCTGAAGGTGGCGGCAGGCCAACCGAAATTGGCACCAGCGTCGAGCCGGTTGAGTTCGTCGCCGCGCCGCGCACCATGCTCGGTCGCCCACAGGACTCCGGTCACCGGATCGCGTGCCAGGCCCTGGATGTTGCGGTGGCCGTAGCTCCATAGCTCCCGGCGCGCATCCGGGTCGTTCAGGAATGGGTTGTCGTCGGGCACGCTGCCGTCGGCGTTGATGCGCACCACGGAGCCGAAATGGGTGCCGCGGTTCTGTGCCTGTTTACGGATGACGTCCCCGGCGAAGGAGACGGGTGGGTTGCCGCCGTCGCCGATGCTGACCAGCATCGTGCCGTCGGGCAGCCACGCGAGCCGAGAGCCGAAATGAGCCGTGCCGGATTTGGAGTCGGCGTTGCGAAACACGACCTCCAGGTCGCTGAGCCGGGTGCCGTCGAAGCGGGCGCGGGCCACCTCAGTGTGGTTGGCGCGGCGCCAGCCGGCGGCATAGCTGAAATACACCCACTGGTTGTCGGCGAAGTCCGGATGCACGGCGATGTCGAGCAGCCCACCCTGGCCGGCGTCATAAACATCCGGCGTGCCCGATACCGGCGTCGGGTCGAGCCGGCCGTCGCGGATCACGCGCACGCGGCCCGGCCGTTCGGTCACCAGGATACTGCCGTCCGGCAGCCAGTCCAGGCCCCAGGGGTATTCCAGGTCGTCGGTGATGACCGTGGCGGTCCAGGGCACTGGCTCGGCTGGCGGCGCGGCCCGGGAGATCAGGGGGTCGGTATGGCCCGGCCGAACCGCCAGGCCGAGCAACAGGCCGACAGTCAGGGTTGCAAAGGCGAGGTGTCTCATCCGTCCCTCGTGCGTGCCGTTGGGTCGGACCACCGCCCGCGGTGATCCCGTGGAAAACACAAGACAGTCTTGTGGGTTTTGTTGTTTGCGCCTGGAGGCGAATGTGGGGGCGGCGGGCGTGCCGCCAAGGTATGCACCACGGGTTATGCCGATCACGTCCCAGTGTTGACGCGGGCCGCGGCGGATGTCGGCTACCCGCGATCCGATTGCGGCAAAAAAACGGGCGCGGGCGTCGGGTGTGTCGGTGCGCACCCTGCATCACGATCACACCATTGGGCTGCTGGTCCCGGCGTCGGTCGGCGGCAACCGGTACCGGTATGACGGGAACGCTGCGCTCCGGCGCTTGCAGCAGATCCTGTTCTACCGGGATTTGGGCCTTGGGCTGATGGAGATCGCGGCCGTTTTGGATGACCCCGGGTTCGATCCGGTCGTGGCGCTGCAGGCCCACCGGGCCCGGCTGGTCGCCCAACGCGATCGCTCCAACCAGCTGATACCAACGGCCCGAAACACTGACCGGTCGTCGGGCCGCCGTGTTTCGGAGCGCCGGCATCCTTGCCGGCTGGACCGCCGGCTTCCAGCCGGCCCGGACCACGCCCAGCAGCCGGCCGCCAAGATGGCGGCGGTCCAGCCGGCAGGGCTGTCGGCGCTCCTCGTTCAGCGCCGACACCGAACGTGTCATCAATGCGGGCCATGGGTATTCCCTGTCACATCTCCTGCTGGCCGATCTCCACGATGCGGGCGTAGGCCTCTTCGCCCCAGACGCCGATGCCGAGGCTGTCGCGTACCGATTGGGTGGCTTCGACGAACTCGGCTTGGTCGGGGTAGGTGACGGTGACGCCGGCCGCTTCCATCTCGGCGATGAACCGGGCCTGCTGCTCCGGCAACAGGTCTTCCACCAGCACGCGGCTGTCGATGTGGGCCTGGCGCATCAAGGCGCGGTCGTCTTCGGACAGGCTCTGCCAGAACGGCTCGCCGATCATCACATACGCCGGCTTCCTGATATAGTCGACCATGGCGATGCCCGTCTGCACCTCATAGAACTTCTGGGCATAGATGGTCTCGATCGGGTTTTCCTGTCCGTCGACCACGCCGGTCTGCAGGGCGCCGTAAACCTCCTTGAAGGCCATGGGGGTCGGGTTGGCCCCGAGCGCCGACAGCGATTGCACGTAGTAATCGCGTTCCGGCGCACGCAGCTTCAGCCCGGCCAGATCGGCCATGCTGTTGATCACCACATTGGCACTGATCTGGCGCGGGCTGCGCGGCATGAAACCGAGCAAGCGCACCATGCGCTGGCCGACCAGCTTGTCGTTCCAGGCGTCGCCCAGATCGGTCTCCAGCACGGCGGCATAATTGGCCAGCGATCTCATCAGATAAGGCAGGGCGAGATATTCGATCTCGCGGATGCCCGGGTCGCCGCTGGCCATGACCTGGGTGGTGCCGAGCGCAAGCTGCGCCAACATCTCGCGCGGCGTGCCGAGCTGGTTGCCGGGGTAGACGATGACGTCGAAGCGGCCGCCGGAGCGCTCTTCCACCAGCTCTTCGAATCTGCGGGCGCCGATGTATTGCGCCTCACCTTCCTTGGCCCACAGGCCGTAGCGCACCTCCGTCTGGGCGCCCGCCTGGCCGGCCCCGGCCAGCACGCCCAGCCCGACAAGGCCGGCGACCGCCATCCCAAATGTCCGTGTCATGGCATTCCTCTCCTGTTCGGTTGGTCCTGATTGGTTGGTGGAACGATCAGCCTTGGGCGGACGCCGGCCAGTCAGTCGCCGACGAACCCGCCGCCCGCGGGTCAACGCTGCGGAAATGCACGCAGAAATCCGCGACCAGCGCGACGAGATAGTCCGTGATGGCCTGGCCGATCGCGGCCGTGGACGCGCGCGGGTCGCCGCCGGCAATGCCGTTGCCGCACCGGTCGGTGACGTCGACCGCCAGGTTGACCTCGACGTCGCGGAAGCGCACGCCGCTCAGCCCAGTGGTGGGCAGGCCGATCAGGCTGCCCTTCCCGGCCTCGGTGGTGATCAGGTCCGGGCGCACCAGGTCCGGGAACAGATGCAGATACACCGAGGAGATCGGGTCGGCACCATGGCCGAAATTGGCGGCGCCCGCTTCGCCGTGGAACTCGCGCCATTTGGCCGGCGTGATCAGCCGCCACAGGTTGACGCACGGCACAAACAGGCCGCGGTCGCGCTTGATGCGCCGGATCACCTGGTCGATCAGCGGATAGTTGCCGGAATGGCCGTTGAGGATGACCACATGGCCCAGGCCGTGGTCGAGCAGGCTGTCCAGAATGTCCTGCAGCACCATGACGAAGCTGTCCGGGCGGAGCTGGATGCCGCCGGCGACCGGGCGGAAGTAATCGGCATAGCCGAATGGCAGGGTCGGCGCGGACACGGCGTCGACGCGTTCGGCGATGCGGCCGGCGATCGCCTCGGTGAGCATGAAATCGCCCATGGGGCCGTGCGGCCCCTGCTCCTCTTGTGAGCCCAGCGGCACCAGCACCAGCGGGTGTTCCGCCAGCCGGTCGCGGAACTCGACCCAGGTCATGTCCTTGAGCAGATATTTGCGGGTGGTCATGGCGATCACCTGGTTGCAGAGAAAGTAGGGCGCGCTTCAGCGCGCCTGGTGCTGCGGGGCGCGGTGTGGGGTGTATGGTCCGATCCCGGCCGGGGCGCGCTGAAGCGCGCCCTACGGTGCTGCTCCTCTTGTGAGCCCAGCGGCCCCAGCACCAGCGGGTGTTCCGCCAGCCGGTCGCGGAACTCGACCCAGGTCATGTCCCTGAGCAGATGCTTGCGGGGGGTCATGGGGATCGAGAGAGTAGGGCGCGCTTCAGCGCGCCTGGTGCCGCGTGGCGCGGTGTGGGGTGTATGGTCCGATCCCGGCCGGGGCGCGCTGAAGCGCGCCCTACGGGGTGCCCATGGTCTCATCCGCCGAACACCTGGTTGGGCAGCCAGAGGCTGAGGTCGGGGAAGAGCGCGATCAACAACACGGCGACGAAAAGCGGCACGTAATACGGCAGCATGGCGCGCACCATGTCGCCGAAGCTGATCTTGGCGATGTCCTGGGCAACGAACAGCAACACACCGACCGGTGGCGTGCCGCCGCCGATGATGAGCGAAAAGACCATGAGGACGCCGAAATGCACCGGGTCGATGCCGAACGACACCACCACCGGCACGAGGATCGGCGTCAACACGATCTCGGCCGAGGAGGCCACCATGAACAGCCCGACCAGCAGCAACAGCGCCACCATGACCAGGAGGATCACGGTCGGGTCGGACGACAGCGTGGCCAGCCCGGCGGCGATCGACTGCGGCACCTGTTCGCGCACCATGATCCAGCTGAAGGCGGCGGCGGCGGCGATGATCAACAGAATGCGCGCCGAGGCGAGCGACACGTTGGCAAGGGTGTGCCAAAGCTGCGCCGGGCCGACGTTGCGGTAGACCAGCACGCCGAGCAGCAGGCCATATAACACGGCCACGGCAGCGGCCTCGGTCGGCGTGAACACACCGGACAGGATGCCGCCGACGATGATCACCGGGAACAAGACCGCCGGCCCGCCGCGCCACACCGCTTTGGCCATCTCCGGCACCGGCGCGCGCTCGTAGCGCGGGTAGCCGCGCCAGCGCGCCAGGAACCAGGTGAACACCATCTGGGTGGCGATGATGGTCAGGCCGGGCAGGATGCCGGCGAGCAGCAACCGGCCGACCGAAACATCGGCCAGGGCGGCGTAGATCACCATGGCGATGCTGGGCGGGATGATCGGCCCGACCATGGCCGAGGCGACGGTGACCGCGGCAGCGAAAGGGGCCGGGTAGCCCTCCTTTTTCATGGCCGGGATCAGCACCGAGCCCAGCGCGGCGGTGTCGGCCGTGGCCGAGCCGGACATGCCGGCGAACAGCATGCTGGCGAAGATGTTCACCTGGGCCAGGCCGCCGCTGATATGGCCCACCAGGGCCTTGGCCATGGCGACGATGCGGTCGGTGAGCCGGCAGGCGTTCATCAGCTCGCCGGCCAGATAGAAGAACGGGATGGCCAGGATCAGGAAGGAGTCGACCGCTGCGGTCATGCGCTGCGCCAGCAAGGCGATCGTGATGTCGGAGAAGTACAGATAGACCACCGACATGGCGCCCAAGGCAAAGGCCAGCGGCAGCCCCATGGCCAGGAACACCAGCAGCAGCACCAGCATGGCGGCGATCAACATGGGCGGGAAGGCTCCATCGACGGGCTTGGGGGATCAGAGCGAGGACAGCGGCGCGTCGTCGTCGGCCCGGCGTTCCACGGGTTCGCGGTAGACCCGGCGGAGTAGCAGATAGACAATCATCAGGCCGCCGCCGACCAGGGCCGGGATACGGACCCAGCTTGCCGGAATGCCGAGCGCGCCCAGGTCTGCCATGCTTTCGATGCGGATGAGCGGGATGGCGAACCAGGCGAGGGCTCCGAGGAACGCCACGGCGATGGTGAGGTTGAGCCAGCGCGCCAGCCGCTGCAGGACGCGCGGCAGGGCGTTGTAGAACACGTCGACGGTCAGGTGCCGGCCGTCCCAGCACACCACGGCGGCGCCGATGAAGGTGATCCACACGACCAGGAGCCGCGCCAGTTCCTCGCTCCAGATCAGCGGTCGGTCGAGCACGAAGCGGAAGAACACCTGCGCCAGCGTCAAGCCGACCACGGTGATGAAGGCGAGCGCCGTGGCGACGCGGAATGGCCAGGCCAGGTCCCAGGCCCGCCGGGGGGCGGCTTCGGTGATCTCGGGGTCGGGCGGTGGACGGTGGGCAGGGTCGGTCATGCCGTATCTCCGCGCATCAGGTCGATGGCGGCCAGGCTCATGACGCGCACGCCGACGGCGATCGCCTGTTCGTTGCAGTCGTAGTTGCTGCGGTGGATCATGGTGTCGAGGCCGGGAATCTTGGCGCCCAGGCGCAGGTGGGCGCCGGGCACGCGCCGGGTGAACTCGGCGAAATCCTCGCCGCCCATGGTGCCTTGGGGCAGCTCGATCACCTGATCGGCCCCCAGTGTGTCGCGTGCCGCCGCCACTGCCCGGGCCAAGGTGGCCGCATCGTTGCGCAGCACGGGGGTGCGCCGGTCGATCACGAGGTCGTAATCGATGCGCAGGCTGGTCTTCAGGCCGTCCAGGTGGCGGGCAATGGCGGCATGGATGCGGTCTTGCACGGCTTCGTCCTGGGTGCGCAAGGTGCCGGTGAGCACGACCTGATCGGGGAGCTGGTTGCGCGCCGTGCCGCCCTGGATGGTGCCGAAGCTGAGCACGGCTGGGGACAACGGCGGTACCTCGCGACTGACGACGGATTGGATCTGGGTGACGAACAGTCCGGCGGCCGTGATGGCGTCGATCGCCAGATGCGGGTGGGCGGCGTGGCCCGAGGTGCCTTTGATGACCACGTCGATGCCATCCGATGCCGAGAACGACACCGCCGGGTGCCAACCGACGGTGCCGGCATCCAGTGGCGGCCAGTTGTGGTAGCCGAGCACATGGTCGAGCGGTGGGTCGTCGAGCGCGCCGTCGGCGATCATGGCCTGGGCCCCGCCCAGCGACTCCTCGGCCGGCTGTAGGAACAGCACGGCTTGGCCCGGAAACCGGTCGTTCAAGGCGTTCAGCACGAGGCCGGTACCAACGGCGATGGTGGTGTGCACGTCGTGCCCGCAGGCATGCATGAGGCCGGGCCGGGTCGAGGCAAACGGAACGCCCGATTCCTCCTGGATCGGCAGGCAATCCATGTCGCCGCGGATACCTACGGTTTTGCCCGGTCCCGTCGCCCGCCCGGCGACCAGCCCGATCACCCCGGTGCCGCCGACTCCGCTGCGATAGGGAATCTGCGCCTGATCGAAGGCGGCACACACCCGCTTGGCCGTCTCCACCTCCCCGAACCCCAGTTCCGGATAGGCATGGATCGCTCGCCGCAACCCAATGAGCTGGTCGGTGAGCCGGTCGGTCTCTTCGGCTATGGCGCTGATCAGGGCTTGACGGTCGGCGGTGTCGGACACGGGCGGCGGAACCCTGCGTGGCGGGAAAGCCGGCAGTCTAACCAAACGGTTTCAAATTGTAATGCCTAATGCACAACGGCGGTGCATTTGAGTGCGCGGACCCGGGCGGTTCTTCTTGATCCGGAGACCATTCCGTTCGTCAGCGTCGTCAACCGTTGGGAAGTGGTTTGATCCGCGTTCTGGGGCAACGTCGACGACGCCCGCCTGATTTCACCACGAAGAAACGGAGAAGCAACCGAGGCGTTACGGCGCGGCGGGCGGTGTCTTGGTGTTGAAACAAAATAGCGTAGGGCGCGCTTCAGCGCGCCGCGGCTGGGCGAGAGGGTCGAGCGCCGCGCCAAATTGCGGCGCGCTGAAGCGCGCCCTACGGGGCGCCCAACGGGGGGCTTGCTGATGGGTGAAGGCGAACTCTTTGGTGGTTTGATCCGCGTTCTGGGGCAACGTCGACGACGCCCGCCTGATTTCACCACGAAGAAACGAAGAAGCAACCGAGGCGTTACGGCGCGGCGGGCGGTGTCTTGGTGTTGAAACAAAATAGCGTAGGGCGCGCTTCAGCGCGCCGCGGCTGCGCGAGAGGGTCGAGCGCCACGCCAAATTGCGGCGCGCTGAAGCGCGCCCTACGGGGCGCTACGGCGTGGCCAACGGGAAGGCTTGCTGATGGGTGAAGGCGAATTCTATGGTATGCCATTCCTCATCGGAGAGGTGGGATGCGCACCTATCGGCGGGCTTGGGTTCCGGGGGGCACGTTTTTCTTCACGGTGGTGACGTATCGGCGTCGGCCGTTGTTTGCCGATGGCATCGCCCGCGACATTCTGGGCCAAGCCATCCGCACTGTGAAATCGGAGCGGCCGTTCGAGATCAACGCCTGGGTGCTGCTGCCCGATCATATGCATGCGGTCTGGACCCTACCGGGCGACGATACCGACTATCCAGGTCGATGGGCGGCGATCAAGGCACGGTTCACCATGGCCCTGAAACCGGCACTGCATGAGCCGGCCCTGGCCACGCGTTGGATGCGGCGCAGCCGGCGACACACCGTCTGGCAACGGGGTTATTGGGAACATGTGATCCGCGACGACGATGATCTTGCCCGGCATATCGATTATTGCCACGTCAATCCCGTCAAGCACGGCCTTGTCGACAACGTTGCGGATTGGCCGCATTCCACCTTTCATGGCTATGTCCGTGACGGCATATATCCAGATGGGTGGGGCAAGGATGTCCGGTTCTCCGATGCGATCGGTCATGAGTAGGGCGCGCTTCAGCGCGCCAACCGGGATGCCGGTGTCGACGGCAGCGTAGGGCGCGCTTCAGCGCGCCGCGGCTGGGCGCGGTGTTCGACCGTTTCGCCCAGCTGCGGCGCGCTGAAGCGCGCCTACGCGCACGCCGGTGGCGCTCTCATCCAAGGGATGCGCCGGTATGGGCCGGAATTCCACCGGCTGGTGGAAGACGGTGGTCGGCACGTCGTCCAGACGGCCGTAGTCCGGTTTCGCCAAATCCATGCGCACGGCGGCCGGATCGATCGCCAGCATGGTGCTGGTCTCGGCCTCCTCGCCGTGGCCGCCGTGGCGTTGGCGCAGCCGGCCGCACCCGGGTTTCCTCGAAGATGCCTCGCACGGCGATGCGGATCAGCGGCGTTCGCGCCAACAGCCGCGACCGCTCCGGCGGGCCTGGAGTTCGAAGAGCGTGTAGGCGGGTAGGGTCGGCCGGCGCGTCACGACGAGGCCCTCCTCCAGCAGATGGTGGGCGATGTCCGCGCCAAGGATGGGGCAGCGGATATCGGGCGGCCAGGGTGCCCGATCGGCCACTGCGTTGCCGCCGCACTGCTTTGCTTCCGGTACCACGATGCCGAACAGCCGGTAGACCTTATCGCGCACCTGGATCGTGTCGCCCGCAAGAGCCACCGGTCGCCACAACACAACGATGGGAGTAGAGCCATTTTATCCTGAAAAACAGGATGAATCGTCAATAGCGTTTTGGCATGGCCCTTGAACAAATGGCAGCCATGCGAGGATTTGGGGACCGCCTGAAACGGAGAGCCGAGCATCTCGGCCTCAACGGCAGCGATGTGGCGCGCCGTCTGGGCATGGACTCCAGCCGCTACAACAAATACGAGAACGACAAGAGCGAGCCCGACCTGGAGTCCCTCATCCGCATCGCCGAAGCCCTGGAAGCAACCGCCGGTCAACTCCTGGGCATGGAACCCCTCCCCGGCAGTGCTACCACAATCAGAACGGTGCTTTCGGTTCCGGATGATGGCGATTGCTGCCGGTGACGAGGACGGCAACGATTGCAACCGGCTTCGGATCGATCCCGTGTTCAAGATGGCGGTGGAGCGGCAACCGGTCGCAGGGGCCGATCGAAACGGCTGAACTTTGTTCGCTGTCCACGGTGTCGCGATTGGAAAACCGGCCGTCGCGCTCCGCGCGGCTGCGCATGGCCGGCGCCTTGATCGATCGGTATTGTGCGTGGTTTCCCACCCTCCCTGATCGGATCACGCTCGATATCGCCGACACGTTCAATGCCGTGCATGGCTGTCAGCAACTCCAGTTGTTCAACGCACACCACGATGACGATGGCTTGCAACCGATCGTGGTGTTCGACGGCTCCGGCCGTCCGGTCACGGCGGTGTTGCGCCCGGCCAAACGGCCGAGCGGCCGTGAAATCGTCACGGTGCTGAAGCGATTGATCGGCTGTATTCGCGAGACCTGGCCGCGGGTAACCATCCGTCTGCGCGGGGAGTCCGATTATGGCTGTGGCGACGGGCTGGAGTGGTGCGAGAGCCAAAAGGGCGTGCGCACCATCTTCGGTGTTGCCGGGACTTCGGCTCTCCACCGCGAGGTCGAGACCCTGAAAGCCTCGACCGAGCCTCGCGAACGGTAGCGACTGCGCCCAACGCGAGGCACCAAGACCGGGAACGGCCCGTCCGTCGGCGCCGAACCAAGACGCATGCCTGTTCTACCGTCAATTGCCCGATCGAACCGGTCAGAGGACGCGGTCACCAACCCAGCGCCGCAGAAAGTAAAACCTGTGGTTGAAAAACCGGGCCAAAACCCATCACCTGCCAGCAAGTGCATGCGCCGGTCTGAGCGTCCGCCCCGAACACATGTCCGGCTGGCGCTTTCGCCATCCGGTTCGGTTGCGGCTCCAGTGACGGCAAGGCCGGTGGACGGGCGGTCGACGATCTGGTTCCGGGGTGTTGTGTTGCCCTGCGAACCGGTCGCCGTGCAGGTGCGGCTCGCTGCGTCCGCGTTCGGATCGGCCGACCGGGACCAGCTTTGGACCGCGCTTTTACCCTGTGGTTGGGTGCGGGTGATCTCGCCGCTCGATCCGGCCCACGGCATCGGACGGCCACGGTGGGCCCCGGCTTCGACCTTGACAGCAAAACCTGCAGCGAGGGCCAACACGAAGACGGTGACGCGAACGCAGGAGCGGATGCAGGGGGTCATGGCGTTTGGCTCCGGAGGGTTTGGCCGGGTGGTGGAGGTTTCAACGGGCCTCCTGCACGGCGTCGAGGAACCCGGACAGCTCCTGGGAGGTCAGGCGTTTTTTTGGTGTCGGCCCGGTCGAACGTCGGCATGAGGTCGTTGGCGAACTCGACGCGCGACACCTGCCCGCGGCTATCGGCGCCGGACTGCACCGGCATCGGGTCTTGGATCCAGTCAGGCGCCGCCACGGTGGACCGACCCATGTGCCATCGGCAGGGCCCGGCCGGCGTCGTGATATGTCATTATGTTGCTGAGTTGCCCCGGCCCGCTGTCCGGCCCCTCTTCCCGATTGTCGTGCCATGTCCCACCCCGATCATCTCACGCTCGCCGACGATGGCCTGTTCAGTTGCCGCGATCGGGATTGGACCCGGCAGGCCGTGGCGGTTCTGGCGGCGGACCAGAACCGGTCGGCCGATACGCATCTGGTGCCACTGCGTGTGCCAGCGCTGGCCGGTATCGACATCTACCTAAAGGACGAATCAACGCACCCGACCGGAAGCCTGAAACACCGGTTGGCGCGCTCGTTGTTTCTGTTTGCCATTTGCAACGGCTGGATCCGCCGCGGCACACCGGTGATCGAGGCATCATCCGGCTCGACAGCCGTGTCCGAAGCCTACATGGCGCGGCTGTTGGATCTGCCGTACATCGCCGTAATGCCCCGGTCGACCTCGCCGGAGAAGATCGCCGCCATCGAATTCATGGGCGGGCGTTGCCACTTCGTCGATGAGCCGGCGGCCATCTATCGCGAATCCCAAGACATGGCCGCGCGCCTGGGCGGCCATTACATCGACCAATTCACCTATGCGGCCCATGCCACGGACTGGCGTGGTAACAACAATATCGCGGACTCCATCTTCAGCCAGATGCGCCTGGAGGTACGGCCGGTGCCGGCGTGGATCGTCATGAGCGCCGGCACCGGCGGTACCTCGGCCACCATCGGTCGCTACATCCGCTATCGCGGGCTGGAGACACGGCTGTGCGTGGTCGATGTGGAGCACTCGGTCTTCTACGACAACTTCGTGCAAGGCCGTCGCGACCTGACCACAGCGGGCGGCTCGCGCATCGAAGGCATCGGCCGACCGCGCTTCGAGCCGTCGTTCATTCCCGAGGTTGTCGACCACATGATCCGCGTGCCCGACTCAGCCTCGCTCGCCGCCATGCAGGTGCTGTCCCGCCGGCTCAACCGTCGCGTCGGCGGCTCGACGGGCACCAATTTCTACGGCCTGTTGAGCATTGCCGCGCGCATGCGCAGGGCTGGGTGCACGGGATCCCTGGTCACCCTGATCTGCGACGACGGCGAACGCTACCGCCACACCTATTATAACAACGCCTGGGTACGCGCGCAGGGCTTCGACCTGTCCTCCCATGTCGAGCAGATTGAGCGGTTCCTCGACGATGGGATTTGGTGAGGAGAAGCCGCTCGACGGTCCGATATCCAGGGGAGAATCCTTGTGATTTGCTGACGCGATCGATCCACCGCGTTGCCACCTGGCGCGGGACGAGCGTTGCGGCGCCATGGCGGCCGGGCCAATTCTGGCTTGCAAAGACCCGGAAAGGTTGGCCAACTCAATATCTATCATTGTGATCGCTTAAGGTTCGGGGGTTTTCATGCCACTGAGCACTGTGGGAGGACTGTTCGATCGCATGGCGTGCTTGGGCCAGGGCGCCTATGGGCTGAGCGACCTGACGCAAGGGGAACACGCTCTGCAGTCGGCGGCGCTGGCTCGTGGGCGCAATCTGGGCGATGCCTTGACCATCGCCGCCCTGTTCCACGACATTGGCCACCTGCGCAGCGCCACCGACGAGGCGCTAGCCGACCGTGGCATCGACGACCGGCATGAGATCAGCAGCGCACGGATCCTGGATCGTCTGTTTGGCCCCGACGTGAGCGAGCCGGCGCGCCTGCATGTGTTGGCCAAACGCTACCTGTGTACTGTGGAGCCGGCCTACGCCGACCATCTGTCGGATGACTCAAAGCTGAGCCTCACCTTGCAAGGCGGCGCCATGACACCGGCCGACGTGGCAGCCTTCGAAGCCGAACCCCATCATGATGCTGCCGTGGCGCTCCGCCGTGTCGACGACGCCGCCAAAGTGCCTGGCCTGGTCGTGCCGGCGCTGGAGACCTACCGCGCTACGGCGGAGGCGCTGGCGGAGCGGTTCGCGCGCAGGTAGGACGATCCGCAGGGCGGACCTTCAGGGGCAACGGACGCTGGGCGGACCGGTGCCGTTGGGCTGGTCGTCGATGCCGGCACCGGGTGCGGTCTGGTGGAGAAGCGGCCCATGGATATGACGGTCTGACCTACGCGGTTGGTGATCTCTTTTCGTGAACCGGTGTCGCCGACGGACCGGATGCCGTCTGCCGCAAGAATGCGACGAAGCGGGCAAGCGCCGGAGCTAAGAGGCCGGCGGACCAGGCGGCCACGGTCGGGACGCGGTGCGGGCTGTCGGTGAGCGGGCGGATGGCGATGCCCTTGCGGACGTAGTTGCGGGCGCCCTCGACATGCAAGGTCACGCCCATGTTGGCGGCGATCAGGCCGAAAATCCCCTCGCTGTTGAACGCCTCCTGCACGATGTGCGGCACGAAGCCGGCCGCTTGGCACGCGGCCGTCATGTGCGCCAGGTAATGGCGCCAATGCACCGCTTGGCCGGTGATGAACGGTTGCCCGGCCAGGTCTGCCAGGGCGACCGCGCGTTGCCGTGCCAGGGGATGCTCCCTGGGCAGCACGGCGACCAGCCGCTCGTCCTGAACCGTCACCGTCTCGATCGCCGGGTCGGCGATCGGACCGGTCATGAAACCGACGGTGATCTCGCCATGGGCCAAGCCGCGCAGTTGGACCGCGGTGACCATGTGCACCAGGTCGACCGTGACCTGCGGGTACGCGGTGCGGAACCGCTGCAAGAGCGTCGGCAGAACACCTGAAATGGCGAAATCCGTGTAGCCGATCACCAGATGGCCGCTCTCGCCGGCCCCGGCCCGCCGGGTTTCGTCGACCAGGGTCGCCAGCCCGGCCAGGGCACGCCGGCCGCCATCCAGAAACACGCGGCCCGCCTCGGTCAACGCGACCTGCCGGCGCGTGCGCGTCATCAGCGCCACACCCAGCATCCCCTCGAGCTGCTGGATAGCCCGGCTCAACGCCGGCTGCGCCACGCCCAGGCGCCGGGCGGCGCGGCGGAAGTTCAGTTCCTGCGCCACCACCACGAAGTAGCGCAACAGCCGCCCGTCGATCGGCGGCGCCGGGATCGGATCGGTCGGGTCGGACATTGATCATCCAACGGCATCAGTCGATACCCCATTGATATTATCCAAGGTCGGTCCCGGTTGCTACGGTCATTGATGGTTCCGTAATGGGACCAAGCGTCCCCCGGTCCACGGGGCCGACGCCGAATCATGACAAAGAGGGAGGATGGCATGCTGCGTTTGACGATCACCGCCTTGCTGAGCACCGCGCTGCTGGCGGCCATGCCGGTCCGGGCCGCCGACGCCGTGCGTATGAACCTGGGCTGGGCGACCCCGGCCGAGTCCGACTACGGCGTGCTCGCCGACAAATTCAAAGAGCTGGCGGCCGCGTACAGCGGCGGCACGATCGACGTGCGCCTGCGCTGCTGCGGCCAGATCGGCACCGAAGATGATGCGTTCAAGGCGCTGCAGCTCGGCACCGTCGACGGCTACATCATCACCCAAAACAACGTGGCCCCGCATTGGCCGCTGATGAATCTGTTCGTGCTGCCCTACATCTTCCGGGACAAGGCGCATCTGGCCGCGGTCGCCGAAGGCCCGGTCGGTGACGAGATTCGGCGCATGATCCAGGAAGAGACCGGGGTGCATCTGCTCACCTTCGGCGCGCCGGCCTACCGCGACGTCTTCAACTCGCGCCACGCCATCAACGGGATGGCCGATATGTCCGGCCTCAAGCTGCGCGTGCCGAACAACCGCGTCATGATCGCCACCTTCCGGGCCTTCGGCGCCGAGCCGGTGCCGCTGGCCTGGTCGGACACGCCGACCGCGCTGCAGACCGGCACCATCGACGGCGGCGACAATGGCACCACCGTCATCAAGGACATGAAGTTCCACGAGTTCGCCGACCATCTGACCATTCTGGAACACTTCACCAGCGTGTCGCCCCTGTTCGCCAGCCGCCGCTTCATGGGCCGCTTGAGCGACGACCAGCGGGCGGCGGTGCTGCGCGCGGCCGAGGAGGCCGGTCGGCACCAGGCCGCAGTGATGGCGCAGGCGACCGACGACGTGCGTGCCTGGCTGGCCGCGGACGGCGGCATGGCCATGACCGCGCCGGACCGCGCCCCGTTCATCGCGGCGGCCGAAACGGTGCAGGCGGAGTTCGCCGCCGAGGCCGAACCGCGGTTCCAGGCGCTGCTGACGCAGATCCGCGCCGTCGGCACCGAATGATCCGGCGACCGGGCGGACCCGGATGGGTCCGCCCGAGCAACCCCGACGATGGGGACCGAATCCCATGGCAAGCCCCCTGGTCACGGCCGCACGCTGGATCGAACGCCATTTCGAGGAAGCCATCGCCTGCGCCTGCCTGGCCCTGGTGGCGGTGTGCGTCATGCTGCAGGTCGTCCTGCGCTACGGCTTCCACACCGCGCTGACCTGGACCGAGGAACTGGCCGGCTTCGCCATGGCCTGGGCGGTCTACATGGGGGCAGCCCTCGGCGTGCGGGAACGCTTCCACATCCGCATTCTGATCGGCGTCGTGTCCCTGCCGCGGCCGATCGGCCTGCCGGTCATGCTGTCGGCCGACCTGTGCTGGCTCGGCTTCAACCTGTTCATGCTCTGGCACGGCTTCGCCTATCTGCAGGTGCTGTGGACCTTCCCCGCCTACTCGCCGGCGCTCGGGATCAACCAGGTCTGGCCGCAGTCGATCATCGTCGTCGGCTATCTGTTGATGACGGTGCGGCTGTTGCAGCTCTATGCCGGCTGGCTCGGCGCCGGCGCGCGCGGCCTGCCCGGCTTGCCCAAGGAGTTCCAGAACGCCGCCAACGGTGACGGTCTGCCGCCATGAATGACATCGTCCTGGTCCTGCTCCTGTTCGTCGCTCTGACGGTCGTCGGCGTTCCCCTGTTTGCCGCGGTCGGACTGGCGACCGCCCTGGCGCTGTTTCTGCTCGACATTCCGCAAACCCTGCTGGCGCAGACCGCTTTCACCTCGCTGCAACCATTCCCGCTGTTGACCATTCCGCTGTTCGTGCTGGCCGGTCGGTTGATGGAAGTGGGTGGCATGGCGACCCGGTTGATCGACGTGGCGCGCAGCCTGGTCGGCGCCTACCGCGGCAGCCTGGGCCTGGTCACCGTGTTCGGCTGCATGCTGTTCGCGGCCCTGTCCGGCTCCGGCCCCGCGACCACGGCCGCGATCGGCAGCGTCACCATTCCGGCCATGCGCCAGGAAGGCTATTCCCCGCGGTTCGCGGCGGCGGTCGCGGCTTCCGGCGGCGCCTTGGGCAGCGTCATCCCGCCGAGCAATCTGCTGATCATTTACGGCCTGGTTTCGGAAACCTCGATCCCGCGCCTGTTCCTGGCCGGTTTCGTGCCGGGCATCGTCGTGGCCGTGCTGCTGATGGCGATCGCCTACGGCATCGCGCGCTACCGGCAATGGGGCGGCACCGGGGTCGCCTTCAACACGCGCGCCTTCGCCACCGCGGTGTGGGCCGGCAAGTGGTCGTTGGGCGCGCCGGTGGTGATCCTGGGCGGCATCTACGGCGGGGCGTTCACGCCCACCGAAGCGGCCGGGGTGGCCGTCTTCTACGCCCTGTTCGTCGGCCTGTTCGTCTACCGCGAGCTGGATTTCGCCAAGATCGTCGAGAGCCTGCGCTTCACCGCCCTGATCAGCGGTCTGTTGATCTTGCTGGCCCCGACGTTGGCATTCGGTCAGGTGTCGGCGTTCCTCGACGTGCCGAGCCTGATCGAAACCACGATCACCCGCCTGACCACCGATCCGGTGCTGATCATGCTGATGATCGGCGTGTTCTACATCCTGATCGGCACCTTCATGGAATCGCTGGCCCAGATCATCCTGTTCACCGCCGTGTTCCTGCCGCTGGTGCTCGGCCTCGGCATCGACCCGGTGCTGTTCGGCGTGTTCACGGTGATGACCTGCGAGATCGGCTTTTTGACCCCGCCCCTGGGGGCGAACCTCAACGTCGCCGCGCGCATCACCGGCATCTCGATCGAAGCGGTGTCGGTCGGCGCCCTGCCGTTCATCGCGGCCTATCTCATCGGTCTGTTGTTCCTGATCTTCTGGCCCGAGGCCACCCTGTTCCTACCAGACCTGGTGTACGGACCGAGCCGGTTCTGACGGCGGCGATCACCCGCGAACGACGAGAAACGAAGGCACGGCCCATGTTCGACACGGTCCTGACCGGTGGTACGGTGTATGACGGCGACGGCGGCCCACCGCAGGCGGCCGATGTTGGTGTCAAGGACGGCAAGGTCGCGGCCATCGGCGACCTGGCGGCGGCGGATGCGGCCGAGCGCCTGGACGCTGCCGGGCTGGCGGTCGCGCCCGGATTCATCGACCTGCACACCCATTCCGATTTCACGCTCCTGGTCGACGGCCGCGCCGAAAGCCAGGTGCACCAGGGCGTCACCACCGAAGTGATCGGCCAATGCGGCTTCAGTTGTGCCCCCGTGCGTTGCGATGCCGACGTCCATGCCGTCAGCGTCGGCTACCGGGACGGCACGGTGCGGCTCGGCTGGCGCAGCTTCGGCGACTATCTGGACCGGCTGGACGCGACGTCGCTCGGCGTCAACGTCGCGGCCCTGGTCGGCCAGGGTGCTGTGCATCGCGCGGTGATGGGCGATGCCTTGCAGCCGCCCGGCACCGACGCCGTGCAGGCCATGGCGGACCTGGTGGACGAGGCGCTCGACCAGGGCGCCGCCGGACTGTCGTCGGGCCTGGAATACTGGCCCGGATCGCTCATGCAGACCGACCAGTTGGCCAAGCTGGCGGCGCGGGCGGGGCGGCGCGGACGGCTCTACGCCACCCATGTGCGCAACCGCGACATCCGCTACGACCAGGGCTTCGGCGAAGCGCTGGAGACGGCCGAGCATGCGGGTGCTCGCCTGCAGATCTCCCATATCCAGCCCAAGTTCGGCGCTCCGCCCGGTGCCATGGACCACACCCTGCAGATGATCGAGATCGCACGCGGGCGCGGTGTCGACGTGGCGTTCGACGTCATCCCGCACGACTGGTCGCACACCCGGGTCTCGGCCATCCTGCCGCAATGGGCCCAGGAAGGCGGGCTGGACGGCGTGCGCCGAAGGTTGCAGACCGATGCCGACCGGGCCCGCATCAAGCAGAACCCCGAGCCGATGTGGCGCCTGGTTTCGGCCGGTCTGTGGGACCGCATCGTGCTGCTGCGCTCCGCGGCCAACCCGCATCTGGTCGGGGCCGACTTCGCCGCCATCGGCCGTGACCGGGGCTGCGATCCCTACGACGCCGTACTCGACCTGCTGTTGGAGGAGGGTGACGGCCTGCACCAGATGCTGTGGACCTCGCACAGCTTCTCCCAAGACGACATCGTGCTGTGCCTGCGCCAACCGGAGTGCGCCGTCATCTCCGACACCCTGGCGCTGGCGCCGGAGGGCCCGCTGGCCGACCAGATCGGCTCGCTCAGCGGCTACGGCTGGGCGGCCCGGTTCCTCGCCACCTATGTGCGCGAGCTGGGCGTGTTGACGCTGCCGGATGCCATCCGCCGGCTGACCGCCTTGCCTGCGGACCGCCTGGGCCTGACCGACCGCGGCCGGCTCCGGCCCGGGCTGTGGGCCGACATTACCGTGTTCGACCCCGACGCCGTCGTCAGCCGGTGCAGCGTCGCCGCCCCGCGCCGCTACGCGGCCGGTATCGCCCATGTCCTGGTCAACGGCCGCACGGTGCTGCGCGACGGCACCCGTGGCCCGGACAACCCCGGCCAGGTGCTGCGCGCCGGCGGATAGGGGCGGGAGAACGATGTGAAACCCTCACGGATGTGGGAGAGGATGGCCGCGCCGCGGCCGGGTGAGGATGTCTTGACCTGAGTTGTCGTCGTTCATCGGGCCGGCACCACCACCGTCACCCCATCCCCTGTCCCCGAGGCAGAGGAGCAAGCCTCTCATATATCGAGCAGATTTTCTCCGGGCTCCTCGGGCCTTGAGTCCGAACCCTTCGGTCGGTTAGCGTGGGCCCATGGGGATCGGCGATGGACATCCAGTGCGTTTGATCGGCGGACGGTTGGCGCTTGATTTCGTCAAGACGGCGGACTGGTCGCGCGACGGGCGGGTCGTGCTCGACAAGATCGTGACCGCGGCGGATGTGGCCGTCTGGGTCTAGCACCTTGGGCTTGAGGCAGTCACCGTGCCGGACCGGGGCGACGGTCTGCACTCCCCCGGACGCGGTTGCGAGCGGCCCTGCTTGGGCCGGGCATGGCCGAAGCCTTCGGCGACCTGATCGACCAGCCCGTGCCGGGGCCAGCGACGCCGTGATGACGGCACGTCGGCAGCCGTTGGCCATGCTGGTCACGGCTTCAGCGATCGCCATGCTGGCCGACCGGCGTGAGATGGCACGACTGACGATATGTCTGGGGGTGGACTGCGGTTGGCTGTTCATCGACGAAACCGGAACCGCGCGTCGGCGCTGGTGCAGCATGGAGACCTGCGGCAACCGGGCCAAGGTCGCGCGCCATTATCGGCGCAGAAAAGGGAAAGCTCCGTGATTGGCTACACGATGATCGGAACCAACGATCTCGACCGGGCGATCGCCTTCTACGACCCAATCTTCGAGCAGCTCGGATTGGAGGTGTGCTGGCGGGACGGCCTGTCCACATCGTGGGGCCGGCGGGAGGATCCTCAATTTCCACGCTTTTTTGCCGGCCTTCCGTTCGATCGCCAACCGGCGACGGCCGGCAACGGGAGTATGACGGCGTTCTTTGCCGTCTCGCCCGATCAGGTGCACCGGCTGTTCGACCTGGCCATGGCCCACGGCGGCTGTTCGGAAGGGGACCCGGGCCCGCGCCCGGAATACGGCGATCGCTTCTACGGCGCCTACGTCCGCGACCCGGACGGCAACAAGCTGGCGTTTGTGGTGTTTTGAGTGTCCACCCGGAGCGCCAGCGCTCCCAAAACAACGATGCGTCGCACCCCATCGACACAATTGGACGCCGGTTTGAGCGACCAAGGTTCACAGTCATGCCATTGACACCCATGGCCCGCATTGACGATACGTTCGGTTTCGGAGCGCCGGCATCCTTGCCGGCTGGACCGCCGGCTTCCAGCCGGCCCGGACCATGCCCAGCGGCCGGCCGCCAAGATG
>JANQJV010000307.1 GCA_028281465.1 Azospirillaceae bacterium | reverse complement strand
ATGGGGCCACGACCCGTCCAGAGGTTCATCCTCTGCGGGACGGGCGGAAGCACGGTGTGGACCTTATACCGATGGCCCGCCTTGACGACAGGTTCGGTTTCGGCGCTGAACGAGGAGCGCCGGCATCCGTGCCGGCTGGAAGCCGGCGGTCCAGCCGGCAAGGATGCCGGCGCTCCGAAACAGGGCGGCCCGAGGACCGGTCAGTGTTTCGGGCCGGTGGTCTTATCCGAAGATCGGCCTGAGGGGCGGGTTAATGCGGCGGATGCCCCTGCGGGCCTGGTTAAGGCGTCCTCGCGGCGTCCATCCAGCGCGGATGGCCCGGTTTTCGCGCGACGCCGGGTGCAAAGGACGCCGGTCGGCCATGGACCGGCCTACGGCAAGAACGGTTCGATCAACGCATGTACCGCTCAGGTTGCAGCGGACAATCGCCGACGCACCGGCTCAAGGCTTTGTTATCGGTTCCCGGAGCCGGGGCGGGGCGACACCGATCAGCCGCCGGTGACGCTCATGTGCCGGGACACCGCCGGATCTCGGCGCCGCCGGCTGATGACGAAATCGTGTCCCTTTGGTTTGCGGGTGATCGCCTCGCGGATGGCGTCGATCAACGGGCCGTCGTCGTTGGGATTGCGTCGCAGCGGGGTGCGCAGGTCGGCGGCATCCTCCTGACCGAGGCACATGAACAGGGTGCCAGTGCAGGTGAGCCGCACCCGGTTGCAGGATTCGCAGAAGTTATGGGTCAACGGTGTAATGAAGCCGAGACGCTGACCGGTTTCAGCGACTGTGACATATCGGGCCGGGCCGCCGGTACGATGGTCGGATTCGGTCAAGGTCCAGCGTTTCGCCAATTCCGCACGCACAACAGAAAGCGGCAGGAATTGATCGACCCGGGCCTGCCCGCCGCCATCGCCATCGATATCGCCGAGCGGCATCACCTCGATGAAGGTGAGATCGAACCCTTGCTCGCCGCACCAGGCCACCAGGTCGTGAAATTCGTCGTCGTTGACGCCTTTGAGCGCCACACAATTGATCTTGACCGCCAGCCCGGCCGCCTTGGCGGTGCGCACGCCCTCCATGACCTTGCCGTAATCGCCCCATCGGGTGATCGCTTTGAAGCGGTCTGGGCGCAACGTGTCGAGGCTGACGTTGACACGGCGCACGCCGCATGCCGCCAGCGCATCAGCATGTATGGCTAGCCGACTGCCGTTGGTCGTGAGCGTCAAGTCGTGCAAGGCGCCGGATTGCACCTGCTGGCCCAAGGATTCGACTAGCCAGAGAATATTGCGCCGTACAAGAGGCTCGCCGCCGGTCAAGCGCAGTTTTTCCACCCCCAGACGGACAAACACTCGGCAAATCCGGTCAAGCTCTTCCAGTGTCAGAATTTCCGCTTTCGGCAAGAAGGTCATGTCTTCGGACATGCAATAAACGCAACGGAAATCACAGCGGTCGGTGACCGAGACACGCAGATAACGGATCGTCCGCTGAAACGGATCGACCAAAGTGGCGGGCGGGGTTTGGGCTATTGTGTCGAGAAGGGGATCACGCGGCATGGGGCAAGGGCTGCGACCGGAGGATGGGATCGGGACGACGCCGTACAGAGCGACGGATGGCGCACCAGTGACGGGGAATTGCACCGCCTCCCCATGTCATGCAGGTGGGAACCGGTTCGGGGCAATTCACCCCCAATTTGACTGTGGCTTCGCAAGCCAAGCCGGTGGGCAACCGCGGACGGGGCCTGCTGTCGGTCCAGGTTCAGTTGACCGATTGTGCCGATTGCCGCAGCGCTGCGGGGTCCAGGGTCACGCGCCGCAGCACTTGGCCGTTGCCGCCGAGCGGGGGCAGGTCCGCGCCATCGACCGTGACCGCCAAGCCACCGGCATTGCCAGTCCGCAGAACGACCCCTGGACGGTTAGGCACTTGATACACATCGCCGGGCTGCAACACGCGGGTGAACAGGAGGTCGCCATTGGCATCGCGTACCTGCACCCAGCTGTCCGCGGTCGCCCTCAGCACCACACGGGAGGCCTCGCTCTGGTAACCGAACACGCGTCCCCCGGCGATGCCGGCGGAGTCAGGCGGCAACGGCGGGGTGGTGGGGCCCTCGTTGGCGGCGATCGGGTCAGCAATCGTTGATCCCGGAGGGAGTAAGCTTCGGTCTGCTGCGTCCGGTTCCGCCGGGAACAGCGCCGCTGGCGGCGACGGCTTCGGTCGCAACGCGATGGTCAGGTCGTCCATGCGGACCACCGGTCCGCGCAGACTCAGCGGATCGGGGAGGGTGCCGGCGGCATCGGCCGTCGTTGTTGGTCCGGTCGCACCGGACGTGTTATCCCTGGTAAGATTCGCGACCGATCGCGCGGTCAAGTCCTCTGCCTGGATCGGTTCCTGCGCCGCTTCGGCCGATGCCGGTCCGAGACCGATCGGTGACACTTGGTCGCGGGGTGAGACCACGGACTGTGCCGATGCCGTTGGTGATACCGGATCGATTGGGACCGGCTCGTCGGAGCCGGGGGCCGACGATGTGGACACCGCTGCGATCGCTGCCAGTGCCCGCCCATTCGCCGGCGACTGCGGTTCGGAGTCCGTCTCGTCGACCGGTTCGGCTTCCGTGCCCAGGACCGCTGGAGTCTGACCGTCTGCGGCCGTTGATCCCGTCTGCGGCGGTGCCGATGCGCGACCGGGGACCGGCGGTACCGGGGTGGTCACGGTGGGAGATGGTTTGGCCGGTGGATGAGTCGGCGGTTCGGTTGTGGGATTGGCAAGCGGCCCGGTTGGTGAAACCGGATCCATATCCAGCAGCGACATCAGGCGTTGCGGAAGCGGTGGTACCAGGTCGACGACATTGCGATCGGTTGCTGACAAGTAATACCAGCCACCGTAAACAATGCCGGTCAGAACCACGGCGAACAAGAGAATCGTGCCGCCGGGAATGCGAGCTTCCGGCACCGGGGTCGGGAAATAAAGATGTTGCTGGCCGACCTTACCGGCCATTTCTTCCTTAAAGTGGCGGACGATGGCATCGCCGTTCAGTCCCAGATATTCGGCATAGGTGCGAACGAAGCCGATGGCATAGGCTGTTCCTGGGAGTTCGGTGTAAGCCCCGTTCTCGATCGCCTCCATGTAGACGTATCGGATTTTCAGATTGTCGGCCGCATCGCGCAACGACAGGCCGAGTTCCTGACGGCGTGCCCGGAGCAGATCGCACACCCGCGCGTTGCCGAACATGGACTCCGTCTGCGGCGTGTCATCGTCATATCCGCCGGCGTCGTCGTCGCTATCGAGCACCCGGAAATATCGTTGTTTCAGATCGCCCATGGGTGGCCGTTTCGTTTGCTGGCTGATAACACGTCCAAATCGGTGGGCGCCGGTACAACACGGTGACGCCGGCGGGTAATCGGCCCGCATGGGGCTCCCGATGAGCCGCCCGCCTTGGCCACGAATCTAACAGACTGGATGGCTCAGCGGCAAATGGTCAGATGGGCACACCATGGTCCCGGGCGAAGGCGCGCAGACTCTCCCGGAAGCTGCGTTCGCGGCGCCCGCGCAGGCTGGTCACAAACCGGGTGGTTTCGGTTACCGGCAATTTTCGAATCATGGCCTTGATGCCCGGCACGGAGGGGGGGGCCATGGATAGGGTGCGAAAGCCGAGACCGATCAGGGCGAGCGCATCGACTGGATTGCCCGCCATTTCGCCGCACAGTGTGACTGGCTTGCCAAACCGCTCAGCAGCGCTCAAGACCGCCATCAGCACTTCGAACATGGCAGGCGAGAGCGGGTCGTAGCGGCGGGACAGCCGAGGATTGGCACGATCGGTGGCGAACAGGTATTGTGTCAGATCGTTCGAGCCGATGGACAGAAAGTCGACCTGCGGCACGAGGGCTGGAAGCTGGAACATCAGTGACGGCACCTCGAGCATGGTGCCGACCTTCAGGGTCGATGGCAGCCGTAGCCCGGCCCGGGCGGCGCGCTCCAGCTCCCGATCCATCAACCGGCGTGCCCGTTCGAACTCCTGTACGTCGCTGACCATAGGGAACATGACCGACAACGGTCGACCGTTTGCGGCGCGCAGCAGGGCTCGAAGCTGTTGACACAGAATTGCCGGACGGTCGAGGCCGATGCGAATGGCACGCCACCCCAAGGCCGGGTTGCTCTCTTCGTCCGTTGCGAAGTAGGGCAGCCGTTTGTCACCGCCAACATCCAGCGTGCGGAACACCACCGGCCTGTCGCCGGCGAGCTCCAGGATGTTGGCGTACAGCTCGGTCTGCATGGCGACATCTGGGTAGGTCGACTGCACCATAAATGGAATCTCGGTGCGGAACAGGCCGATGCCGTCGGCACCATTGTCACCGAGTGTCTTGACGTCGATCAGCAGGCCGCAGTTCAGATGGACGGCAATGCGTACGCCGTCGGCGCTGATGGATGGGTGTCCGAGCAGGGCCGCGTATTGTTCGTTGCGCTGGGCGGCCAGTCGTTTGGTTTCGACATAGGCATTGCGAATATTATCGTTCGGGCGCACGAACACGTAATTGTGGTCACCGTCGACGATCAGTAGATCGAGCGGATCGATCCGGTCGAGGATGTCGGGGATCTTGCCGACGACGGGGATGCCGAGCGCCCGGGCGACGATGGCGACATGGCTGGTCGGAGAGCCTTCCACGAGCACGACCCCGCGCAGCCGGCTCTGATCATACTCCAAGAGATCGGCTGGCCCTAGGGATCGGGCCACCAGCACAACGTCGTCGGGCAGCGGCATGGCGCTCGGTGCCGGGGACGCTCCGCTCAAGTGCTGCAGCAGCCGGTAACCCAGGTCGTCAATGTCCTGTAGCCGTTCTCGGATGTAAGCATCGGTGACATGTTGGGTGCGCGAGCGTGTTTCGTTAAGCACGCGCAGGATGGCGGCCTCGGCCGTCAATCCGGTCCAGATTGCTTCCCGGATGCGCGCGAGCCAGCCGCGGTCTTCCGCGATCATCCGATAACTTTCCATGATGTCACGTGGCTCGCCGGCGCCGGCCCGCGCCACCGGTCCGTCCATAAGCGCATCGATGGCCGAATGCATCCGTCCCAGCGCATCACTCAGGCGTTCCAGTTCGGCATCCGGATCGTCCGCCACCATGGTGCGCAAGGTGAGCTGTGGTGCATGCAGGACGGCCAGACCGATGCCGACGCCGCCGCTGAGGGCCACGCCAGTCAGCCGCGGCGGCAAGAATGGCGAATCTCCAATGCGCGCGGTTTCCTCCTGACCCAGAAGGGCGCCGCTAGCCACCAGCTCGGCCACCACCATTGCGATGGTCTCGAGGGTTTCGATCTCCTCTTCCTGATACGGCCGGGACTCGCGATGCTGGATCACCAGGACGCCGCGCACACGGCCCGCACGCAAAATTGGCACGCCGAGCAGGGATTTGAACGGGTCTTCACCGGTTTCGGGACGGTAGGCGAAGCTTGGGTGGTTCTGGCAATCCTCCACCGCAACCGGCCGTGTATGCGCAGCCACGGTGCCGACGATGCCTTCGCCGACACGCAGGCGCGTTTGGTGGATGGCGCTGCGTTTGAGGCCGACAGTCGCGAACAGCTCGAGGATGTCGCCGGCCCGCAGCACATAGCAAGAGCAGACATCGGCGGCCATTTCCGCTGCGATCAGCCGCGCTATGTTCTCAAGCCGGTGTTCGGGATCGACCGACTCCGCCATGATGTCGCGCAGGCGGGCCAACAGCCGGCGCGCGGTCCCCATGTTCCAGGTGCGGTTTCTCCGTGGCGTGTCCATGGCCCGTCGGATGGCATGCGGGCCACCGGATTGCAAGTGCATCGGCATGGCGCTGTTCGAACCGTCCGGCGCGCCGCGAGGATCGAAAAAACTTGACCCACCAGCACAGAAATCGGCAAGAAAACATCGGCACTACCAACGTATGTATCGCTCGGTTCCAAGATAGTCGTCGACGTTGAACGGCTAAAATACGAGCGCTTAAATCGCGCTGGACCGATCGACCGGAAATTGGTTGGTGCAATGGCGCGATGATCGGTCACAGCATTGAACGCATAGCCGAAAAATGACGGCGACGCCATGAGAAAATTATTTGAAAGCGCTCGGCGTTTATTTAATAAGCAATCGGCTGCGATCAAGTTTCTTTTGATCGCTTTGCCACCAATGCTGTTTTTCTCGTTTTTGTTTCTTTCTTTGATTATCTATCTTCACGTCGAGAATTCAACGGCGGCGGCGCGTCACTACACCGGCCAGTTGGCCGATCGGACGGCCAAAATCCTTGCTCCGTCGCTTTGGCAGTTCGATCTGGTCACCGCCGAGACCATCGCCCGCATGATGCTGGACGCGGAGAGTGTGCAATGCATAGGTTTGAGCGATCTGAGTAACGATTTTGCCGATATGCGGTTCGGCGTGTGTGATGCAGGGCCGTTCACCCACGTCGTGCATTTGCCGATCCGATACGATGAACCGGGTTGGACGCAGGAGATCGGTCAGCTCGTGCTGATGGTGGATGTACGCACTGGCGTCAGCCTGTTGGATGTGATCTGGCGACCGACTCTGCTCTTGCTGGGGCTGGTGTTCGTCATCGTGGCGTCGATCTTGGTTGGCTTTCGGGTGACCATCCAGCGCCCGGTCGGCGCGCTCATCCATTCCATGCGCCGGTTTCAGGATACCGGGCAACGCCAGCAGGTTGACTGGAGCACGGCCGACGAGTTCGGCACTTTAATCGCCGCGTTCAACGACAGCATCGACCGAGAAGAGGATCGCGAAGCAAAGATCCGCGCCCAGCTCCAGTTTCGGACGGTCCTGCTTGATACCATCCCGCACCCCATCGCCTACCAGGATGCACAGGGCATCATCTTGGGCGGCAATGCGGCGCTGGGTGCCTTTGTCGCGATGGGCCCCTCGGAGTTGGTCGGGTCCAGACCGGCCGCTCTAATCCCGGACTCCGGTTGGGAAGAACTGGCGGAGGAGGCGCTCGAGGCCAGCATCGACCGGCCTGCCGAGACGATTGAAACGGCGGTGCGCATGCCCGGTGGCGATCAGCGCAGCATCCTCATCACCGTGGCCGCTTATGAAACTGGGCAGAGTGGCGGTAAGGGGGCCGTATCGTTCATACAAGACATCACTGGCCGGAAGCGCAATGAACAGGCGCTCAAACAGGCCAAGGACGAAGCCGAGCAGGCCTTGGCGCAATTGACATTGGCTCAGCAGAAACTGGTGCAATCGGAGAAGATGGTCGCGCTGGGGCAACTGGTTGCCGGCGTTGCCCATGAGATTAACACGCCGCTCGGCGTTGGTCTGACCTCGGCATCGACGCTTTTAAAGCAGACCGAAACCAACCGCCGGCGCTTCGAAGATGGCAAGCTGAAGAAAAAGGACCTCGAGACCTATTTCGAGGATGCCAGCGGGGCGGCCAAGCTGCTGATGGCCAATATGACCCGGGCGGCCGATCTGGTGCAGAGTTTCAAGCGCGTGGCCGTGGATCAGACGAGCGAGGTCCGGCGAGACTTCTCGGTCGGCGAGTGTATCCACGATGTTATGCTCAGTCTGCACCCGAAGCTGAAACGCACGGCGCTGACGGTCGAGGTGGCCTGTCCAGTGCAGGTGATCATGGATGGCTACCCGGGAGCTGTGTCACAGGTCCTTACCAATATGATCGTCAACTCCATCGACCATGCCTACGAACCGGACCAATCTGGCCAACTCATGGTGGCCGTCGAGATGCTGGAGGCCGAGCGCGTGATGATTCGCTATACCGACGACGGCAAAGGCATGACCAACGACGTGTTGGCACGCATCTTCGATCCGTTCTTCACCACTCGGCGCGGTAGTGGCGGAAGTGGTCTTGGCATGCATATTGTCTATAATATTGTCTCGCGGACTCTTGGCGGCGACATTACGGTGGAAAGCGCGCCTGGTGTCGGGACATGTTTCATGGTCAACCTGCCGCGGGTGGCGCCCAACCAAATGAGCGGCCAAACCAACGGAAGGACCCCGCCGTGATCAAACGTACGCATTTCGCCGCGGCTTGCGTCTGCCTCGTGGCTGCTACTTGGCAGGCCGACGGACTTGCCTATGACCAGACGGCTCAGGGTGCGCTCCTTCGGTTAAACCAGATTGCGCGCGATGCGTACGCTGAAACCCGATCCGTTATGCTGGCGGCCACGAGCCCTTACATCATCGTGTCGTTCGACGACGTCATCCTTGTGCGCGATGGTGTGCGGGATGTGGTGCCGTATACGCCACAAGTGTATCATGATCTGAAATCGATCGCACATCTGTCGCTCGGCATTTACGGTGCGGCGCTGTCCTATCTGGAAAGGTACGATACCGAGCGTTGGCGCGCGGTCTTTAGCGACCTGACCGAGGTCGCCGGACAGGTGCGCGCTGAGGTCGACGCCTATGGCTTTTCACCAGAGAGTGCGGACCGCCAGCGGCGCATCCTGGATACCAGCATTGGCTTTCTCGAGCGGAGTCTGGCCGACAGCGGGCCTACGGCGGCGGGGTTGGACGACTACATCGACGTTGTCATGCCCTGGTTTATGGCCAATGTCACGGAAGCGGCGCGTGCCCAGCTGGACGGGTTACATGCTGCCGTCATGCGCTGGCAGGTCCAGCTTAGTGAGGAGGAACTTGAGCGGCTGTACGTTCTGGTGCTGGGACCGCGCATGCCGCGACAGGATAATCTGGCGTACCAATACTTTGAAGAATGGCTGGGCGCGGATGAGCGTGAGCGCCGGCTGGTTTACGCCGAAAACATCTTCACCGAAGGTGGTGCCGAGAGCTTGCTTGGTGTGTTGCGTATCGACCGTCATTTGTCTTTGGCGTTTTTCGACGACCCCATGCGCATGGACCGCGACCTGCTGGGCGATGCCGCTCAGCACTACGTTCTCGACTTGTTCGGTCGGTTGGGCGAATAGGCTGCGCATCATCAGTGCATGGTGATCGGTCGGGGCGATCCGTCGGCGACGGCCTCGTCATTGGTTGCCGTGTCGCAGCACCTCGTCACAACAGCCATCTGTCCTCCAGCGTGGCGAGATTTCAGATGTCAGGCTGAGGTGTTGCGTGGCCGGTGTCAGCGTGGCCGACATACGTCTGCCAGGGGGTGGCCGCGGGGGCATGGGTCTGGTACCGAGGCTCACCGTAGCTCCAGCGCGGTTCGTGCTTGGCCCACCAGCTCCTCAAGGATCTCGGCCGTACTTTGCTCGCTGCGTACCATGCCGACGCTTTGGCCGGCCATCAGCGAGCCGGTTTCGACGTCGCCGTCGATAACTGCCCGGCGTAAGGCGCCGGCCCAGAAATGCTCGATCTCCAATTGTGCATCTTTCTGGGAAAGCTCACCGCGATTGTGACGCTCGATCACATCGCGCTGGACCGCCATGAACTGGCGGGTGCCGTTGTTGGCCAGTGCTCGCACCGGGATAACCGGGAAGCGCGGGTCGAGTTGCACCGACGGCACCGCGTCACGGGCGGCCGCACGGATGAATGCCTGCTTGAATCGGCGGTGGGCGATCGATTCGGTGGCGCAGACGAAGCGGGTGCCGAGCTGGACACCGGCTGCACCCATCTCCAGGAATGAAACGATGGCCTCGCCACGACCGATACCGCCGGCCACGAAGACAGGTACGTCGTGCACCTCCGGCAACAGCTCCTGGGCCAGGACCGACGTGGACACTGGGCCGATGTGCCCGCCGGCCTCCATACCCTCGATCACCAGGGCGTCCACGCCAAGTCGGATCAACTTTCGCGCCAGCACGAGGGCGGGGGCGAAACACATGACCTTGGCGCCACCGTCCTTGAGCCGACGGATTGCTTGCGCTGGTGGCAAGCCGCCGGCGATGACGACATGGGTCACGCCGTGCGCCGTGCACACGCCGACGAGCTCGTCTAGCTGGGGATGCAGGCTGATCAGGTTGACGCCGTACGGCCGGTCGGTCAGGTCCCGGGTGGCGCCGATCTCCTGGTCAAGCAGCGCGGGGGTCATGGAGCCGCACGCGATCACGCCGAAGCCACCGGCGTTGGAGATGGCCGACACCAGGGTGCGCTCGGATACCCAGGTCATGGCACCACCCATGATGGCCATGCGGGTACCGAGGAACGCGCGTCCGCGCTGCCAGAGCGTGTCGAGCCGCTGCTGCGCCGTCATGGGTTTGTTCCTTGTTCGTCGTCGATGCGGCGATCTTAAGAATGGTGACGCGGGCTGGCTGTTCGGTTGCCCGGTCCGATGTTGGTCATGGCCGGTCCAGGCCGTACGCCGCATGCAGGGCACGAACGGCCAGTTCGGTGTATTCCTCGGGGATCAGAACGCTGATCTTGATCTCCGAGGTAGAGATGACCTGGATGTTGATGCCGCGTTCGGCCAGAGCCTGGAACATGCGCTTGGCCACCCCGGCATGGCTCCGCATGCCGACGCCAATGACCGAGATCTTAACGACATTCGCGTCCGTGATCAGGCGTTCGTAAGGCGTTTGGTTGCGGATCTGTTCGAGGACCTGGCGGGTGCGGTGGAGGTCGGATCGGGGAACCGTGAAGGTGATGTCGGTGACCGAGCCATCTTCGGCAATGTTCTGGACGATCATGTCGACATTGACCGCCGCGTCGGCCAGCGGTCCGAAGATCGCTGCCGCCACGCCCGGCTGATCGGCCACTCGGATCACGGTCACCTTAGCCTCGTCGCGGCTATAGGCAATGCCGCTCACAACTTCCTGTTCCAAGACTTCCTCCTCGTCGACCACGAGCGTGCCCGGGAGGTCGCTGCCGACCGGATTGGCGAAGCTGGACAGAACCTGCAGCCGCACCCGGTGCTTCATGGCCAGCTCGACCGAGCGGGTCTGCAGAACCTTGGCACCTTGTGATGCCATTTCCAGCATCTCTTCATAGGTGATGCGGTTCAGTCGGCGCGCCTGGGCCACAATGTTCGGATCAGTGGTGTAGACGCCATCCACGTCGGTGTAGATGTCACACCGGTCGGCGTTCAAGGCTGCGGCAAGGGCTACAGCCGAGGTATCGGAGCCGCCGCGGCCCATTGTGGTGATGCGCTGGCGGGTCGACACTCCCTGGAAGCCGGTGACCACGGCAACCTCACGGTTGTTCAGTCGGCGGTCCAATTCGGCTGTCTGGATTTCCAGAATGCGCGCCTTGGCGTGCACATCGTCCGTCTCCACCGGAATCTGCCAGCCCAACCAGGAGCGAGCCGCGATCCCCAGGTCCTGAAGCGCGATGGCCATCAGGCCAGCGGTGACTTGTTCGCCCGAGGCGACCACCGTGTCATACTCCCGGGCATCATGGATGCGGCTCAAGTCTGTGCACAGGCGGACCAGGCGATTGGTCTCGCCTGCCATAGCCGAGACGACGACAGCAACCTGGTGATTTGCCGTCACCTCCGCCGCGGTTTTGCGCGCCGCATTGCGGATGCGATCCAAATTGCCAACCGATGTGCCGCCAAACTTCTGTACGATCCGCGCCATGGCCTCGATACTTAGCTGGCGACCGCCCGGTATCCGAAGGGCCGCATGGTGGACTGACGAACCCGATCCGGGAGTCTGGAGTGGTCCCCTGAATACCCGTCCGACGCTGGGGGCGCAAGAAATCGCCAACCATGGTTGCGGCGATGCTTTACCTGAGCGCCGGGCAAGATACCTTATGTCTCGTGTGACCCCATCAGTCCTTGCAAACAGGGAGATCCGCCATGACGACGGCGGCTGCGACCACCATCGACCCGGACGACATTGCCCGCTTTTCGAAGATCGCGGCGGAATGGTGGAGTCCCACGGGTAAGTTCAAACCCCTGCACCGGCTAAACCCAGTGCGCATCAAGTACATCCGTGACACGCTCTGTCAGGTGTTTGGCCGCGACACCCAGGATGTCCGACCCCTTGACGGGCTGCGCCTGGTTGACATCGGCTGCGGCGGTGGGCTGCTCGCGGAGCCGATGGCGCGTCTCGGTGCCGATGTGGTTGGCATCGATGCCGCGGACCGGAACATCAAGACGGCCAGCGTGCACGCGCGGGAGGTTGGCATCGCCATCGACTACCGCGCCACCAGCGCCGAAGCTCTGGCTGCCACCGAGGAGCGCTTCGATGTCGTGCTGGCGATGGAGATCGTCGAGCATGTGGCCGACGTGCCTTTGTTTCTGAATTCGTTGGCGACTCTGCTGAAGCCGGGCGGTGTGCTCTTCATGGCCACTCTTAATCGCACCGCTAAATCCTTCGCTATGGCGATTATCGGCGCGGAGTATGTGTTGCGCTGGTTACCGCGTGGCACCCACGACTGGCGCCAGTTTCCCAAACCATCCGAACTCGCCAACGGTTTGCGACAGGCGGGCGTGTCCGTGCAGGATGTGACCGGCGTGACCTATAATCCCCTGTTCGACTCCTTCAGCCTTAATCCGCGCGACTTGGGCGTCAACTATATGCTTTGGGGCCGTAAGGACGGGTAGCCCAGCGCACGCCAACGCGTTTGTCTGTCCGCGTGGCCCCTCCGAGCGATCTTCTGGCCCAGGATGAGCCATGCGCATCCTGGGGACGTCGCGGGACTGAGGCACCGGCGGGAGGTCAGCCGACAAGGTCCCGGACGTCGGTCAGGCGGCCGGTCACGGCGGCGGCGGCGGCCATGGCCGGGCTGACCAGGTGGGTTCGTCCACCGCGTCCTTGACGGCCCTCAAAGTTGCGGTTCGAGGTCGAGGCACAGCGTTCCTGCGGTTCCAGGCGATCGGTGTTCATGGCCAGGCACATGGAGCAGCCGGGGTCCCGCCAGTCGAAGCCAGCGGCGACGAACACCCGGTCCAGTCCTTCCGCTTCTGCCTGCTCTTTGACCAGACCAGACCCCGGCACGATCATGGCGTGCACCGCGTCTGCCACCCGTCTGCCTTCGGCCACTTTGGCCACCTCGCGCAGGTCTTCGATGCGGGCATTTGTGCATGACCCGATGAACACCTTATCGATTCGGACCTCTTGTAGCCGGGTACCGGGACGCAGCCCCATATAGGCGAGGGCCCGCTCCATGGCACGGCGGCGTTGGTCGTCGGCCTCCGCAGCCGGATCAGGCACCGCGCTGGTGATCGGTAGCACGTCCTGCGGGCTGGTGCCCCAGGTCACCTGCGGGGCTATGTCGCGCGCGTTCAAGGATACATCCTTGTCATAGCGGGCCCCGGGGTCGCTGGGCAGTGAGCGCCAGTATGTCACCGCTTGCTCCCACTGTCCGGCCTTGGGTGACATCGGTCGGCCTTGTAGATAGGCGAAGGTCGTGTCGTCGGGGGCGATCAGCCCGGCGCGGGCACCCGCCTCGATCGACATGTTGCACACGGTCATGCGTCCGGCCATGGAGAGGTCTCGGATCACTTGGCCCGCATATTCGATCACGTGTCCGGTGCCACCGGCGGTGCCGATTTGGCCGATGATGAACAGGATGACGTCTTTGGCGGTGACGCCGATCGGCCGTTCGCCCTCCATCGTGATGCGCATGTTGCGGGCCGGGCGCTGCAATAGCGTCTGCGTGGCCAGCACGTGCTCCACTTCCGAGGTGCCGATGCCGAAGGCGAGTGCACCGAAGGCACCGTGGGTGGACGTGTGGCTGTCACCGCAGACGATCGTCATCCCCGGCTGGGTCAGCCCCTGTTCCGGGCCGATGATATGCACGATCCCTTGGCGGATGTCGTCCATGCCAAAATACGGCACGCCGAAGTCGCGGGCATTCTCCGCGAGTGTTTCCACCTGGATGCGGCTTTCCTCATCCGTGATGCCGCCGGATCGGTTGGCGGTCGGCACGTTGTGGTCGGCCACCGCCAGGGCAGCTTCGGGGCGGCGCACCCGGCGGCCGGCCAGTCGCAAACCCTCGAACGCCTGTGGACTGGTCACCTCATGGACCAGGTGGCGGTCGACATAGAGCACGCAGGTGCCGTCATCCTGGCGATGGACGACATGGTTGTCCCAAATCTTGTCGAACAGCGTACGCGGTGTGGACATGGGGTTCGGCCATTCCCTGGCAGCACGAGAAAGGTTGGCTCCGCGCCGAGGTGGTCCGCGGAACGAGCCAAGAACTTTAGCGGCCTACGGCCGCGGCGACAAGCCGGCTTCGGCAGGGAAGTTGCGGCCCCTGCTGACGCTGCCGGTGAAGCCCACTGCGACCCTTGCAATTTGCCTTGAAGTTGCTCATACGACATTGAGACCCGCAGTCTGTCTGGGGTCAGGGGGTTTCATCATGCTGGACTGGCTGAAAGACCTTGTGGCGCCGCGCAGGCGCGCCGTCAGCAAACCTGCGGTGAAGCAGGCCAACAACTACGTCAGGATCGACAACCGCAATTACACGTTACGTGACATCAACAAGAACGGTTTCGTCGCCCAAAACTTCGACGGTTCCTTGATCGTCGACCAGTCGGCGAAGATTCTGGTCGTGATCGACGATGCCTATGGCAAGTTCCAATTCTCTAGCACAGTGACCATCACCCAGATCGCCAACAACCAGGATTTCGCTGGCGTTTGGGGTATTCTGCCGGTGGAGGTGGATGCCGTGATTGGCCGCTACCTGCAAAACCGGCGCGCTGCAGCGGCCAAGCGACCGCCGCACCGGTGAGTCGGAGCGAACCTGGCAGGTCTGACGGTGTGCGATCTTGCGTTCCGGGTAACGATGGCTAGTCTTGCCCCTTCCTGACCCTGTGTTGTGTGTCGAGACCTGCCCATTGACGCTCACGTTGATCCACACCGCCGATTGGCAGATCGGCAAACGCTTCGGCGCTTTTGATGAAGACGTGGCCGCCTTGCTTCGCCAGCAGCGTTTGGCCACGGTGGCCCAGATCGGCCGTGTCGCTAGCCAGATCCGAGCAGATGCGGTGTTGGTTGCCGGCGACGTGTTCGACAGTGATGCGTTGGCCGACGAAACCTTGCGCCGTACCGTTCGTGCCATGGATGTCTTCAACGGTCCGTGGCTGCTTCTGCCGGGTAACCATGATCCGCACCGCCCCGAGGGGGTGTGGGATCGCGTGCGTCGTCTTGGTGCACCGGACAACGTGGTGCCATTGACCGAGGCACGACCCTGGCTTTCTCCCGATCGTCGATTTGCCGTTTTACCGGCACCGCTGTTCCGTCATGTCAGCGCCGACGATCCGACCCGGTGCCTGGACGGTCTGGCGACGCCAGACGGAGTGATCCGCATCGGGTTGGCGCATGGTGCGCTGGCCAACCGGCTGCCGGGCAGCGACCAGACGCGCACCGCGATTGCCGAAGATCGGGCCCAGCGGGCCGGCCTCGCCTATCTCGCTCTGGGGGATTGGCACGGCATGGTCAACATCGCGCCACGCACCTGGTACTCCGGAACACCTGAGCCGGACCGGTTCCGGCACGATGCGCCCGGCCGCGTACTGGCGGTGCGGTTCGCCGATTCCGGTTCTGACCCTGCGGTTGAACCCATCACGGTCGGGCGGTTCCTGTGGCTGGACTGGTCGGATGTCACGGTGCGCCGTGCTGCCGACGTGGATGCCCTGGCGGCGCGTCTGACGGCCTTGCCGACACCGCACGAAGATCTGGTGCTGCGTCTTGCTGTGATCGGCACGGTCGATCTGACGGCGCGTCACCAGCTCGATCGGCTTCTGGCCGACTGGCAGGCGCGCCTGCGCGCGATTCAGGTCGATCTTTCGGGCTTGTTGGCTGAGGCCACCGATGACGACCTGGACCAGATCGATGCCCGTGGTTTCGTTGCCGCCGCCATCCGCGTGCTGCGTTGCCGTCGCGACGATCCGAACGACGCAGAGCGTGGAACGGCAGACGATGCACTACAGTGGCTTTATGCTAGACATCACCGATTGGGCCGGCGATGATTCTGCGCCGCCTCGAAGTTCGCAACTTCCGCAAGCTCATCGAACCGGTGCGAGTGGACGACCTCGGCGATGGCCTGACCATCATTGCCGGTGACAACGAGGACGGCAAGTCGACCCTCCTGCAGGCCCTGCGCAGCCTGCTGTTCGACCGCCACCGCCTCAGCGGGCGGGCGCTTGAGGCCATGCTGCCGTACAACCGTCCGGTGGCGCCGGAACTGGTGTTGGCATTCGATCACGACGGACGGCGCTACGAGTTGAAGAAGGTGTTCGGTCGCGGTGCGTCGGCGGTGCTGTCGGCTGATGGCGTGGCTTGGCGTGGGCTGGAAGCGGAAGAACGCCTGCAAGGCATGCTCGGCTTCGAACCGCCAGGGTCGGGGGCGGCTGCCGCCGACAGGCACCATGGCGTCTGGGGGTTGCTATGGGTCGAGCAAGGCTCCGCGTTCCGCAACCTTGCGGTCAGCGATGGCAATCAGCAGGTGTTGCGCCAGACCTTGGAGCATGAGGTCGATGCGGTGTTGGCTGGGGATCAGGGTCATGCGCTCCTGGAAGCGGTGCGTGGCGACTATCGGCGGTGGTTCACGGAGACCGGACGGCCGAAGAAGATACTGAAGACCGCGGCCGAGGCAATGGCGGCGCGGGCGGAGACCGTCGCTCGCATGCGTACGCGTTTGGAAACCTATCACGAACGACTGGACGAGTTGGACCGCCTGCGCGCACGTTTGGCGGCGATGGCGGCAGCCGATACGGTTCCGGCGGCGCGCCGGATTGTGGCGGATGCCGAACACGATCGCGTCGAGGCGAACGCATTGGCAGCCGCTGGGCAGGCCGCCAACACTGCCCTTGAGCTGAAACAGAGCCAAGCCCGGTCGGTTGGATCGCGTTGGCAGCAGCGCCAGGATGCGGTCCGCGCTTGGGACGAGGCGCGTCGCCAGTGCGAGCGCGTCAGGGCGCGGCTCGCCGAGCAGGCCGACGCCCTGATGTCTGCCACAGAACGTGCCGAGACGGCTCTGGCCAACGCCGAGGCCGCCCATGTTGGCCTGGTCCGCGCTGATGCCGTGTCTCGCCTGGTACATCGGCGTGAAGACCGGCGGCGGCACGAGGAACGCCGGGACGACCTCGAGCAGCGCCGGCGCCTCGCCGTGGTCGCGCTTGACGCCGCCGAACGGGCCCGGCGCCGCGCGGCGGAGCAGGCCATGACGACGGACCGCGTTGCCGCGCTGCGACGTCTCGACCAAGCTGCGAGGGACTCGGCGGTGGCTCTGGAGGCGGCGGCGACACGGCTCACCTTCGCGCATGACGCTGGCCTGCCTTTGCGTTTGGATGGGAAAGCGGTGGCACCCGGCACGAGTGTGTCTGTCTTCGACACCGCGTCCATCGACTTGGGGCCTTATGGCAGCCTAACCGTGCTGCCTGGAGGCGGCGATCTCGCCGAACGACGGGCCGCTTGCGCCACGGCCCGACAAGCCTTGGTGCAGGCGCTTGCCGATGCCGGCGTCGCCGACCCGGACGCGGCTCAGCGCAGGTTGGATGAGAACCGCACCTGGCTGCGCAAGGCGGACACCGAGGCCGAGGTGGCCAAGGCCCATGCGCCGGCTGGGCTCGAGGCGCTGGAGCGCGATCTGCTCGCGGTGCACGACACTTTGGCGACGTTGGACTCCGCCGACGCCGGTTTCAGTGACGAGGAATGGGACTTACAGGCTGAGGCGACCACATTGTCGGTGGAGCAGGCCGCAGCGGTTCGGCGCGGCGCGGAAGCCACGGTGCAGCGGGCCCGCCGCGACCTGGAGACGGCCCAGACCGCTCTGCGGGACCTGCAGGCCAAGAGGGCGCATCTGCAAGGACAGCTCGCCGAGGCGGACGCGAGCGAAGCGCGCCTCGCCGACCGGCTTGCGGCCGACCGTGCCGAGTTGGATGACCAATCTCTGCAACAGGCGGTCATGGTGGCAAACATTGATTTGCAAGAGGCGCGCGCCTCGGTGTCGGCGGCCCGGGCCGCTGTCAATGCCCGTCCGCTTGATGCTGCTGAGGCGCGCCTGACCCAAGCCCGCGCCAATCTGCTGGCGCTCGAAGCGGAGGCCGCAGAGGCAACCCGCCGGCTTGAATCGATTCGGATCGAATTGCGCGTGCTTGGCGAGGAAGGCCTGGCTGAGGCCCTGGCCGATGCCGAAGCCGACTGGGAGCGGGCCCGCATGCAGGCAGAGCGTTTGGAGCGTGACGGCCGGGCAGTCAGGTTGCTGTACGAGACGCTCGAGGCGGCACAACAAGCGGCAAAGCAGCACTACCTGGAGCCGATCCGCCAAAGGACCCGGCGTTATCTCGACCGTTTGCTGCCCGACAGTGACATGCTATTCGACCGCAAGACCTTGGCGATCTCCCACCTGCGCCGTGACGGCATCGACGAACCGTTCGACCATTTGAGCATCGGCACCAGAGAACAGATCGCCGTTATTACCCGGCTTGCCTTCGCTGATCTGTTGACGGCCAACGGCCGGCCGGCTGCGGTGATTCTGGATGATGCTCTGGTTTATGCCGATTCTGGGCGGTTCCGCGCCATGAAACGGGTGCTCCAGGAAGCTGCGCAGCGTTTTCAGGTGATCGTGTTGACCTGCCGGGAGGGGGACTATCGGGATCTGGATGCGCCGATCCGGCGTGTGACCGCATGACCGCCCTTTGCTGGCAGTCATCCGGACGGCGTGCGACAGGGCCTGGCGGTTCTGCTAGAGCTGTTGGCCTTCGTGTTGGCTCCGGGAGCTTGCCCGGGCATCCTCATTTTCCCACAGTTCGCCTGCGGGGCACGGTTCGATCCGTCGTCGGCGTTGGCGCCCGATACCGGATGGCTTATCGGTCGTTGTTCCGTATCCGGTGGTGGAAACGTGTGATCGGTCAGGAAGTAACGAGAGAGGTCCGGTGTCTCAGTCGAGGGTGGAGAGCCGTAAAGGCTGCCGATTTTTCGCCTTCCTTCTGGTTTCCGCGGGGGCCGTCGTCTGGAATGGCCTGATGTGGGTGGTGTTCCAGGCATCTGTGGGGACGGCGGAGCCGTGGGGTCCGCTCGATTGGTTGACGGCCGTGGCCATGGTGCCATTGGCCACGGCCGGTTTCGCCATGATTGCCGCTGCCGTCTATCTGGGTGTGCCGTTGTTCAATCCGCGGGTGGCGCTCGAGGTCTACCCGTCACGGTCGGAACCGGGGGATCCGCTGGAGATTGCCTGGCGCCTGGATGGTCCATTGGAGTCCGTCAAGGCCATGAGCGTTGTTCTGGAGGGGCGTGAGGAGGTGATCGTCCCGGCCCCTGGCGGCACGCGGACCCGGGCGCGGGTTTTCCGTCGGCATCTCGTTCTGCGGACGACCGACCCGACCGTGATGCGCTACGGCGGAGTCGCATACACTCTGCCGGAAACCTTGATTCCGTCTTTCAGTGGTCGACGCTATCGAATCGCCTGGTATTTTCGGGTGTTCGCTGGCGTCGGCCGGTGGCCACAGGTGCGCCAGGAGATCGAGTATCCCGTGCTGGCGCCCAAGGAGGCCCCAGAGTCGATGGAGACCTGATGTACCAGTTGCATGTCGACATCTCGGATGGCCGAACCCGGTTCCTACCTGGAGAGTTGCTGGCTGGGACGGTGCGCTGGCAGGCCAGCCATCATGCTGTGCGCGAGGTCGAGCTACAGGTGTTGTGGCAGGCAACCGGGGCCGGCCCCGAGGAGCTCGGTATTGTCAAATCCTTGAGTTTTGCCAATCCACGCCCGGTAGACCAGCGGACGTTCCACCTCCGCCTGCCCTGGTCGCCGTACAGCCTGGCGGGGTCGCTGGTGCGGATCGACTGGGCTGTTCGCTTACTGGTAAACCGTGGCGCCGCCAGCCATTTGTTGACCATCGTCATCTCGCCAATGCGTGAAGTGCTGTTGCTTGCCGATGATGCCGGTGCACCGTGAGCGGTGGGGGCGAGGGCCGTTGCCTGCGATCGGCCTATCCCAATTCTCATCACATCTCAATTCTCGGTGCGCCAGCGTTCCGCGGTTTGTCTATAGTAACCAATCTGGATCCGGCCGGCCGCCGGCCGCCACCCGGCGAGCGGATGAGGATGTGCACCCGCATGTGTGATCGGACCACGCGATGACACCGCACGAACTGGTTGCCATCCTGGACAAGCACGAACGCTGGCTGCAACGCAAAGCAGGCGGGCACCGGGCCAATCTGTCCATGGCCGACCTTGAAGGGGCCAATTTGAACAATGTGATTCTGGAGCAGGGCAAGCTCTCCGGCGTGCGACTCAACCACGCTAGTCTCGTCAACGCCAATCTGAGTCATGCCGACCTGTTTTCGGCGCATTTGCAGAAGACCGATTTGACCGGCGCCAACCTGTTCCGTGCGGATCTGCGTGGTGCCCACCTGCGCGGCGCCAAGCTCAAGAAGGCTGTTTTGCGCGAGGCCGATTTCCGCGGTGGCGCGCTCCTGTACACGCCTGGTCAGGGCTCTTCTGGCCGCAGCGGGCTCAACGTTCTGCGTGCCGACTTGCGCGATGCCGATATGGATGACGCGTCGCTGCGCAACGCCAATCTGTCCGGTGCCGATCTGACCGATGCGACACTGACCGGGGCGGACGCCTCGGGGGCGTTGCTGTCGGGGGCTTGTCTGCTACGCGCCGCTTTGCGCAACGTTGATTTGTCCAACGCTGACCTGCGCGGTTCGAACTTGACCGGGACCAACATGAGTGGCGCGGTCCTGCGCGATGCAGACCTGTCCGGTGCCATGTTGACCGGTGCCAATTTGCGCAACGCCGATTTGAACGGCGCCAAGCTGGAAGGCGCCGACATGGTCGGAGCGGATACCACAGGCGCCAACATGACTCGGCGTGCAGATAACTTTCCTATGAAGATTCAAGCCAGTCTTCAGAATCACTATGCCTGGATCAACAGCAATGGGCAGTCTGGTGTTCGTGCCGATTTGGTCGGTGCGGATTTGACGCATATCGATCTTCAGGGAGTGAATCTGAGTGGCGCCGATTTGCGCGGCAGCAATTTGACCGGAGCCAATCTGGCTGATGCTCTATTTATTATGTGTGACTTATCCAATGCGCTGCTTCAAGACAGCAATTGTGTGGGGGCAGTGTTCGATGGGGCCAATCTGCGGGGGGCCAATTTGAATGGGGCTCGATTGGATGGGGCCGGAATGGCCTGGGTCGATATCAAAGGCGCCGACGGACGTCCGACCGGGCGTCTGTGGCCGGCCAACCTGACGTCGGCATCCGTCGTCGGAGCATCAATGCAGCGCACGAATTTGCGTGGTGCCAATCTGTCCGGCGCGGATATGCGCCAAGCTGACCTGCGTGGTGCTATCCTCTCAGATGCCATGCTACGAGACGCCGACCTAACGGGGGCGAACACGGCGGGAGCAAGCATGCCGATGGAGGAGGATGAAGATTGAGGCGGGATGCTGTTGTCGGCAGCGTCGGACCGACCCCGATCCGAACCGGTCCGGTGCTGCCGGGTGGGGTCTTGGTCAATCGAGCGTTGCGCCCGCCAGGGCTGCAGCCGACATGGCTTCGCGACCGTGACTGGTCTTGCCGTTGCCGAAATGGCCGACTTCAAGGCCATTTGCGCTCAGATTGCGCATGATGCGGCGCAATACGGCGAGGGTGCGGGCCACATCGTTGCCATCGATCCCATCGATTGCCATGGTGTTGACATCGCGCGAACATGGCAGCAGCACATCTCTCAATGACCGTCCCTTGGGCGTCAGGAAAATGTTGACCTTGCGTCGATCGTGCGGATTGCGCACACGTTCCACCAAACCGCGCCGCTCCATGCTGTTCAGCGCCGTCACAGTGGTCGGTTCCATCATGCCGACCCGTTGACTCAGTTCCCGCTGGGTCAGTCCATCTTCCTCCCAAAGCGCGCGGAGGAAAAACCACTGTCCCATGCTCACGCCGTGGCTGGCGATCTGCCCCTGCAATGCGCGCGAAAAGGCGCGATGCACGTCGCGAACCAAGTATCCAATGGTCGAATCGTCGTCTGGTACGTCAGGATCAATGTCTTGATCAAGTATCAGATCGATGCGCCCATTTTTTCGTTCGGTGTCTTCAGTTGTTCTCATGGCTTTTCTGGTCCCACCCGGCCGGTCCTTATCGGTCAGCGGCCAGATGGATTGCGTCTCTACCGTTTTCTCCATCATGGCACTCTCCGTTTCCCTGCGTCTCGTAGTGCCGGAGCGAGTTTTGGGGTGCTGCTGCTTTTTTGTCAGTCACCCACGCCCTTAGATATGATGCTTAAGCATCTTTCTTCAAGTTTTTGTTTGGGCGTGAGCAATCTCCGGATAGTTGAAGCCTTGCCATATTGTCGCTACTTTCTTTAATTCCACACAAAAACCATAGCAAAATAGTGAAAATAGTAGGCCCTCGATCCTGTATCTTGGCTCTTAGTCCCTGAAAACCCATGAAATTAGGTTTATAAACTCCTGCAAATCAAGCGCAGTCTCATTGATCTGTCGTTGTCAAGTCGGCATGCTGTCAGGCCAAATTGACTAAACCGACCATAAACCTTTCATTGATTAAGGACAATCCCAGGTTTCAACGCATGTGTGGCAAATGCTAGGCAGCCATTCATGGGCTGCAAGGCCTTTCGTTTGGCTAGGATTCACCAAAGGTGACCGGGGAGAAAGCGAACATGCGGAGCGTGACGGTGGCAGCAACCCAAATGGCCTGCGGGCCCGATCGGGAGCGCAACGTTCAGGCGGCCGAAGCCTTGGTCCGGGAGGCGGCCGGCCGAGGTGCCAACATTATTCTGGTGCAAGAGCTGTTCGAGACGCCGTATTTCTGCAAGGACCAGGATGCGGCATGGTTTGATGTCGCATGGCCAGTCCAGCATCACCCAACCCTGCGGCGCATGGGCGCACTGGCTGCAGAGCTCGGCGTGGTGCTCCCGGTGAGTTTCTTCGAGCGCGCCAACCAGGCCACGTTCAATGCTCTGGCCGTCATCGATGCGGACGGCCGCTGTGTTGGTCACTACCGTAAAGCGCACCTGCCCGATGGACCCGGTTATCAGGAGAAATTCTACTTCAGTCCAGGTGATACTGGGTTTCGTGTGTTCGCCACCCGCTACGGCACGCTTGGCTGTGCCGTGTGCTGGGACCAGTGGTTCCCGGAAGCCGCGCGGATCATGGCGCTGCAGGGCGCTGAGATGCTGTTTTACCCGACCGCCATCGGCTCGGAACCGCATGACCCGAGTTTAGACAGCCGTGACCATTGGACGCGCGTGATGCAAGGACATGCCGCTGCCAACATGGTGCCGGTGGTGGCATCGAACCGGGTCGGCACCGAACAGGGGGCGAGCTGTGTGTTGACCTTCTATGGCCGCTCGTTCATTGCCGGGCCGACCGGCGAACTTTTGGCCCAGGCCGATGGCACCGGGCCTGCGGTGATCACGGCGACGCTCTATTTGGACGAGTTGGCGCGGCGGCGCCGGGCCTGGGGACTGTTTCGCGACCGTCGTCCGGAGCTGTATCGACCGCTGCTCAGCCTGGACGGCCAACCGCCGGTGTCATGACGGTGGCCGGTAAACCAGCAAGCCGATTACGCCACCAGGGCCAGATTGGACAGCGGCGATGGTGAGGTGATGCGCGCTGCTGTGTCGTAGGCTCGTGTGCCGCGCGCAAACGCTGCGGCGCTTTGCGTGTTCAAGCTCTGGGCACCGACATCGCTCGCGGTCAGGCCAGGCAGGTCGGCTTGTGCGAGACCACGGTTTGCCCCCGGCGGACCCCCTCTGTCCCGGTCACCAGATGCGTCACCGGGTTGACCGCCGTCAGCGCCACCAGCGGGGCCGGCGGCCTCCGTCCCGTCGTTGGCATCGCCATTCTGTTCGGCCGCTCGCTGCTCGCGCAACTCCTGTTGCGCTTCCAACCGTTGCTGTTCGGCCTGCTGAGCCACGCTGCGGTCTTGCGCCGAGGGCTGGGCCGGCGCGAGGGCGGCCCGTTTGACCACGTCCATTTTGCGGATCGTGGCTTCCGGGTTGCCTTCGATCGGACTGACGTCGATGGCCACTTCGCCGCCGATGGCATAGTTGCGCCCATCCGGGCCACGCTGAAAGTCGTACTTTGGGGAACCGGCATATTGGCCACCGGCCGACGCATGCGCTTGTTCGTGTGCCCGAACCTCGGCGTCGCGCCGCTTGAGCTTTTCGACGACCTGTTGCTCTTCCGGCGTCAGATCGTTTGGACCGCCTGGCTGTTGGCCAGGAGGAGCATCGGCCTGGGTCGGCGCACCCGCCGCATCACCCCGTGCCAATGGCGCGCGCGGCGTAAACGGAACCGTAGATGTGGCGCCAATCTGCATGGTTGCGACGTTTGAAACCCTGCCCGCAAACAACCAAAGGTGCGACGCTTCGCTGCGGCCTGACCCCTTGCACACCGCTTTCGAAGAGTCGAGCCGCATGACTATGTATCATCGGTTCCAGCCGCATGGGAGAGGGGAGCCTCAGGCTGGCACGTAACAACTGCGTGTGTCGCCTGACCGCACTCTTCAACGACGGGGCCATGTCGGGCCGGTTCGACCTGGCGGCAGCCGCCTGGCTGCGCTATGTGGTCGGCGGTGTTTTTTTGGAGGGTTCCCACGCCTTGGTGCAGGGACCATGCCTTCCATAGATAGCTGTTTCGGATTAGGCGGACGGGACCGTTTTGTTTGATCGGGTAACTGGAAAGACCCGATCCATCCGGTACCGGTTCTCGCCACCGGCCCCGGTTACCTGCCTATCGTTCGAGGACCGTTCGCGTGACCCGTTCTCCCTTGGCTCCGCCCGCCTTTCCCACCCTGCCGGCCATCGATGGGGTGCAGGTCGCCGTCGGACGGCATGGCGTCAAATACCGTGACCGTGATGATCTGTTGCTGGTGGCGTTGCCCGCCGGCACGACCGTGGCCGGGGCGGTGACACGGTCCGCCACGGCGGCGGCCCCGGTGCATTGGTGCCGCGCGGCGCTGACCGGCGGCAATGCCCGCGCGTTGGTGGTCAACGCCGGAAATGCCAACGCCTTCACGGGGGCCGCCGGCATGGCCATGGTGCGCCAGACGGCGGAAACGGCAGCGGCGTTGCTGCACGCCCGTCCAGCGCAGGTGTTCGTGGCGTCCACGGGTGTCATCGGTGAGCCGTTGCCACCGGATTCGGTGTCCGAACACCTGCCTGCATTGGTGCAGCGACTCGGTGAAGCCGATTGGCCGACCGCTGCCGCAGCGATCATGACCACCGATACTTTCAGCAAGGGGGCTGGAGCGGAAACAAGGATCGGCGGCCGGCCGGTACGGGTCGCCGGCATTGCCAAAGGCTCGGGCATGATTGCTCCCGATATGGCGACCATGCTTGCGTTTTTGTTTACGGATGCGGCCCTGCCCGCTGCCGTCCTCCAAGCCGTACTGGCCCCGGCCAACGCGCGCAGTTTCAACAGCATCACGGTGGATGGTGATACATCGACCAGCGACACAGTGTTGTTGTTCGCCACCGGCCGAGCCGATCACGCTTCGGTGGACGATGCCGGGTCGGCCGAATTGGACGGTTTTCGGCAAGCCATCTCGGCCGTGATGGGCGATTTGGCCCGTCAAGTGGTGTGCGACGGCGAAGGGGCATCGAAACTGATCACGGTGACCGTTCACGGAGCGGTGACAGAGGCTGCGGCCCACCGCATCGGCCTGTCGATTGCCAACTCACCGTTGGTCAAGACGGCCATCGCCGGCAGCGACGCCAATTGGGGCCGCATCGTTATGGCCGCCGGCAAGGCTGGTGAGACGCTTGACCAGGCTCGGCTGGGCATTGCCATCGGCGGTATTCCGATTGCTCGCGCCGGGGCCGCCGTGCCGGCTTACGACGAGGCGCCGGTGGCGCGGCATATGGCCGGCCGTGACATCGACATCGTCGTCGATCTTGGTCTGGGCACGGCATCCTGGACCGTGTGGACATGCGACCTGACCCACGGCTACATCGACATCAATGCCAGTTACCGGAGCTGAGCGTTCCGGCCGTCGTCATCTGTCTCCTGGGCCGTTGCCATGTCCTGTTTCGATTTGCCAGTGCCGGCATCGTCGCCGGATTTGCCGACCGTTCTGGTCGCTGCGGTGGCATTGGTCGATGCCGATGGCCGTGTCCTGATCGCGCAACGTCCGCCCGGAAAAGCCATGGCCGGTCTTTGGGAATTTCCCGGTGGCAAGGTCGATCGCGGCGAGACGCCGGAGAACGCCCTGATTCGGGAACTGCGCGAAGAACTGGACATCGACACGAGGGCGAGCTGTCTGGCGCCGTTCACCTTTGCCTCGCATGGCTACGATGGGTTCCACCTGCTGATGCCGCTGTACGTCTGCCGCGTTTGGCGCGGCACGGTCCGGCCTTTGGAGGGGCAGGTCCTGCGGTGGGTGGCACCGACCCGCCTGGCCGAGTTTCCGATGCCACCCGCCGATGTGCCGCTGGTCGCCATGTTGCGCGACCTGCTCTGATTGGCTTTTCGCCATTGGGGCGCTCTCGGGCAGTTGCACCAGCGCAACAGCATCGGCTCACGACGGTCCTGGGACGGGACAGCGTTGGCCGTGTCTGCTATGCACGGGCAACCGTAGAGTGACGGAGGGAGCCATGGCAGGGCAATGGGCTGTGCGCGAGGGGATATCGGCATGCACTGGCTGTATCGGTCTGCAGCTCGGCTTTTTGGCCGCGTCGTTTCTTGCGCTGACCGGTTTCGTGTATGACCGGCCATATCCGCATGTGAACCAAGTCGAAATACACCGTTCAGCGCCACAGATCCTGGTCTTGCGCAACACGAGCAGCGTACCGGTCCGCCTGTATGCCAGCGATCGCGACTCCACAGCCTCGCTGATCGTTTCGCCCGGCGCCGACAAGCGATTCGAGTTCACCGTTGTTACTGTGATCGACGGTGCGTCGAAAAACGGTGTTGCGGTGCCGGGGTCCGGTAACGTGCCGTCACAGCCGGTGAACTATGTCGTTGAGCCAATGGAGCCGTTTTTCCTGCAGCCGCAATCGGTCGATATTCTCCTGGGTGTTGAGCCGGACGGTGAAGACCGCCGGACCATGCGTCTCACCCTGTATGGCTGCAGCAGTCGCCACTGGGCCGAGGCGCCGGCGCCACGAGCGTTCCACTACGTCAACATCAGTCAGGTACGGTACGGATTTCCGGCCGTTCTGTGTCCGGAAGGTTTGCCCTGATTCAAGTCGTCGTGGCTCCGGCCGTCCTCTTGCTTGGGCGGCGTTAGCCCTGACCTTCCCGGGTGCAAACCTTGACTTGGGCGTGCAGCGTGCGGTGAACGGGGCACTTGTCTGCGATCTCCAGCAGTTTCGTGCGCTGGGCGGGGTCGAGCGAACCGTAAAAGACGATTTCGCGTTCAATCTGATCGATCTTGCCGCCACCGCTCTCACAGCCGGCGCAATCGGTGGCGTGGATTTTCTCATGGCGCAGGATGACGCGGGTTTTTTCCAATGGCCAGCCCTTGCGATCGGCGTACAGGCGCACTGTCATGGCCGTGCAAGCGCCAAGGCCCGCCAGAAGAAAATCATAGGGTGTTGGACCGGTATCCGTGCCGCCGACTGAGGTCGGTTCGTCGGCGACAAGGTGGTGCGGGCCGATGGCGACGGCCTGTTGGAACCGACCGTTGCTGGTTTCTTCGACCACGACAGCGCCTGAGATTCCAGCCGTTCGGTCCGGTTTGGCCGCCGCCGCATCTGGTTCGTCCAGGCAGTTGGCGGCCCAGGCGGCCAAGACACCGGCGGCGTATTCAGCATCTTCGCGCCGAGAGAGCAAATGGTCGGCCCGGTCGAGCGAAAGGAAGCTCTTGGGGTGCTTGGCGGCCTGAAAGATTTGAGATGCGTTGTCCAGGCCGACCACGTTGTCCAATGGGGCATGCATGACGAGGAGCGCGCGGCGCAGGCCTGCGATGTGGTCGTGCAGGCGTTGGACAGCAATATCGTTGACGAATTGCTGCTTGATGACGAACGGACGGCCGACCAATTGAACTTCGGCTTGGCCGTTTGCGGCGATCTCCGGCAGTTTGTCGGCGAAATGCGCTGCCACATGGCCGACGTCGTAAGGTGCTCCGATGGTGGCGACGGCCTGTACTTCGGGGAGTGACCTGGCGGCGGCCAGCACGGCGGCACCACCCAGGGAATGGCCGATCAGAATGCGCGGTGCGTTGGCCGTGGCGCGCAAATGGTCGGCCGCCCGAACCAGATCCTGCACATTCGAGGTGAAGTTCGTGTTGGCGAACTCTCCTTCGCTGGAGCCAAGGCCGGTGAAGTCGAAGCGCAACACGGCAATGCCACGCTGTGTCAGCACCTGGGCTATCCGGCTGGCGGCAAAGATGTCTTTGGTACAGGTGAAGCAGTGGGCGAACAGGGCGTATGCCCGTGGTGTGTCGTCGGGTTTGTCCAGGCGGGCCGCCAAGGCAAATCCCTGGCTGCCGGCGAAGGTGAAACGTTTGCTGCGCATGGCCACGGCTCCCCTTTGTCTGCCGATCGGCTGCCTGGTGTTGGTCCTTGGTCTGCCGAACGGCTGAGTGCTCCGACTGGGCACATCGATGGCACACCGATGCGGATCGTGCCAGGTGCTGGGGTTCTGGGGCTCTTAATTGGCGATGCAGACACGATTGCGACCGGATCGTTTGGCCTCGTAAAGGGCCAAATCAGCCCGATGCAGCAAAGCATCCACGTCTACGTCGCCCGGTTGCAGCTCGGCGACGCCCAGGCTAATGGTCACCGATACATCATGCATGGCGACCTTGATCACAGTATGTTCGACTCGCACCCGCACCCGGTCAGCCAAGATATGGGCACCTTCGAGGGGCGCGTGTGGCAAACCCAAGGCGAATTCTTCCCCGCCCAACCGGCCGATGAAGTCGCTGGCCCGCAGAATAGATCGGCAAATGCTCGCCAATTCGACCAATACGCGGTCACCGCCCGCGTGTCCGTAATCATCGTTGACGGATTTGAAGCGGTCGATATCGAGCATGATCACCGACAGCACGTGGCCGTGCCGGCGGGCGCGCCGGATTTCCTCGTTCAGTCGATCGAAAAAGGCTCCCCGGTTGCTGATCTTGGTCAAAGAGTCGGTCGTCGCCAGTTCTTTGAGCTGCGCATAGGCTTCCAGCAGCGAAACCGTTTGCGCCCGTAGCTTGAGCATGTTGCGCGCGCGCGCGATGAGTTCCGCTGGTTCAATCGGTTTGCGCACAAAATCGTTGGCGCCGGCCTCCAGGGCGGTCAAGAGCAGCGCCTTGTCGTCTTCCGCGGTGATCATGAGCATGGGCACATCATGGGCCGGGCGGTCATGTCGGACGCGCTCTATCCAATCGACCACGCCGGTCCCCAGGGTGATATGGTCGACCAGCATCAGGTCAGCGTGGTTATGTGTCAGCCACGCTTCCGCCTCGTCGGTATTGGTTACGGGAACAACCATGACGCCGCCGAGCGATTCCAGGTGCTGGGCCATGGCTGCACAAAGATTGGGATCATCGTCAATGACCAGAATGCGCATAATGCGTGCCACGGCAATACTGGCCTCTGCAAGCAGAGTGGGACGAGCAACCGGCACAGCCGACATTCCACCTTCGGGCACATCGGGGGTTGCCATGGGGCCGACCAGCAGGCCGGGGGCCACGGGCCGACACGCCGGGATACCATCGTTCTCTCTGTGCGCGTTTTCTAGCACCGTTTGTCCGATCCGATAGAATTAGACTGCGCCCCCCGTTTTTGGGGTCAATCCCAGTCGGCGCACGTCGAGATCATCACCATTGATCCCATATCGAATAGTGATCGAACCGATCGCGCAAGCATTTTAACGAATTTTTTACGACTGCCCAGATTAGCCGGCCCTGTCAACGGTGTCGTGCGGCAGTCGCACGCTCCTTTGGGCGATCAGCCAGGTGGTGCTGGTATCGATGATTCGTTGCAGCAAAGCGGTTTGCCCCGGACCGACGCCCATGTGATCTCCTTCGAACACACGAATCGTTTTCGGCTCTGGCACCTGGGCCGCAAAACTGGCCACGGCGGCCGGACCGATCAGTCGGTCCTCTGTACCTTGCATGACCAGGAAAGAGCCCTCGATATGCGGCAGGTGCACGATCGGATCGATCGGGCGAAACACAATATCGAGGGCGATGGCCAGGGGTTGGGTGAACCATCTGTCGGCCAGCAATGGGTGGCTGGTGACCAGTGCGTACACCGGGCCGCCGCCATAGGCCAGAATCGTCGATGCGATTCGATGCCCACTGTCTTCGGCCAGCCGCTGGATGGCCGGTGTTGCGATTGCGCCAAGCGAAAAGCCAAGCAGGTTGATCCGGTCGTGGTCGATCCAGGGTTGGTGTCCGAGCCAGGCGATGGCGGCGGCAACTTGGCCTGGGGTAGACAGTGTCTGCCGGTACAGGGACGGCAGGTTGGCCAGGAATTCTCGGCCGCTCGGCAGGTCCACGCCCATGGGCCAGTCAAAACCCACCACGGCATTGGCACCCGCGTCCGGCACGTGGCGGATGTTCTCGTCGGCGGTTCCGAGACCGCCTAGAACAAACAGGGCGGGCAGCCGGCCGGGCGGCATCGGCTCGGGCAGGCTCAGCACCAGTCCGATCTCGCCCAGGGTCGGATCGACCAGACTGACACGCCGATGGTGGCGGCCGGCCACGAACAGGGTTTGGTTCGACACGAGGGTCGGCAGCCCGACAGCTTGGGGAAGGCGTTCCAGTGGTGGTTGACCATTCAGCCACCACAGATACAGGCCGCCGGTGGCAAGGGCGACGGTCGTGATCACCAACCCACCCAGTCCGGCGCGCCACAGAAACCGCCACACCATCGTCATCGTCGCCCATCCATTGGTTTCAACCGGGGACGGCAAAGTCGCCGGTCCCGCGTTCTCGCGTTCCCAGCCTCGTGGCCAGGCTCTGCTGTGCGCTGCCGGGCTGCGCCGGTTTTTGTTGATCCTCGTGCGGTGCCCAGCCTGTGAGGTACAGCACTTGGAAGGTCGCGGGCAGGCATCCGTCCAGGTGTTGATATCGCTCCACGTACAGGCGGCACGTTTCGAGAAAGACCTGGCGTCGGGTCGGGTGCCGTAAGCGCTCGCGGCAGGCGTTGGTCTCGCCCATGCCACGCAAATCTTGCAACAGGCGCCACGGGTCACCGTACGCGACTGACAGTACGTCGGTGTCAGCCACCGGCAGGGTGAATCCGGCGCGCTGAAGGAGGTGGGCTGCGTCCTGCAGGCTGGCGAAGGGCGACACCCGCGGTGATATGCCGTCGGTGATTGCCAGCTCGGCGTCCATCAGGCAGGTGCGCAGTTCCGTCAGTGTGTCGCCGCCGAAGAGGGCAGCGAGGAAAAGGCCGTCGGGTTTGAGGCTTCGTCGAATCTGCACCAAGCAGCCGGGCAGGTCGTTGACCCAGTGCAGCGTGAGGTTGCTTATGACCAAGTCGAGGCTATGGGCAGCGAACGGCAATGCCTCGTCGTCCGCCACCACTGGCCGGCCGACGGCCCGGGCCAGGCTGGCTGGCGACAGGTCGCACACCACGGTCGGAGCCACCCCCGTGCTGGCGGTCAGCCGCCGGCCGACGTGTCCTCCACGGTCGCCCAGCACGGCAACCGTCTCGAAACGCCGTCGGACCGGTGCGAGCCGGTCAACCAGGCGGGTCGCCACTTCGCGAAACAGGAAATCGTGTTCCGCGAATCGGAACGCGGTTCGGCCGCGGCGTCTGCCGACCAGGTGCCGGTCGAAGGGCGCCACGGTGTCAAGGGAATTCGGATCCGGAGGGCGAAGGTCGCGGACGGGCATGCCGCCTATATGGGCGCCCCAGGCGGCACCGCAACGATCTTGCGTTTGACTTGATGCATGGCGCTGCGTGCTGGCGTGTCCGATGATTCGGACCTCACGGTTCGGGAGTCGACCGCGACAATGATCGCGTTGCCAGCGGGTACCCGCGTCGCCGAGACTGACCCTGGGGCCTGTGTCCAGGCAAGGGCCCTGCATGGCACGCCGGGCTTCGCATTGGGTTCGGCGCTGCTTCATGGTGAACGGTTAAGGCGACCAATCCGCCTCGACGAGCCCGATCAAGGCCGTGGCGCCGTCAGGTGGAATGGTTGATCGGCGCGCCGACCCACACATCGTTGCCGGGGTCGATGCGGATCAGCAGGGGGATGGGGGCGCTCGATCCTCCGTGTCTCAAATGTGACGTCGCACGGTGCGTTTCCGGGTGATCGGCTTCGACCGCAAGGCCTGACGATCCACCACTGCCATCCCGCCGAACGGTGGCCCTGTCGATCGCCAGCAGCGCCCAATCATGGGCGTCGGCTATTATGGCCAAGGGCAGGCAGCAGTCGGCGAAACGGTACGCGGTGACGTCCATCCAAGTGCGTTTGTTTTTGGGGGATTCATACCAACGGCCCGAAACAATGACCGGTCCTCGGGCCGCCCTGTTTCGGAGCGCCGGCAGGGATGCCGGCGCTCCTCGTTCAGCGCCGAAACCGAACCTGT
>JANQJV010000296.1 GCA_028281465.1 Azospirillaceae bacterium | reverse complement strand
GCTGGACCGCCGCCATCTTGGCGGCCGGCTGCTGGGCGTGGTCCGGGCCGGCTGGACGCCGGCGGTCCAGCCGGCAAGGATGCCGGCGCTCCGAAACAGGGCGGCCCGAGGACCGGTCATTGTTTCGGGCCGTTGGTTTAACCGGCTTTTCGTTTGCGTTGTAACCAGGCAGGCTGCCGCAGGGATCGGAGGCGCGGATGGACGGCAACGGCGTGCAGGTAAGTGCATCGGCCATGGTACCCGGCACCTTGGTGCGCCATCCTCAACGGCCTGATTGGGGCCTCGGGCAGGTCCAGTCGGTGATCGGCGATAAGGTCACGGCGAACTTCGAGCATGCCGGCAAAGTCGTCATCAACCGGGCCGTGATCGCGCTTGAGGTCATTGATCCCGATCAAGCGGACTTTGATCCCTGACTGACGATCGGTTTTGGGTCGATGATGGTTTCCGTCCTGTGATGCCGGTGGTCGGTAGCCTTGTCAGCACGCCGACACGCTCTGCCTACGGCGACTGCTGCCGCTTTTACCTTGGCGCACTGAGCCGCTCGGATTACATGTCGGGGTCGGTGCATTCCATTGTCCGGCGATCGGCGGAACAGCCATGAACTGGCTCACTCATCTGACCCGCCGCAGCTTTCGTGGTCGGCGTCGTGACCGTGCCGACCCCGGGCCGGCGGCTGGTACGGGGCGCGACGTGGTTGTGCCCGGAGAAGGGACCGTGCTCTCCGAGGTATCGGCGGGCGAGGCAAGATTGGACGGGCTGCCCGCGGACGTCATGGCTTACTTGTTTGCGGCCGCAGACGCTTCGACGGACGGCCCGGGGGAGCCCCCGGCGAGGATCGATGATCCATCCCTGCGATTGGATCCGGCGGTGCGTGCCATGTTGGCCGACAAGCTGGCGCGCCTGTTGCCCGGCCTGAACCATGTGGCGCACCAGCGCATGTATGACCTGACCGTGCGGGCCCTGGATCGCTTGGCGCGCGATGAGGTCAGCCGGGTCCGCGAGGCTCTGGCGCAGTCCATCAAAGATATTGCCTGCGCTCCGCCGGCCGTGTGCCGCCAGTTGGCGATGGACGTGGAGCGCTCGGTGGCCGAACCGATGCTGAACTTCTGTGCCACGTTGAGCGATCAGGACCTGCTGGCGATCATCGCCAGCCAGCCCGGCTCCTGGGCCTTGGCGGCGATTGCTGGTCGCCAGGTGGTATCCGGCCCAGTGTCGACGGCGATCTACGAGACCGGTGACGTGGTGGCGACTGGTGTCCTGCTCGACAACCACGGTGCGGAAATTCCGGAACCGACGCTGCACCGAATCATGGCGGATGCCGAGTCGCACCCAGAATGGCGTGGCAAGTTGGCGCGCCGGACCCCCCTGCCGACGCATTTGGCCGAGCAACTGGCCGCCTTCGTCGACCGTTCAGCCATCCACGTTCTGCGCCGGCAGCCCGACATGGATGCTGAGACGGCACGCGACGTGGTTGCAGTGGCGCGGCGGCGAGTCGATTGGCTGGAGGACACGGACCAGTCGGAATCGGCCGGGACCCGTGCGAAGCGTCTGTTTCGGACCGGTGCCTTGGATGATGCCGCCATTGACGACGCGCTCTCCTGGCGTCAGATCGATTTCGTGCGTGCGGCCTTGGCGTTGAAGGCTCAGGTGAATATTTCCGTTGTTGATAGCATCCTACGGTCGGGGAGCGCACGAACCGTAACAGCACTCGCTTGGAAAGCGGGATTGGGCATGCGCACGGCCGTCAACCTGCAAAGGCGGGCCGCGGACATTCCGCCCCGATCTTTGCTCAACGCCCGAGACGGCAGCCATTATCCTCTGAGCAACGACGAGATGGGTGAATTATTGGCACTATTCGGAATAAAATAGGGAAATTAAATATTCAGTGGAGTGCAAAAACTCCTTCCCGTTTTCTTGTTGCCGGATGTTCGAACCGAGGAAACCATCTCCACTGCGGCTGGCAGGCTCTTGGCTTTGACGTTTGCCGAGTCAGCACGGAGCCGGGCGTTGTCACTGCAGCGCCTTCGACACCCGGGGGTTGAAATGGGCGAGTTTGTCCTCATCCAGATGGGTGTCCTTATCCAGCTTGGTGATCGAGAAGCGGCCATACTGCATACAACTGGTGGCCGGATTGGTGCAGATCGCAATCATGCCCATGTCGATGTCCTCGAAGTACATCACGGCCGCGAAACATCCGCCAAGGCCGCAAGCACCATGCACAAAATTCTTCGACTCGACACGCAGGAGAACCAGGTTGGTGATCTCGCATTTCTTACCAAAAATGTGATCGCCGGTCGTCTGCAAGATCATTTGGACCTGCTTGTTTGTCTCCCGTTTACTGTCGGCAATGAAGTTTTGGTTCATGCTGACATGATCGAAGAAATAACGGTAGGTATTGCTGAAGGTCTCCTCAGTACGCAGCATCGTCTTAAGTGTCTGCAACGCGGCGGTATAGTCGGCCATGGCAACCCCGGATCGGTTGGAGCCGGCGCATCGCCCATTGCCGGCTTGCCCAGGATACACCATCATCGCAATCTCTCGCATAGTGAACTCTGGTCGGTTCAGCCAGGGGCGGTACGGAGGCTGTGGCCGTCGGGGTTCGGAACACGGTGAAGCAAACATGCGATCCTTCGAGCAATTGTTCACACTGGCCCGGGCGCGACATGGTGATGCGTCGGCAATCGAGGCTCGGTTGCCGCAGCCCAAGTCAGCGGACGCGCTCGCGGCGATCCCGGACGACCGCTATCTGGCCGGCTTGAGCCGATTCGTGTTCCGGGTCGGACTGAGCTGGACGCTCATCGAACAGAAATGGGACGGCTTCGAAACCGCTTTCGAGGGGTTTGACATTCTTCGCTGGTGCCGCATGTCGGACGATGATGTCGACCGGTTGCTTAAGGATAGCCGCATTATTCGACATGGTGCCAAGATCAAAGCGGTGGGTGAGAATGCCATCATGCTGCACAATCTGGCCAAGGCGCACGGCTCGGTCGGTACGGCAATCGCAGGATGGCCGGCGGACGATTTTATCGGACTGGTGACCTACCTGAAGCAGCATGGTAGCCGGCTCGGCGGCAATACCGGCACTTACTTCCTGCGATACATGGGCAGGGATGGATTTATTCTCACCGACGACGTGACCGCGGCGCTGGTACGCGAGGGCGTCATCGACAAGCCGGCGACGTCGAAGAAGTCACTTGACGCCGTGCAGGCCGCTTTTTCGGCCTGGCACGCCGAAAGCGGTCGGCCGCTCGCCCACATCAGCCGCGTGCTCGCGCTCGGCGTTGGTTCCTGAGCGGACATGGCGTGGTCCGAGACCGGGTCGAACGGCAGAGGACATGCGTTCCCGATGGAGCTGGCCGAGAGTTGGCGGTTGAGCCAAGTCGAGTGGCGATCAGCATGGATCATCTCGAAAACAGGCGAGGAGGGCGACGGCTCCAAAGTCCCAAACAGTGCCCTTGAACAAAGCACCACTGGTTCAGCGAGCGATCACCGATCGAGGCTGCGAGACGACTTTGTCTGTCCGAGGCTCCAGCCAACACCCCAACAGCGATCTTGATTACCGGAGATGAACCAGTTGGAGCCTTATCAATGGATACGGTTTCCACGTCTCCTTGAGATACTTTAACACCCCATCGCTCTGGTGCAGGCGGTTCGATATACTTCATAGACGTCGTCCAGTGCGCGGACGCGATTGATCTCAGGTTCGAAGACGCGCTCAATCACCACCATGCTCTGCGCAATGGCCTCAACGGCCAGGCCGGTTGCGGCCGCTTGACCGAACATGGCCGCACCGGCGGCGGATGTGTCGCGCTCGGCAATCAGGTGCACCGGACGGCCCAGCACGTCCGCAATGATCTGACACCAAAGCCGCGACTGGGCGCCGCCCTCGGCCAGACGCAGCTCGTCGCTAGCGGCGCCGGCATGTTCCAAGGCTTCAACGCATTGGCGCGCGTTGAACGCCACGCCTTCCAGGACGGCGCGCACGAGATGGCCCGTGCCATGCGTCGACGACAAGCCGACGAAGGCGCCGCGGACATCAGGGCGGTTGTAGGGCGTCGCCGCGCCCTCGAGAAACGGCAGGAACGTGGCGCCGTCCGAACCGGCTGGAACGCCGGACGCCAGGCGCTCCAGCGTTTCGAAATCGGGCGGTGCCGCATGAGCCAGGATGCTGCGGAACCAGGAGAGGCTGAGGCCGCCGCTCATGACGAGGCCAAGCCACAGGTCGCGGCCGAACACGCCGTGCGGAATTTGCCACAGCCCGCCGGTCGGCTCCGATCTGCGCGCCGTCACCTCGGCGACGACATGGCCGGCCGTTCCCAAGGTCAGTGTGGTTCGGCCTTTGGCGACGACGCCGCAACCGACGGCCAAGGCAGCCACATCGCCCGCCCCGGTTGCCACCGGCGTGTCTGCCGCAATGCCGATGGCCTCCGCCGCCGTTGCCGTCACACGGCCGGCGCGCGCCGTGGCAGGTCTGATCGTCGGAAGAAGGGCGGGATCGATGGGGGCGAGCGCGCAAAGCTGTGGTGACCAGTGTCGGCCCCCGGCTTCGGTCATCGCCGTGGAATGGGCGTCGGACGGATCGGTCGCCAGCTCGCCGGTCAGCCGCAACAGGATGTAGTCCTTGGCAAGGGCGATCCGTTTGGTCCGCTCCAGCAGCTCTGGCCGATGCGCGCGCAGCCAGGCAAGTTTGGGCAATACGCAGATGGCACTGAGCGCATTGCCGGTGCGTGCCGGAAAATCGGCCATCTGCGCCAGCTGCACGGTTTCCACCTCGGCACGGATGTCGAGCCAGATCACGGCATCGGCCAGCGGCTCCATTCGGTCGTCGAGCAGCACGAAGCCGTTGAGCTGGCCCGACAGGCCAACCGACGCGATCGGGACGCCGGCATCGGCGACCGCCGCGTGCGCCGCGTCACACACGGCGCGCCACCAGTCATGCGGGGATTGCTCGGCCCAGCCGCGTCGCGGCGCATGGGTCGGATAGGAACGGCGGGTCCGCGCCAGGCGCGTGCCGTCGTCGGCGAGCACAAGCACCTTGACCGCCGACGTGCCAAGGTCGATGCCCAGAAGGCCTTGCCCGCTCATGCGGCACCCGCGCGGCTGAGCAGGCCCTTGCGGGCGAGATAGCCCAACCAAAGCTCGGCGGATCTCTGCCCACCGATCGCAAGCCAGCGTTTGCCCTTCTCTGCCGTGGCCGGCGTCGGGTCGCCGAAGACGCCGGTGCGCATCACGTGCCCCATGGACAGCTCCGACCGGCCATAATCCTCCGGCACCGGCGGATAGTCGGCCGCCGCCTTCTCCATGCGCACCAGGTCGGGCGCGATCGCCAGCATCAGCGCGGTCTCGATTTCCTCGGCATGGATATCGTTATGCCAGGGGTCGGACTCGCATTCGGCCAGCATCTCCTTCAGTCCCGCGTACAGGCTGTTGAGCACGGCGATGTCGTAGTGCCCGTGGATCAGCTCCCGAATGGCATGCTTGACCGGCTGCGGGTTCGACCCGTGCGCGGACAGCACGAACACCGCCTTGACGCCCCAGCCGGCAAGGCTTTCGGCGATGTCCCGGATCATCGCCATGTAGGTTTCGAAGCGGAGGGTAAGGGTGCCGGGTTTGCCGCGCCAAACCCAGGCATAGCCAACAGTGATGACCGGAAGCACCAGGCCGACACTGCGTTTGGCCGTTTCGATCGCCATGGCCTCGGCGATGCGGTTGTCGGTGTCGAGCGGCAGGTGCGGTCCGTGCTGCTCGAACGAGCCGACGGGCAGGATGGCGAAGGGGTGCGCGCGCGCAAACGCGGTGATCTCCTCCATGGTCGCGTTGCGCGCGTCGATCCAATGACTCATGGGCTTGCGTCCAGGTGGCACGGCCAGGTGGCACGGTAGGTCGGATCGTCGTCCCAAAGCTGCTGATCGAGCGACCGTCCGGTGGCGGCACCGGCCGGCAGGGTGGCCAAGAACTCGGCGGTCCGGTCGAGGAGGGTCGCCGGCGCCAGGGTGGAGCGACGGTCCTCATCCCAGTGCGCGAAGAAACCGGTGTCGATCATGACCGAGGGAAACAGTGTGTTGACGTTGATGCCGTCCGGCGTCAGCTCGATGGCGAGGACGCGGGCGAGCATCTCGACCGCCGCCTTGGATGTGCAATAGGGCGCATCGCCCGCCTGTGCGTCGGCGAGCCGGGCGAGCGAAGAGGTGACGAAAACCATATTGCCGCCACCGGTCTCCCGCACATGTCGCGCGGCGTACCGGGCCGTCAGGAAGGCACCGTCGACATTGACCCGCAGAACGCGGCGCCAAACCTCGACCGGCATGTCGACAGCCCGGTGATGGGCCAGATCGGTGATGGCCGCGTTGCCGATGACGGCGTCGATCGGCGCGACGGCGGCCGCGTTCCGAAACGCCGTTTCCATTTGCGATTCATCGGTGATGTCGGCGGTCAGCCCGGTAAGGCACGGCGCCGCGGTCGGACTGCCCGGGACGGCTTTGACGTCGATTCCGGTCACGCGCCACCCTTGCGCCAGGAAATGAACGGTCAACGCCGCTCCAATGCCGCCAGCGGCGCCTGTGATCACGATGTGCCTCATTTCACCGCCCCGCTGGCCAATCCTTCCACGATATGGCGTTGGGCAAAGCCGACGAAGATCAATGCGGGCAGCATCGAACCGATCGAGATCGCCGCAATCAGCGGCCAGTCGAAGCTCATGGTGCCCGCCAGGCCCGCCACGGCGACCGGCACGGTCTGCGCGCTGCGCGAGGTCAGGAAGAACGCGAGCAGGAACTCGTTCCATGAGAAGAGGAAGACGATGACGGCGACCGATGCGATCATCGGTCGGGCAACCGGGATGATCACCATGGTGAGCGTTTGCCAAGGTTTCGCGCCATCGAGCATGGCCGCTTCGTCAAGGTCCACCGGCAACGCACGGAAATAGGTCATCAGAAGCCAGACCGAGAGCGGCAGGGTGAGCGTCAGATGGGCCAGCGCCACGGCCAGCCGCGTGTCGAGCAGGCCAAGGTGCTGGAACAGGACGTAGAGCGGCAGAATGATCGCAAACAGCGGCGCCAGGCGGATCGACAGCACCCAGAAGCTCAGGTGTTCCTGGATCGGTCCGCGCATGCGCGCCAGAGCATAGCCTGCCGGCACGCCGATGACGAGGGACAGCGCCACATTGGTCAGCGCAATCGAGAACGAGTTGAGAAACGCTGTCAGGAGTCCGCCCGCGATGATCTTGTGATAGGCCTCCATGCTCGGCGCGAAAAGCAGCGCGGGGGGAACCTCAAGCGCGGCGGCCCGTGTCTTGAGCGACGCAAGGGCCAGCCACACCAGGGGAAAGACGACGAACACCATGACGGCGGCCAGAAAGGTTCGGCGGATCACCGTCAGGGTCCATTGATGGCGATGGGACACGCTCATTTGGTCGTCTCCGCCGTCACTCCCATGAAACGCCGGAACAGCAGCAGGGCGCCGGTCAAGCACAGGAGGAGCATGATCACGCCAAGCGCCGCGGCCTGGCCGAAGTCGAGCTCCTGGAAGGCCGTCCGCCAGCCGAAGATCGACAGAATCTGGGTCGCCCGGCCCGGTCCGCCGCGGGTCATGACGTAGATCAGCTCAAAGGTGTTGATCGCGTCGACCAACCGAAACAGCACGGCGACGAACAGGGGCCCCTTCAGAAGCGGCAGCGTGACGAAGAAGAACTCGTGGAAGGGATTGGCGCCGTCCATGCGCGCGGCTTCATAGTAGTCGCGGGGGATCGCCTGCAGGGCCGCCAGGAAGATCAGGAACATGAAAGGCGTGCGGCTCCAGACATCGGCAATGACGACCGAGACGAGCGCCGCGCGCGGCTCGGCCAGCGGGTTGAGGTCGAGGCCGGCCATCGGCAGGAGATAGGCGCCCAGAAAGCCGATCTCGCCGTTGAGCAGGAAGCGCCAGGTGAAGCCGGCGACGACCGGCGGGATGACCAGTGGCATGACGACGATCGCCCGCATCCAGCCGGCCCCGGCGTGCGCGAACGTCAGCGCCAGGCCCATGCCCAGAGCCAGCATGAGCAGGGTCGACATGACCAGATAGGCGCCGGTCACGTGCAGGGCCTGCCAGAAATCGGCTCCGCTCAACAAATGCGCGAAGTTGTCCAGCCCTATGAAGCTGCGGACCGGATCGGTCACCAGCCAGTGCTGGGTGCTCATCCAGAACAGATAGCCCGTGGGAAACAGGACGACTGTGCCAAGCGCCATGATCATTGGCACGACGAACCAGAACCGCCAATCGATTGTCATTGATGCCTGTCCGCTTGGCCCTTAGTCCGCTTGGTGGGTGTTGGGGCCGGCCGCGCGGCCGGCCTCGACACTCCGTATTCAGAGTTTGCTCTCGTTCTCACCGTCTGCCGCCGTCCCGCAGAGGATGAACCTCTGGGCGGGTCGTGGCCACATCCCGGAGCGCCGACGCCCCGTCGGCCCAGCCCGTCAACC
>JANQJV010000284.1 GCA_028281465.1 Azospirillaceae bacterium | reverse complement strand
ACAGGTTCGGTTTCGGCGCTGAACGAGGAGCGCCGGCATCCCTGCCGGCGCTCCGAAACAGGGCGGCCCGAGGACCGGTCATTGTTTCGGGCCGTTGGTGTGATCTCTTTGCGAGCCGCGACAAGCGGCCGACACCGATTTTGCGGACCATTGCCGCCTCTTGGGCGGTCGGCCGTTCAAATCTGGGAGCACGACACGGGGAGGTGGACGGAGGGTTGGTCGGCTGTGGACGCGATTCACAAACCACGGCTGTGTACAGCGCGGACCACCGGTGTCGCCGGGCCCTATGCCGGTGCATAACCGCTCGGCAACCAACGGACCGACACAGGCCAGGTTACCTGCTTCAACACACCTCGGACCATCGACTGCCCACCGGACGGCGCGCCGTACCACGGTCAGGACGGTCACGGACGTCGCCAGCGGTCTCATCTGGCAGCAGGGACACAGTGCAGAACGCTTGGGCTACCGCGACGCCCGGTGAGCCCGCTTCACATCCGGGTCAAAGCCTGTCCGTCCTGGTCAAAGACGTGGCAGGCCGTATCGGGAAGGCAGAGCGGGATGGTGTCGCCGACCGACCCGAGAGTGCCACCGTCGGCGAGCACCATGAGCGGGCCGGCCGGGGTATCGACATGGAAGACGGTCTGCCCCCCCAGGCGCTCGACGACCGCGATCTTGCCGTCGAGGCGGGTCGACGCCTGCGGCGCGGCGCCATTGGCCGCGATCAGCACATGTTCGGGGCGAATGCCCAAGGTGACCAGACCCCCGATCGCCAAACCAGAGGAGGCCTGGACCGCCGGAGCGACAGCCCGGTCGCAGCCGGGCACGCGAACACGGGTGCCGGCGCCGTCGGCGGCCTCAAGCACACAGGACACCGCATTCATCTTGGGCGAGCCGATGAACTCAGCCACGAACCGGTTGCACGGCCGGTGGTACAGCGTCATGGGTGGACCGATTTGCTCGACCCGGCCGGCGCGTAGGACCACGATTTGATCGGCCAGAGTCATGGCCTCGACCTGGTCGTGGGTCACATAGATCATGGTGGCGCCCAGATCGCGATGCAGCTTGGCCAGTTCCAGCCGGGTCTGGACCCGTAGCGCCGCATCCAAGTTCGACAACGGCTCGTCAAACAGGAACACCGCCGGCTCGCGCGTGATCGCCCGACCGATCGCCACACGCTGGCGCTGCCCACCGGATAACTGTTTCGGCTTGCGTTCCAGCAGCGGGTCGATCTGCAAGATGCGGCTTGCTTCGCGCACCCGACGGTCGATGGCCGCACGATCATTGCCCGCCAATTTCAAGCCGAATGCCATGTTCTGATACACGGTCATGTGCGGGTACAGCGCATAGGACTGGAACACCATCGCCACACCGCGTTTCGCCGGCGGCACGTCGTTCACCACCCGATCGCCAATAGTCAGCGTTCCGGCGCTGATGTCCTCCAGCCCGGCGATCAGCCGCAGCAGCGTTGACTTGCCGCAGCCTGACGGGCCAACGAAGACGGTGAAGCTGCCGGCCGGCACATGCAAATCGACATTCTTGATGACGTCCAGACGGCCGAAGGTCTTGCGCACGCCGGTGAGGGTAACGACACCCATGGGTCAACGAGCCTCCGCGGGTTGGTGCAACCAGCCGATCGCCACGCCGTAGCCGGGGAGCGCCAAGCTGCCATCCGCCGCCGGCCCGACCAGCCCCGGCAGACCGATGGCGACGAAACCGCCGCCGCGCGAGTCCCAGAGCTGCGGCTCCGGTGACAGATTGAAGACGCACAGCAGGACCGGTCCGTCCACCGGCCCCCGCTCATAGGCCAGCACCGGCTCCGGCTCGGCGCGGAACCGACACGCGACACTGTGCAAGGCCGGCTCGGTGCGCCGGAATGCGATCAGCGCCCGGGTAAAGGCGAGCTGACTGTCCCGGTTCTGCTCCTGCCGGTCGACCGCATGGGCCGCGTGCAGCGGCGGTACCGGCAGCCAGGGCGTGCCGGTACTGAAGCCCAGGTTGACGACAGCGCTGTGCCACGGCATGGGCGTCCGACAGCCGTCCCGCCCCCGAAAGGCCGGCCAGAAGGCCAAGCCATAGGGGTCCTGTCGCTGCTCGAATGGAATGTCGGCTTCCGGCAGTCCCAGCTCCTCGCCTTGGTACAGACAGGGCGTGCCCGGCAGTGTCAGCAGCAGCGCCATGGCCAGACGCGCGAATCCCGGCGGAGGGGTCATACCCGGCGGCGTGCCCGACCAACGGCTGACCACACGCACGCAATCGTGATTGGACAGGGCCCAGCAGGGCCACCCGTCACCGAAATGCGCCCGGGTGGTTTCGACCACGTGGCGGATCTGGCCAGCCGTGGCTTGGTCGCCGAGCAGATCGAAGGAGTACGCCATATGCAAGCGGCCCTCGGCAACATAGCTGGCGGCCGTCGCCGGCGTATCGTCCGCCACCTCCGCCACCGACAGACTGCCTGGATAGCGCTCGAGTACGGCGCGGAATCGCTCCAGCACCGGCAACGTGGCGGGCTGCGACCGGTCGAACCGATGCACCTGCATGCCATAGGGGTTGCTCGGATGGATGCCCGACGCCGGTGGATCCCCGGGGCCGCGCGGTGGATTGTCGCGCAAGGCTGGGTCGTGGGTGAGGAAGTTGAGGGCATCGATGCGGAACCCAGCAACGCCGCGGTCGAGCCAGAACCGGGCAATCGCCAAGAGGGCCTCGACCACGGCCGGGTTGTGCACATTGAGGTCGGGCTGGGCGACCAAGAAATTGTGGAGATAGTATTGCCGTCGGCCACTGTCCCACTGCCAGGCGGAACCGCCGAAGATCGACAGCCAGTTGTTCGGTGGCGTGCCGTCCGGCTTGGGATCGGCCCACACATACCAGTCCGCCTTGGGGTTGTTGCAACCGGTGCGGCTTTCGATGAACCACGGGTGCTGGTCGGAGGTGTGGCTGGGCACCAGATCCACAATCACCTTGAGGCCCAGCACCTGCGCCCGAGCGATCAGGGCATCGAAGTCCGCCAACGTGCCGAACAGCGGATGGACAGCGCAGTGGTCGGCGATGTCGTAGCCGAAATCGCGCATTGGCGACGGAAAAAACGGCGACAGCCACACCACGTCCACACCCAAGGACGCCACATGATCCAACTTGCGAACAATGCCGGCCAAATCCCCAACGCCATCACCGTTCGCATCAAAAAAGCTGCGCGGATAGATCTGGTAGAGGACGGCATGACGCCACCAGTCGTCCACGCGGGTGGGGTCGGCCATGGCAGTCAGCCCTTCACGGCGCCAGCGGTCAAGCCGGAAACAATGCGCCGCTGGAAGATTAACACCAAACCGATCAGCGGCACAGTGACGATGACCGAGGCGGCCATGATGTTGCCCCAGGGCAGCTCGAACTGGCTCGCCCCGGAAAATCCGGCGATGGCCACCGGCACGGTGCGCTGGGTGTCGGACAAGGTGAAGGTGAGTGCGAACAGGAATTCATTCCAGGCAACAATGAAGGCGAGCAGGCCGGTGGTAACCAGAGCGGGCCACAACAGCGGCATGAACACCTGTGTGATCATGACCCAGGGTGAGGCGCCGTCCATGATCGCCGCTTCCTCCAGCTCTTTCGGCAGCTCGCGCATGAAGGTGGTAAGCACCCACACGGTGAACGGCAGGGTCAAGATCATGTAGGACAACATCAGACCGAACAGGCTGTTGTAGACTCCAAGTGCGCGGATCAGCTCGAACATGCCGCCAAGCACGGCGACCTGCGGAAACATGGACACCGACAGAACAGCCAACAGCAACACGGTGCGGCCACGGAAGCGGATACGGCCGAGCGCGAACGACGCGGTCAACGCAAGCAACAGCGATACGCCGACCGTCGCCACGGCAACGATCAGTGAGTTGAAAATGTTGCGGCCAAACGGCTGCCCTTGGAATACACCAGCATAATTTTCAAAATGAAATGAAGGTGGAAACCAAGTTACACTGAACAGTTCTTGCGATGTTTGCAGTGAGGAATTAATCGCCCAATAGAATGGAAAGACCGTATAGAGCACGATGCCGGCGATCAAGAGATAGAACGCCAGCCCGCGGTGAGGGGTGCCCGATGCCGCCATGGAGTCAGTCCGCCTCTGCCTTGAAACGCCCGACCATGAGGGTAAGGATGGTGGCGAGCGCAATGATGAAGAACAGGGTCGTCGAGGCTGCCGACCCGAAGCCGACATTCTGGAAATCGATCAGATGCTGACGCGCATACACCGACATGGTCATGGTTTGGTCCGTGTTGGGCGTCAACACATAGATCAAGTCGAAGATGCGCAGCGCATCGAGTGCGCGGAAAATGACGGCAACCAACAGTGCCGGCCAGATCAGGGGCAACGTGACCCGGAAGAACACGGCGATCGGGTGGATACCGTCGATCTTGGCTGCCTCGTAACACTCGGTCGGCAACATCTGCAAAGCCGCCAATACCAGGAGGGCCATGAAGGGTGTGGTCTTCCACACATCGACGAAGATGACTGCGGCCATGGCCAAGTCCGGATCCGCGGTCCAGGCCAGGCGCTCGGAGATCAGCCCCAAACCGAGCAATATCTCGTTCGCCACGCCGAAGTTGTCGTGATACATCCAGTGCCACATCTTGGCCGAGACCACGGTGGGAATCGCCCAGGGGATCAGGACCGCAGCACGCAGCAGACCGCGACCCTTGAACTGGGTGTGCAACGCCAATGCGATGACCACGCCCAGCACCACCTCCAGCGACACCGACACCACGGTGAGGAACAGAGTGTTCCACACCGCACGCCACCAGCGCGCATCGGCCAACACACCGCTCCACACGAATAGCCGGTCGGTCACTGCGTCTGCCGATGCCCCCGTCGCGGTGTCGACGTAACCACCGGGCTGCCGCTCGTACACGATCAGCGCGTCGGGGTCGGTCTCATCGGTCAGCCGCCCGGTCGCTTCATCGAGGACATAAAAGCGGTCCGCACCCTCATCGTACAGATAGTACGCCTTGTCGTCCGGATCATAGGCGTCGAGTGGCGGCCCGTAGGACAGGTAGTTGCGCACGCCGACGAAACGGGCTTCGTCCAACGTGTTCAACGTGGCATCGGTCAGACTCAGGCTGATCGTGCGCAACAGCGGCCAACCGGCCACCAGAGAAAGCACCACCAGCATGGGGGCCAGGAATAGCCACGCCGTACGTACGCGCACCCGTGTGTGGGCGGAGGCAGCCGGGGCTGCGGCCATGGCAAATGCCGTCTTGGAGGTTGGTGTTTTCTTACGTCCTCATTCATAGCAAGTGTACCAGCGTTCACTCGGCCGTCAAGAGCCGCTGGACAACCGGGAGTGATCTGGACCATGCCTCACCCCTTTTTTTGGGCGAACCTCGCAAACAGTGCGGCTGGCAGTGCCCAGTCGGTTACCAACCAACAGTCCATGGGCCTCACCCCAGCCCAACGCCTTCGCCACAGAGGACCCGAGAAGCACACAGGAGACATGGAGAACAACCAGTCCGTGCCCTCTGACTTGCGTCCCATCCCATCGCGGTGAAACTCTTTGCCGACGCTCCCCCTGCGGCCCATCGACGCCCCGAGACCACAATATGGCGGTTCCGCATAAGCGGGAGAACCGCGTGCCGCGCCACCTTCCTTCCACCAAGGATTGACCGGGATCGGGGCTGCCATGGATGGGGATGTCGCGGCGGAAGGACGGCGTGGCCGGCGCGGTCGTGACGCGCGTCGGGCCGGGCGGGCCGAGGCGGACCGGGCGCCGGCCACGCCCTACATCGCGCGCAAGGTGCCGCTGACCGAAGTGCTCTCGGCCGAAGGGCTGGCGCTCATCGAGGCCAATGCCGAGACCATTCTGGCCGAGATCGGCGTGGACTTCCGCGACGATGCTGAAGCGATCCGGCTGTGGCGCGAGGCCGGCGCCGAGGTGCAGGGCGAACGTGTCCGCCTGCCGCGCGGCCTGGCCCGCCACCTGTTGAAAACCGCGCCGGCGCACTTCACCCAGCATGCCCGCAACCCGGCGCGCTCGGTCGAGATCGGTGGCGACAACACGGTGTTCGCCCCGGTGTACGGCCCGCCTTTCGTGCGCGATCTGGAGGGCGGCCGGCGCTACGGCACCATCGAAGACTTCCGCAACTTCGTCAAACTGGCGTATGTCTCGCCGCACCTGCACCATTCCGGCGGCACGGTGTGCGAGCCGGTCGACCTGCCGGTGAACAAGCGGCACCTGGATATGGTCTACAGCCATATCCGCTATTCCGACAAACCCTTCATGGGGTCCGTCACGGCGGCCTCGCGCGCGGCCGACAGCGTGCGCATGGCCGAGCTGGTGTTCGGTGCCGACGTCGTCGCCGCCAACACCGTGCTGGTCAACCTGATCAACTGCAACTCGCCCCTGGTGCTGGACGGCACCATGCTGGGCGCGTTGCGCATCTACGCGGCGACCAACCAGGCCTGCATCGTCTCGCCGTTCATCCTGGCCGGCGCCATGAGCCCGGTCACCGCCGCTGGCACGTTGGCGCAACTGTTGGCCGAAGCCATGGCCGGCATGGCGTTCACCCAGCTCGTGCGCCCGGGCGCGCCGGTGGTGTTCGGCACCTTCGTGTCCGCCGTGTCCATGCAGTCGGGCGCGCCCACCTTTGGCTCGCCGGAGGGCGCGCAGATGCTGGTGGCCGCCGCCCAGCTCGCCCGCCGTCTGGGCGTGCCGTTCCGCTCCGGCGGCTCGCTCACCGCATCCAAAATGCCGGATGCCCAGGCGGCGTACGAAAGCGCCAACACCCTGCAGCCCACGGTGCAGGCCGGCGTCAATTTCGTGCTGCACGCGTGCGGCTGGCTGGAAGGCGGGCTGTGCGCCGGCTACGAGAAATTCGTCATGGATGCCGACCAGCTCGGCATGGCGGCCGTGTATGCCCGCGGCATCGACCTGGGCGAGGCGGCGCAAGCGCTGGACGCCATCCGCGAAGTCGGCCCCGGGTCGCACTATCTCGGCGCCACCCATACGCGCGAACATTTCGAGACCGCGTTCTACCGCTCCGCGCTCGCCGACAACAATTCGGTCGAGCAATGGGAGGCGGACGGGTCGCACGACATGGCCGCCCGCGCCCATGCGCTCTGGAAGCGCCAGCTCGCCGCCTACGAAGCACCGCCCCTCGATCCCGGTATCGACGAAGCCTTGCAGTCCTTCATGGCCGAGCGCAAAGCGGCGGAACCGGATTCCAATGTCTGAACCCCGCGCCCGAGGGATGGCCAGCCCATGAAGAAATACTCTTTCCTCAGCCTGGTCTCCGGCGCCGCCACGGGTCACAAGGACTGGCCGCGCGCCTGGCGCAAGCCGGAGCCGAAAAAGGCGTATGACGTGATCATCGTCGGCGGCGGCGGACACGGCCTGGCGACGGCCTATTATCTGGCTAAAGAGCACGGCATCACCCGGGTGGCGGTGCTGGAGAAGGGGCCGATCGGTCTCGGCAACACCGGGCGCAACACGACCATCATCCGCTCCAATTACCTGTGGGATGAAAGCGCGCATCTCTATGAAAAGTCGCTCAAGCTGTTCGAGGGCCTGAGCCGGAACGTCAACTTCAACACCATGGTCAGCCAGCGCGGCGTGCTCAACCTGGCGCACACGCTGCACGACCTGCGCGAGCTGCAGCGCCGGGTCAACGCCATCCGCTTCAACGGCATCGATTCCGAAGTGCTGGATGCGCAGCAGACCAAGGCGTTTTGCCCGATCCTGAACATCTCACCGAGCTGTCGCTACCCGGTGCTGGGCGCGTCCTTGCAGCGCCGCGGCGGCGTCGCCCGGCACGACGCGGTGGCCTGGGGGTTCGCCCGCGCGGCCGACGACCTGGGCGTGGACATCATCGAAAACTGCGAGGTTACCGGCATCCGGCGCGATGGCGACCAGGTCACCGGCGTGGAGACCACGCGCGGGCTGATCCAGGCGCCCAAGGTCGGGATCGTGGTCGCCGGCCACACCTCGGTGCTGGCCGGGATGGCCGGGCTACGCCTGCCGATCACCAGCCATCCGTTGCAGGCCCTGGTGTCGGAACCGATCAAGCCAGTGATCGACTGCGTGGTCATGTCCAACCAGGTGCACGTGTACGTCAGCCAATCGGATAAGGGCGAGCTGGTCATCGGTGCCGGCATCGATGCGTACAACGGCTACGGCCAGCGCGGCAGCCTGCCCACCATCGAGCATCAGCTTTCGGCGCTCATGGAGCTGTTCCCGATCTTCAGCCGGTTGCGCATGTTGCGGCAATGGGCCGGCACGGTCGACACCTGCCCGGATGCCAGCCCGATCATTTCGCGCACGCCGGTGCGCGGCTTCTACATCAACGGCGGCTGGGGGACGGGCGGTTTCAAGGCGACGCCGGGCTCCGGCTGGGTGTTCGCCCACACCATCGCCCAGGACCGGCCGCACCCGCTGAACGCGGCATTCTCGCTCGACCGCTTCGCCACCGGTGCGCTGGTGGACGAACACGGCGCCGCGGCGGTGGCGCACTGAACTTTCAGGAAGGACCTTACGCCATGCTCATCATCCCCTGCCCCTGGTGCGGCGATCGCGACGAGAGCGAGTTCAAGTACGGCGGCGAGGCGCATATCGAGCGGCCGCTGGACCCGGATGCGCTGACCGACGAGGCGTGGGCCGACTTCTTGTTCATGCGCAGGAACACCAAAGGTCCGTTCCTGGAGCGCTGGATGCATGCGGCCGGCTGCCGACGCTGGTTCAACCTGGCGCGCGACACCGCGACCAATCAAGTGTTCGGCGCCTACCGCATTGGCGAACGGGCGCCGGCGGCCTATTGGGACGCCGTCGGGCAGCCGGCGGAAAAGAACGGCAAGACGCCGCCCGGCTGGCGTGTCGTCACCGGCGGTGCCGCCGAGGCCACCCCCGCGGCCGAGGTTGCCCTTGCCGCCCGGAAGGTGTCCGCCTGATGCCGTCGCATCGCCTGGCCGACGGTACCGGCATCGACCGCGCCCGTCCGCTTGCGTTCACCTTCAACGGCCGTGCGTATCAAGGGTTCGCCGGCGACACCCTGGCCTCGGCGTTGCTCGCCAACGGGGTGCACCTGGTCGGGCGCAGCTTCAAATACCATCGGCCGCGCGGTATTTACTCCGCCGGCGTGGAGGAGCCGAACGCGCTGGTGCAGCTCGAGACCGGGGCCGCCACCCAGCCCAACCTGCCGGCAACCACGCTGGAACTGTATGACGGCCTGAGCGCCACCAGCGTCAACTGCTGGCCGTCGGTCGACTGGGATGTCTCGTCGGCTCTGCAATGGGCGGCACCCTTGCTGCCGGCCGGCTTTTACTACAAGACCTTTATCTGGTCGCAGCCGCTTTGGATGCGCGCCGAGGCCATGATCCGAAGGGCGGCCGGCTTGGGCACGGCGCCGACCGGGCCGGATCCGGACACATATGACCACCGGCATGCCCATTGCGATGTGCTGGTGATCGGTGCCGGCCCGGCCGGGCTGGCCGCGGCGCTGGCGGCGGGCGAAACCGGGGCACGCGTCGTGCTGGTCGAACAGCAGCCGGTGCTGGGCGGGAACCTGCTGATCGACGGCGGCCGGGTCGACGGGCTGGACGCCGCGGCCTGGATCAGCCGCACCGTCGATGCCCTCGCGGCCCTGCCCGAGGTCACGCTGCTGCGCCGCACCACGGCGTACGCCTACTATGACCATAACTACATTGGGCTGTTGCAGCGCCGGCCGGGAGCGATCAATGCCGACGGCACGCCGGCGGCGCGCGAGCGGCTGTGGCGGGTGCGGGCACGCCGGGTCGTGATCGCGACCGGCGCCATCGAGCGGCCGATCGCCTTTGCCGAGAACGACCGGCCCGGCGTCATGCTGGCGGCGGCGGTGCGCAAATATGTGCGCCGGTACGGTGTCGCCCCGGGCCGGCGCCCGGTGCTGTTCACCAACAACGACGACGCGTACCGCACGGCGCTGGCCCTGGCCGAGGCCGGGGTTGCCGTGGCCGCCGTGGTCGACGTCCGGCCCAGCGTCGGGTCGGCGCTGTGCGAGACCGTACGCGGCCAGGGCATCGAGGTGGTGACCGGCAGTGCCGTGGTGCGCGCCGAGGCCGGTAAGGGCGGTGTCCGCGCCGTGTCGGTTATGGCCTTGGACGGCAGCGGCGCACCGCACGGCGCGGCCCGCCGCATCGCCTGCGACCTGGTGGCCGTGTCCGGTGGCTGGAATCCCGCGATCCATTTGTTTTCGCAATCCGGCGGCAAAGCGGTGTTCGACGACGCCCAGGGGTGCTTCGTGCCCGGCCCCCCAGTGCAAGCCGAGCGCAGGGCCGGTGCCGTGTGCGCTCGGTTCGGCCTGACCGATTGCCTGGCCGACGGCACGGCGGTGGGCCTTGCCGCCGCGTCGGATTGCGGTTTCGCCATCCCCAACGCCCGCTCCGCACCGACGGCGACCGAAGCGCCGGATGCGCCGCTGCAGCCGTATTGGATCGTGCCGCCACCCGCCGGCGCCCGGGGCGGCCAATACAAGACCCGGTTCCTGGACCTGCACAACGACGTCACGGTGGCCGATGTCGCCCTGGCCGCCCGCGAGGGCTACGAGGCCTCCGAGCACGCCAAGCGCTACACCACACTCGGCATGGGCACCGACCAGGGCAAGACCGGGAACATCCATGGCTTGGCCGTCCTGGCCGAGCTGCGCGGCACCACCATCCCCGATGTCGGCACCACCACCTTCCGGCCGCCCTATACGCCGGTTACCCTGGGCGCGTACGCCGGCCGCAACGTCGGCGGGTTGTTCGACACGGTGCGGCGCACGCCCATGCACCCGTGGCACGAACAGGCCGACGCCCGGTTCGAAGACGTCGGGCAATGGAAGCGGCCGTGGTACTTCCCCAAGCCGGGCGAGAGCCTGCGCCAGGCGGTCGACCGCGAATGCCTGGCCGCGCGGACGGCGGTCGGCATCCTCGATGCCAGCACGCTGGGCAAGATCGAGCTGATCGGCCCGGACGTGCCGGAACTGCTCAACCGCCTGTACACCAATGCCTGGAACAAACTGGCGATCGGCCGCTGCCGCTACGGCCTGATGTGCACCGACGACGGCATGGTGTTCGACGACGGCGTCACCGCCCGGCTGGGCGAGCAGCACTATTGGATGAGCACGACGTCGGGCAACGCCGCGCGCGTGCTCGGCTGGATCGAGGAGTGGTTGCAGACCGAGTGGCCGAGCCTGCGCGTCTACGCCAATTCGGTGACCGAGACCTGGGCCACCGCCTCGATTTCCGGCCCGGCGGCGCGCACCCTGTTGGCGCGCCTGACCCATCTCGACCTCACCGCCGAGGCGTTCCCGCACATGAGCTGGCGCGGCGGCAGGGTGGCCGGGGTGCCGGCGCGCGTCTTCCGGGTCAGCTTCACCGGCGAGTTGTCGTACGAGATCAACGTACCGGCGCGCTATGGCCTCCATCTGTGGACGACGCTCTTGGCGCAGGGCGCCGACCTGGGCATCACGCCGTTCGGCACCGAGACCATGCATGTGTTGCGCGCCGAAAAGGGCTACATCATCGCCGGCCAGGAAACCGACGGGTCCGTGACGCCGATCGACCTCGGCATGGACTGGATCGTGAGCAAGAAGAAGGATTTTCTGGGCCGGCGCTCGCTCAGGCGACCCGATACGGTGCGGGCCGACCGCAAGCAGTTGGTCGGCCTGCTGACCCAGGACCCTGGCCATGTGCTGCCGGAGGGCGGGCAGATCGTCGAGGCCTGGCCGGCCCCCCTGCCGGCGACCATGCTCGGCCATGTCACCTCCAGCTACCACAGTGCCAATCTGGGCCGCTCGATTGCCCTCGCTCTGGTCAAGGGCGGGCGCGACCGGATGGGGCAGACGGTGTGTGCCGGCAGTGTCGACCAGGCTGCACCCGCCGTGATCACCGCCCTGCCGTTCCTCGACCCCGAAGGAGCCCGCCTGCATGCCTGACACACCGGTTGCCCGCACCGCGCTTGCCCATCTGGAGCGGGTGGCCCGGGCCGGGCCGCTGCCGGCTGCCGGCAGCGCCGCCGTGCTGCTGGGCGAGCGGCGCCCGCGCGGTCAGTTCACGCTGCGCGGCGATTCCGGCGACGAAGGATTCGTGCCGGCGGTGCGCCGCGCCTGCGGCCTGATCGTGCCGACCGCGCCGAATACGGTGACGAACGCGGCCGACGGCACGCGGCTGCTCTGGCTCGGGCCGGACGAATGGCTGCTGGCGGTGCCGGAGCGGGCCGCGGCGGGTGTCGGCGAAGCCTTGCGCACCGCCCAGGCGGGCGTGCACATGGCCGTGGTCGACACCACCGATGCGCGCACCGTGCTGTTGCTGGCCGGGCCACGGGCGCGCGACGTTCTGGCCAAGGGCTGCCCGCTGGATGTGCACCCGCGCGCTTTCGCGGTCGATCACTGCGCCCAGACCCTGCTGGCGCGCGCCCATGTTCTTCTGCACCGGATCCATGATCTGCCTGAGGATGCCGGGCCGGCATTCGAGCTGTATGTTCATCGCAGCTTCGCCGATTACCTGTGGCACTGGCTGGAAGACGCGGCCGGGGAGTATGGTTTCGCCATCGTCGCCGACACCGATGGCGCGTGAAGAGGGATAGACCCCGATGAAGGTTCTGGTGCCGGTCAAGCGGGTGATCGACTACAACGTGCAGGTGCGGGTCAAACCGGACGGGACGGGCGTTAATCTGGCCAATGTCAAGATGTCCATGAACCCGTTCGACGAGAACGCGATGGAAGAGGCGATCCGGCTCAAGGATGCCAAGCTGGCGTCCGAGGTGGTGGCCGTGTCCATCGGCGTGAAGCAGGCGCAGGACACCCTGCGCATGGCCATGGCCGTGGGCGCCGACCGCGGAATTCTGATCGAGGCGGCCGACGCGGTGGAAACCGACATCGAGCCGTTGGCCGTGGCCAAGCTGTTGCGCGCCGTGGTCGAGGCCGAGCAGCCGCAGCTCGTGCTCATGGGCAAACAGGCCATCGACAACGACATGAACGCCACCGGGCAGATGCTGGCCGCCCTGCTCGGCTGGGGCCAGGCGACCTTCGCCTCCAAGATCGAGCTGGCCGATGGGCGGGCGACGGTGACGCGCGAGGTCGACGAAGGCGAGCAGGTGGTGTCGGTGGCCCTGCCGGCGGTGATTTCGGTCGATCTGCGCCTGAACCAGCCGCGCTACGCCACCTTGCCCAACATCATGAAGGCCAAGAAAAAGCCGCTGGAGGTCAAGACACCGGCGGACTATGGCGTCGACGTCACGCCGCGGCTGACCGTGCTCGGCGTGGCCGAGCCACCCAGGCGCGCCGCGGGAGTCAGGGTCGGCTCGGCCGAAGAGCTGGTGCAAAAGCTGAAGGTGGAAGCGGGAGTGCTCTGAGATGGCGGTGCTGCTGGTGGCCGATCATGACAATCGGGCCTTGCACGATGCCACCGCCCGGGCGCTGACCGCGGCGGCGCAGATGGCCGGGGACACGCCGGTGGCCGTGCTGGTGGCCGGGCAGGATTGCGCGGCGGTGGCCGAGCAGGCGGCCGGCCTGGCCGGGGTCGGGTCGGTGCTGCACGCCGACGGCGCGGTCTTCGCCCATCGCCTGGCCGAACCCATGGCGGCACTGCTGGCCGGGCTGGCCGACGGCCATAGCCATATCGTGGCACCCGCGACCACCACCGGCAAGAACATCATGCCCCGGCTGGCGGCGCTGCTCGACGTCATGATCGTCTCCGACATCATCGGCGTCGAAGCGCCCGACACCTTCGTGCGTCCGATCTATGCCGGCAACGCCATCCAGACCGTGCGCTCGGCCGATGCGGTCAAGGTGGTCACGGTGCGCGGTACGGCCTTCGCCCCGGCCACTGTCTCGATCGGGGCCGGCCCCGCCCCGGCCTCGATCGAGGCGGGGGCCGGGGCCGCGGACGACCCGGGCGTGTCGGCCTGGGTCGAAGACCGGGTGCGCGAGAGCGACCGGCCCGACCTGTCGTCGGCGCGCGTGGTCGTGTCCGGCGGCCGCGGCCTCGGTTCCAAGGAGAACTTCGCCATGCTGGAGCGCTTGGCCGGCAAGCTGGGCGCCGCGGTCGGCGCCTCGCGCGCGGCCGTGGACGCCGGCTTCGCCCCCAACGAGCTCCAGGTCGGCCAGACCGGCAAGGCCGTCGCCCCCGACCTCTACGTCGCCATCGGCATCTCCGGCGCCATCCAGCACCTCGCCGGCATGAAAGACAGCAAGATCATCGTCGCCATCAACAAAGACGCAGATGCGCCGATCTTCCAGGTGGCCGACTACGGCCTGGTCGCCGACCTGTTCGAAGCCGTGCCGGCCTTGGAGGCCGAACTGTAGGATGCGCCGCGCGCATCCCGCGCTTGAGGTAACCACCGCGGTTCATTATCCTACGGTGCGGAGGCTGAAATCCTGGGTGCCGGCGGCAGTCTGGAGGCGCACACATGGATCGGATGCAGGATGCGCGGGATGAAGCCGGGGCGCCGCGTTTGGACACTGCCGCAGCGGAACCGGCTTTGGACGCCGATCTCCCTGCGTTGCGCCGGTTCGTCGATATCGGCCTGGATCAGATTGCACGCGGGGAGACCATTGACCAGGCGACGCTGCGGAGATCATTCGGCCTCAATTGAACGGCTCTGTCGTGCTCACCTATTCCCTGGCGGCCCAACAGGATTTGCACGGTATCTTTGAATACATCGCAGCCGACAACACTGAGACCGCCCGCCAATTCATCGATCGACTCACTCAACGCTGTGCTGCCATCGCGCACGCACCCTACATGGGTCGTCCCCGTGACGAAATTCGTCCTGGCCTGCGCAGCGTACCCTTCGGACGCTACCTGATATTCTACATGCCGAGCGACCCGGGCGTGACCATTGTCCGCGTCTATCACAGCGCCCGCCAAATCGAGGTCGGAACGTTCTCGAATTGAACGGACGGCCCGGCCCTGGTGATCGTGACGGTGTTGGACTACCATGGAGCCCAAAGGGCACGGTCGCGAGAAGACGATGGTGGATGGCGTTGAGCGGGGCGACTGGTGCCCGGACTGGGCACCCCATCCCGGCAAGCATCTCATGGAAATGCTGGACACCCGCCATTGGACGGACACCGATCTGGCGCGAGCCACCGGCTTGTGGATGGAGCTGATCCGCAGGGTTATCGCCGGGACGATACCGGTGAGCCAGAAGACCGCACGACACCTGGAGCGGGTTCTTGAGCTCAAGGCATCGATGTGGATCAATCTCCAAACCAACCGGGATGTGGCGCAAAGACGAAAGTTCTGGCGGCCAAGAAATGCTGAGCGCGGCAAGAAAAATCTGCGACCTGTAACCTCGGGAAATCTGATGCTGGAGTTGAGACGAATCAATTGGTGTAGGAGCTATGAAGCCGCACTATTTTATGCCTAAGCGACTGCACAGAGACTGGTTAGTCAGTGATGACGAATGTCAAGTGGCACTGAGCATATATTATAGATATGTGAAGAGGAAATGAGGTAGCTCATGTACACAAAGAGCTTCATTCGAACGGTTGGCGATGCCGCGCAGAGCGTTTCAGAGGGTATTGTTAAGATAATTTCCGAGCATACTAGTCATTTGGACAAGGCAGTTGACGAGTTAGCTCTTCAATTGTCAACGCTGTCGAAAGAAGTGAAGCAACTCCAAGGGAGAAAGGTGAAGCGGAAGGTACATAACTATGTACTTCTGGCTCTTGGTTTTCTGGCTTCAAAAATCTCAGTGACCATCTTTAGTGTGGCAGTGACCATCGGCGCATTTCATTTTGTTTTCTTTATGGACTTTGAGATGAGTTTGCTGGAGAATGCTCGCCGAGAGGTTGTATATTCAATCACAAACTTGGTGCAAGAAGCAACGCCAGACAATGTATCTTCAGAACAGATTCGCGATGTCGTTGCCAGGGAGGTTGAGAGGCTGCAAAATCGTATTTCATCTGATCGCATCTCAGAAGATCAGATTCGTGAAATTGTGGCAGATGAGTCGGAAAAGCTATGGGGCGCTATATCATCCATGCGTACTTCAAACGAGGAGCACTTCGCCAGACTTGCGGATAGGTTAATACAGGTTGGCAGGCAGCAAGCCATTACGACCACAAGATACGTATTTGCTAACAAAGAGGCTCTTGACGTAGAAGTTCAGGATGTTATTGGAAACTACCTGGAAATGGGAGGGTACCATGTCATCTTCTCAGTGTTATCAGGGCGATATTACTGGGCAGAGGGATCGGCGGATAGGATTGAGACGGCACAAGGAGAAGGCAGCTCAATCCTTGAATTCGCCTTGCCTGATGAATTCATCAGAAGCTTGCAAATTGCACATGAGATAATTGCGATTGGCACGGCGTCCTACAAAGGCAATCAGAAAGAAGAAGAAATTAGATCAGATGAAAGATCCCGAAAACTCGCGGAGAAAATGAAGTGCACCCTGGCGCCAGAGCAAACCTTATACACACTTTCGTTAGGAAAATATCGCCTCAAACCTCTTAGTGAGGAGACAGAATATATTCAAAGGCCGATCCTATTAGTTGCGATAATCCGACGTCCGGATGCCATCCGTCTAGACGAATTTATGATGGAGCTTATCAAGACATTTGAGGTGCGAAGTATTGATCTTGGAGCATACTCAAGAATCAGAGATGAGAGGAAGATCAATGTTATTGAATATGGAGCTAGTGGTAGCTGTGATTAACAATGATAGATATATGCCTTGCCGACAATGTGCTATGGCTGCATCTCAAAACTGCATGACTGAGCTATAGCTTCCCCGCGATCCGCTCCAAATCCATCAGGGCCGCTTCGGCCTCGGCTTTGTTGACGCTGTCGATGGGGTCGGAGTGGAGGGTGCCGGTTTCGGGCCAGCGGCCATCGTACCATTCGGTGCGGACCAGCAGGCGGAACTCCAGCACCAGATGCGCCAGGGTTTCGGCCGGGGTCTGCCAGAAACGGGCGCGGACCTCGGCGGCCACCGCCAAGGCGCGCCACTCCTCCTGGTCCAACGCGTGACAGCGATTGGCGGAAACGCCGGCCAGGCGGACGGCATCGGCGAGGGCGACGGCCTCGGAATGGAGCTCGCACACGCTGTCGTCGGTGCGATAAAGATGGGCCAAGGTCTTTTGCCGGTCATCGCCAGTGGCAACCGGCCAGCGCGGCAACCGGGGGCTGATTGCACTGGTTGGCCCCAGCGTGCGTACCGTCCGGCGTGGCTATGACCGGGTGGTCAAGCTGGCGCTGTACCGGCGCCAGGGGGTTCCCCTGTATTGGATCATCGATCCGGCCGCCAAGACGCTGGAGGTCCTGAGCCTGCACACGGACCATTGGCGCGTTGCCGCCACCTTTGCCGCGGACGATGTGGTGGCCGCGGCCCCGTTCCCCGACGTGTCGTTTCCGTTGACAGTGTTGTGGGACTGAGATCAGTCAGGTGCGCAAATCATAGTCGTATGCGTCCTACGGGCAGGGCATTCGGGCATGCATGCCAACCGCGGCGCGCCTGAACCGTCGGGCCGACGCTCACGTTGGCGACCGCTTCCCCCACACCCATTGCAGGTTCAACGTGGTGCGCAGAAACGGCGGCAGGGTGGCGCGGCCAGTGCCGGCGGCTTGGGCACACGGGTGCCATTGCCCGGCTTGGTTTTCAAACGCCTCAACCGCGTGTTTCGCCGGATCGACCAACCAGAACCACGCCACGCCACGCTCGGCATAGAGCGGCATCTTGATGCCGCGGTCCTTGACGGCTGTCGATGGCGACAGGATTTCGCACACCCAGTCCGGCACCATGTGCATGGCGGCCGTGTCCGGCACCTCGGGCACGCGCGCGCGGTGCCAGCCGGCGATGTCGGGCACCACGACCTCTTCCCGATAGCGGAAGTGGATTTCCGGTTCGATGAGGATGAGCCAGCCGTCCGGGGCATCGTCATCGACCCCATAGTCGCCCATGATGGAGAAGTGGAGCCGGCCGTTGATGTGCTGATGCGGGATGGTCGGGCGGGGTTGGGTATACAGCCGTCCGTTCAGGCATTCGCCCACCATGGTCTCCGGCAGTGCCATGAGCTGCGCGTAGGCAGTCAGGTTCTGGGCCTGCTCCATTCGCCACCGTTCAACGGAAGCCGTTCGCCGAACAGGCATCATAACACAGCCAGCCGTTCGCTGGCCTCGGGAAACATGGGCGCGCGGCTGTCTTGTGCGTGACTAACAAGAAACGAACGGTGCCGTTGGGCACAAACGGGTCCATCCGGGGAGGCCTTTGTGGGAGCGCCGACGCCTCGTCGGCCTCGTGTGCACGC
>JANQJV010000245.1 GCA_028281465.1 Azospirillaceae bacterium | reverse complement strand
CGGCGATTCGCGTCGGGACGACGGCGACGGACATGCATGCGCGCGAAGGCAATCCGGACCGTCCGGCTACCGTTGCCGCCGCAACTCCGCTCGGACGCATTGCCGATGTGCAAGACATCGCCGCGGCCGCTGTCTGGCTGGCATCGCCACAAGCCGGGTTCGTCTCGGGAACCGTGCTGACCGTCGCGGGTGGACTGTCGCCCTGAATTACCTGTTCAAATGAGCAGCGAGTTGGACAGCCAGAACTCTCCGTATGGATCGTCGCTTCCATGCAGGCTGTCGTTTGGAGCGTAATGTCACCATTACGCAACAAATGGCCGCTCTTGGTAGATGGTTCTGAAAATATTTGTAGTATGCAACTATTAATCAAGCAATCACGATCCTCAGAATCGACAGAATGCGTGCCGCTTCTCGGCACATTGTGCGTGAGCTTGGCTTTATGAACAAGGTGCTGGCTGGCACGGAGCTTTCGGCCTTGGCAGTGCATACGATTATCGAACTTGGCTACGGCACAGTGAATAAAGCGACCGAACTCGGTGCGCTGCTGCGTTTGGAGAAATCCAGTGTCAGCAGGCTCGTCCAAAAACTTAAGAAGGAAGAGTTTATCAAAGTCGATTCCCTTCCCGACGATAAGCGGTCACATATTCTCACACTGACACCAAAAGGGAAAAGCCTGCTCAGTGATGTAGGAAAGGTATGCGCGACAACAACTTCGGTCTGCGTTTCAACCTAAAACCGGCAGTTGGTGGCTGGTAGAGCAGCCTATGTTATTGTAAAGACTCGGCATGCAGAACAGCGAACATGGCGAACTGGCTCGCTCTGCGGATGAACCACCGACGGTTGAAGGCTGTTCAGCCGGAGACCCCGTGACCGTCGAGACGTTCGATGGACGTCTTCCTGTTGAATGGGAACCAGGAGCAGCGGTAACGCCTCTGGCGCAGTTTGCGTTCTTCGCGGATTTCCTCGAAGTCGGCGGACGCTTTGATGCCTGGATAGCCGATTGCCCGCTCGAGTTCACCAGTCCGAACTCACCGAAGAAACGAGATATTCTTGGAACTGTACTCTTATCTTACTTAGCTGGTCATAACAGATATGCTCATATTACGGCGCTTCGCGGAGACGGTGTTAACCCGGCGCTCCTTGGCATGAGCAAAATCGTGAGCGAGGACTCAGTCCGGCGCGCATTTGAGTGGTTTGAAGAGACTGCTGCAACGACCTGGATGCAGATGCACCTGGACCACTGTCCGTTTCCAATCCTGTACTCCAACTGCCGGATTTAGGGTCATGCATCATCCAGCCTAGTTTTTAGTACGAGGGCGATTGCTCCGGCTTGGCCGCCTGTGCCAATAGCCAGTCGCGGACGCGGCGCACGGGGCGGGACAGGGTGGCCGTGTCCGGAGTGAGCAGGAAGTAATGGTCCCGGGCCGGCAGCATGGGCCCGGGCGGGCGCACCAGTGTACCGGCGGCCAGGTGGTCGCGGCAAAGCAGGTCGTCGCCGATCGCCAGACCCAGGCCGCGTGCGGCGGCGTCGATACAGAGGTGCGAGCGGTTGAAGAACAGGTGGCCGGCTGTCGTCTCGAATGCGAGCCCCAGGGCCGTGAAGGCCGTTCGCCACCAGTAAAGACCGCGTTCGTGGATCAGCCGGTGCCGGGTGTAGAACGCCGGGGCGTCGGGTGCCGGATCGGCCGCGACCAGGGCTGGGGCGGCGACCGGGAAGGCGTCAAAGTCGACGAACAGTTCGGCGGCGAAGCCGACACAGCGGACCGCCCCCCAGGTGATGGCCAGATCCACGTCGCCGAGCACCGTGCGCGGCGGGTCCGGCCGTACACGCAGGTCGAGCGTCACGTCGAGCGTCGTGAGGGCGGCCTCGTTCAGCAGCGGCATCAGCCAGCGCGTCGCCAGGTCCGCATCCACATCGAGCACGACCGACCCCTGACCACCGCCACGCCGGAGCCGTCCTGTCCCCAGTTCCAAGCTCGACAGGGAATCCGCGGCGGTGCGGGCAAACAGGCTGCCTTCGCCAGTGAGGACCACATGCCGTGCGTGGCGCTCGAACAGCGCCACGCCCAGCTCGGCTTCCAGCGCGCGCACGTGGCGGCTGACCGCTGTGTGGCTGACGCCCAGCTCATCGGCGGCGCGGGCAAAGCTGCCATGCCGGGCAGCGGCCTCGAAGGCGCGCACGGCGTTGAGGTTGGGGAGTTTGCGCATGGGCCAAGCCTAACATGATCGTTTGCTTGTCACTGCGGCTTGAGCCGCAAACCGCTGGTTGGTGCGGATCTGTTGAACCAATGTAATGTATTTGCCGGGTCGATGTGATATAGAAGATTCAATATTCATGCTTATTAGTTCAATCAGATGGTTGCATTGATTTGATATTTAATTTGCATTCGATCGGATTTCTCTACACACTGGTGCTTTAATTGCAATCATGCTTCTAAACGCTTGGGGGTATCATGTCCGACACTTGGCACTCGGGATCGTCTTTGGAGTCCGTTTCCCGTCGCTGGATGTTGCGGGCGGTGACCGCTTTGTCATCGGCCGGCGCCTTCGCGACCGTTGCGGGGGGTGTGCGGCCGACGGAAGCGGCGGTCCGGCCGCGCCCTGGCCCGGGGACCGGGCGCGGGCGGGCCGTGGTGATAGTCGGCGCGGGTTTGGCCGGGCTGACCGCGGCCCATGTGCTGGCCGACGCCGGGTACAAAGTCATGGTTTTGGAAGCGGACAACCGTTACGGCGGGCGCAGCCTGACGGCACGACCGTCGCAAACGGGATACAGGGATTGGTGGTTTGGCCGCTACAACCCCCAACGGCTGTTTGAGCGCATGTACGTCTCCGAATATCGGGAAAGTGGCCGAAGTCCAGACCCGGCGCGGCAGGTGTGCCAATTCGCTGATGACAGGTGGGACGGTCCGGACTCTGGGCACGATCCGGTCGACCTGTTCTTGAACGCCGGACCCGGGCGAATTCCGTCCAACCACGTGGCTTTGATCGACCTGTGCAAGGAAATCAAGGTCGCCATGGAGCCTTACATCTTTCTGTCCCAATCCAATCTGCTCCAGACACATGAGTTCGCCAACGGCCGGCCGATCCCGTTCGGTCAGGTCACCTACAGCCTCATGGGTCAGTTGGCGGCCATGATGGCTCGGGTCGTGTTGGACGGTCATGCGCTCGGGCAGGTCTCCAACAGCAAAAAGGCCGAAATGCTGACCCTTCTGCAGCAGTTCGGTGACCTCAATCAGGACTATCGGTTTTCCGGGTCGCAGCGGCTCGGCTATACCCATCTGCCGGGTGGCTGGCGCGACCCCGGGCGGGTGCGGCCGACGGTGCCGTTCGACGACATCCTTGGCTCCGGGTTTGTCGGCGGCGGCAATCCGGAACTCACGCCGGGGTCGTTCTTGTTCAATGGGGACAACGTCTTATGGCAGCCGACCTTGATGCAACCGGCCGGCGGCATGGACCGCATCTGGCAGCAACTGCTGTTGCAGCCGGTGCCGGCTGACGCCCTGTTCCGCGAGGCCGACGGGGGGCCGGCGGACTCGGTGTTCGAGGCGCGCGACAGCGCGAATGGCGGTGAAATCCGCCGCTATGTCGGCGATCTGGTGCAGCTCGACCGCCAAGTCACTCGCATCTTCGACCAGAACAGGGACAAAGTCCATGTCACGTATAGAGATCGGCAACCGGGACCGCCGGCCTCCAGGACGGTCACGGCCGATTTCTGCCTGTCGACCATGGCTCCGGGCCTTTTGGCGTCGGTCGCCGCCGATTTACCCGATGCCATGCGTTCAGCCTTGCGCAACGTAAAGCAGACGCCGGCCATCAAGGTCGGTTGGCAGGGCAAGACCCGGTTTTGGGAGACCGAGACGCAGATTTACGGCGGCATCAGTTGGACCGATGATCTCATCGGCCAGGTGTGGTACCCATCGGAAAACTTCACGGCCCATACCGGTGTGCTCACCGGCGCCTATAACCGCGGCCCGCTCGCCGTCACCTTCGGCGAATTCTCGCAGGAACAGCGCATCGCGGCGGCGCTGCGGGGGGGCGAGAAACTGCATCCCGGCTTCCAAGACAAAGTTTATCGTCACAAGGGGCTGACCGTAGCGTGGCAGTACATGCCGTTCCAGGAGGGTGGTTGGCCATCGGACACCGCCACCTTGCAGCCGGAGGTGTATCAGCGAATCACGACCCTGCCGCAGGGCCGGTTGAGCATGGCTGGCGATGCTTGGAGCTATCTGCCTGGCTGGCAAGAGGGAGCCGTCACGGCCGCCTACGCCGCGGTGCGCGCCATCATGGCCGGCTGATCCATCCAGATCGTTGGCCGCGTGTCAATCGTCGAATGCCCGCCCGGGTCGCTGCTTCGAAAACCGGCACGGCATGCGAAGGGGCCATGCGCAGATGGTGAGGCCAACTTAACCGTTCGCTTGCCCCAAAAACCATCGTTTGAGCGCAGTGTCACCTTTAGCTTATCGCTCGCTGCCTGGCTTGGTTCGTTGGAGGCGGCAATGCGGCGAGGCGGGGTGGCGAATGGCGGGGTGATCGCGGCCTTGATCGGTGGCATGGTGATCTATGGTTTGGCTATGGGTACGACCTATCCGCTTCTGGGAGTTTTGCTGGCTCAGGATATGGGTGGGGCGTGGAACGGGCTGAGTGCGTCGGCGACCGGGCTTGGCCTATTGGTTGGCATCGCGCTGGTGCCGGGGTTGAGCCACCGGGTCGGGGCCGGGCGCACCGCGCTGATCGGGATCGGCTTGTTGACCGCGGCCCTGGCCACGTTGGCGGTGGTGCGGGACTACTGGGTCATCTTCTGTGCGCGGCTGGTACTCGGCTGCGGCGCGAACTTGTTGTTCGTGATCACCGAGACGGCGCTCAACGTCTTCGCGCCACCCGACCGGCGCGGCCGGGTTATGGGCATCTATACGGCGGCCATTGCGCTCGGTTTCGTCATTGGCCCGGCGGTGGTCGCCGGATCGCCGGAGACGCCGGCTTTGTTGTTGCTGGCGTGTGCCGCCATCTCGGCCGTCGCTCTGGTGCCGTTCGGCGCAGCCCGAACCCGGGTCGATGGCCACGTGCATCCCCCCTCGGTGAGCCGCATCCTGCCCGCGGTTGCCAACTACCCGTTCGCCTTCGCCTTCGTGTGCATCGCCTCCGCGCTGGATGCGATCATCCTCAGTTTCTACCCCGTCGTGGCATTCACCCAAGGGTTTCCGGTCGAAGTTGGGGCCCTCCTGGTCGCCATTTTCCATGTCGGGTTGATGGTTGGGCAACCGCTGATCGGCCTGACCCTTGATCGGTTTGGCCGACGCCGAACGCTTCTGGTCTGCTGCGTCCTCTCTTTCCTCTGTACGCTTGGGCTCAGCGCCGGGGCAGAGATTGGATTCTGGGGTGTGGCCGTCCTGATGGTGGTGTGGGGCGCCACCAATTACGGTCTCTACACCGGTGGCCTGGCCCTGATCGGTGACCGTTATGTAGGCGCTGCGCTGACAGCGGCCACGGCCGCCTTCGCCGCCGTCTATGCCCTCGCTGCGGTGGTGGCGCCACTGTTGGCCGGCGGCCTTGTCCAAGGCACGGGGGCCGCCGGCCTTCACCTGGCCGCCGCAGGCCTGTATGGCGCCGTCATGTTGGCCGCTGCCTACCGGTTTCGACCGCCAGAGCCGACTCTCTCCATGCCGGCGAGGCCCATTGGGCGTGTGGTGTAGTGGGCGATGTCAAGCGGACCTTCAGGTCCGCCGGCTGCGCACCGTGGGGCCTGGCGACAATTGAAGATGTGCGGCGGTCGCCCAAGTGAAGCGATCGGACGATCAAAACCGGGGAGGGTGCAATGTCGGAGGACGGGAACGACGATGTCCGGGAAGGTGGCTGTGCGTGCGGCGCCATCCGGTACCGGATCGAGGGACCGATCACGGATGCCGGCTATTGCCATTGCCGGTTGTGCCAGCGCACCACCGGGGCGCCTGTGGTCGCCTGGGCCGCGCTGGACGCCGACGCTTTTCATCGCACGGGCATGGCGCCTGGCGCGTACGCCTCGAGCGCACACGGCACCCGGCTGTTCTGCCGGTCTTGCGGCACGCAGATCGGCTACCGCGATGCCCGCGCCCCCGATCTCATGAACATCAACCTCGCCACGCTCGATGATCCGGCCGCTGTGCCGCCGCAGGTGCATCTCTGGACCGACAGCCGCATTCCCTGGTTCGAAACCATCGACGACCTGCCGCGCCACGCCGGGGATTTCGAACCGTAAGGCCGACTGTGCCGCCGCGGAGGACCGGTCACCCGTGCGCCGCATCGGCATCGGCATCGGCATCGGCGTCGGTTCGGGCCTTGGCCTGGATGCCGGCGATCAGCAGGTCGAGGCCGACGTCGAACGCGGTGTCCAGATCAAGGCTGAGCATGGCGTCCAGGCATCGGGCGGTGGCTGGGAAGTCGCCGACGGGAAGGGCGCGCATCAGGTCACCCTCGGCCGCCGTCAACGGGCGGATGGTGCCGGTCGACTCGTCCAGGGCGAAGCCGGCGGTATAGCGCAGCAGCGTGGACGCGGCATGGACGGTATCGGTGGGTGGGAGCCGCGCCTCGTCTACCGCCGCCAACAGCGCTTCCTGGATCGGAAAATCGCCTGGCACGAAGGTCTGGTGCACGCAATAGAGCGGGAAGACGCCCGGGTGCCGGCGCGCCAGGGCCCGGACCGATCGGCACAGGTGGCGTACGCGCGCCGGCCAGGGGCCGTGTGGGGCCGGCAGATCGCAGTCGGCCACCATGGCCGCGATGGCTGCGTGCACCACGGCCGCCTTGTTGGGCAGGTGGTGGTACACAGCCATGGCGTCGACGCCGAGAGCCTTGGCCAGCCGGCGCATGGAGAATCCGGTCTCGCCGTCTTCGTTCAACAAGCGAACCGCGGCGGTGACGATGCGACCCCGGGTCAACGGCGGGCGTGATCGGGCCATGCGGTGGGCTCCGGTCTTGATGTTTCTACGTCGTAGACTTATTTGCTCTACAGCGTAGAAACAAGGAAGTGAGCCATGTCGACCGGGTCTGTGCCGCCGGCCGCCGCCGCACCTGCGGTGTCTTTGCTCGTCGCCGTGCGGCCATACCATTGGCGGATCGCCTTGACCTACGGGTTGAGTTTTGCCGAGAACATCTTCGAGCTGTTGTATCCGTTTGCCATCGGCCTGGCGATCAATGGGCTGGTCGGCGGTGCTGGCCCGGTCAGCCTGCTGCCGCTGGCGGGCATCTGGCTCGCCCATATCGCCACCGGGGTGACCCGGCAGATGTTGGATACGCGGCTGTTCATGCGCGTGTACGGCGAGGTGGCCGGCGGCATGATCCTGCGTCAGCGCGCTGCGGGCATTTCAACCGGCGAGGTGGCGGCCCGGACCGCGATGGCGCGCGAGGCGATAGACTTCTTCGAGATCGAACTGCCGGCCATCCTCACCGCCGTGACCTCCCTGGTCGGCAGTATCGCCATGCTGTTCCTGTACGATGTCACGGCGGGGATGATCATGGCGGCGGTGCTGGTGCCTGTGGCCGCGGTGAATGCCTTGTACGGTCGCCGCGCGCTGGCGTTGTCGGCGCGACTGAACGACCGCCATGAACGCGAGGTGCCGGTGATCGAGCACGCCGGCCAGGGGGGCGTGCGTGCACATTTCCGGGCGCTGACCAAATGGCGCGTCATGCTGTCCGACGCTTTGGCCCGGTCTTGGTCGATCGCGGAGCTGTTCACGCTGGGGGCGGTGATGCTGGTGCTGCTGCAAATCACGGCCATCCCGGGCGTCCAGGCCGGTGACGTGTTCGCGGCACTTGCCTACGTGCTCACCGTGCTCGGGGCGCTCGACCAGGCCCCGGTCATCGTGCAGCAATCGGCCCGCCTCATCGACATCCGCCGCAGGGTTGAGCAGACGGCGGAGTGAAACGAGGCGGGCGCGCCTTTCCGCCCTGCGTGAGGAAGCAACAGGTTGGACCGCTACGGCTTGATCTCGATGGATTCCCTGGAATGCAGCAGTTCAAACCATCCCTACGGCCAGCAATAATCCAGCTTCAGATGGGAGTGCTGCGCACACGGGAATCGCACCACCGACATTGCCCCCACAGGGCCCCTACAGGGCCCCTACAGGGCCACGTTCCAACAAATGTGCCCTGGCCTGTTGAGATGACAGATTCTGGGAGAAGCTTTATGACGAAGTCAAAGCGCTATCATCCTAGATCCGTAAGTTGGGGGATCCGTAAGTTGGGGGATCCGTAAGTTGGGGGATCCGTGAGTTGGGGCGTTCCGGCGTTGCATCGCTGGTGGTTTTCATCGCGGCATAGGTGTCGTCTCAGGCCGAGGCGAGCAGATCGGGCGGTTGGAGCTGTCGCCCGTGGAGAAGTTTGCGGAATGCGTAGCTGAGAATTCGATGCCAGCGCTCCAGACTTTTCAACTGCTCTACACTTTATGTCAGCGAAGCGAAAAATGCTGAGGTGGCAGATAGCATTGCTCGTACATTATTCTGACGTTGATGCGTGCTGGTAGTTGTAATGCGCGTCTGGTTGGCGTGGCGCGTCTGTTTGGCTACGCCAACCAGCAGCAACGGCCGCATGGTGATCGGCTCCGTGTGCTGGCTCGGGTCGGCCAGACGCACAAACAACGACCACGAGTTGTAAACCAAGGCGACACGCCGCGCCATCAGCCAGCATCGCGCCAGATCAGGGGTGGTGAACCCACCCCAGCCCCATTGGTTCTTCAGCTCGCCAAAACAATTCTCAATAGCCGCTCGATCGCGGTACAGTTGGGCGATCGACAATCCCTTATCGTTAAGAGACGTCACCAGAACCGCATACTCGCATATCCGCTTCTTCTGATTTGTCTTGACTTCGCCAAAATAAAACCCCAGTTGCGCCCCGTCTCCCTAACCGTCGACAATGGCCACGTCCCGCGCCAGACGGCGCCGCAGCACCACAACCCGCTGCTTCGCCGTCCAACCGGTCAGTTGCAGCACCGACTCCTTGTCCTCCCGTCCGTACCCGGCGTTAACCCACGCCGACTGCACCATCAGCGGTTCGATCGGGCGGCGCGTCTTGGCGGTCAGGCGCAGCTTGAACAGATAATCGAGGCCTTCGGCCTCCGCCCGCTGCATCACCGGCTCCGATCTCCAGTCACTGTCGCCGCGCAGCGGGGCCGGCCAATGATCCCGGCCAAGCCGGTCAAGCAAAGACCAGAGTGTCGGCATCAAAGACTTGGCGTGGTGGCGGTTGCCGGGTCCGACCTCTCCATCCATGATCAGACGGAGATTGGCGACCATAAACGAAGGGGAGGTATGCGACGGCCGTCCCGGCTTCCTCCGGGGGTAGCCGACCACGGCCCCCTCCTGTTTGCCTTAGAGCGGCTTCACCGTCGTATCGACGTCCAAGATCTAAGGTTCGCGAAGAAGCGGCCGAACCGCATACTCCAGATGGCCCTGTAGCCAGGAAACCCCGCTGACCTCTTCGATGCTCGCCAGGGCGCGCCGAACCGAATCCTCGCTTACGATCACACCAAGGTGCCGAGTATATCATGAACTGCAGGCGCATTCGGACTCGCTAGCCGTAATGGGCAGTCGCCGACCCAGGAGTCAAACAGGCCGCCCAGCTTCAGATACTCAACGAAAAACGGCAACGGGCCCAGCGGAGTCGCCGCACCAGCCGGGTCCCAATCCACATGAACCCGGCCACCGACCGTGTCCACCGGCACCGCGGCTGGCAACGGAGAATCACCCGAGGGGCGCACGCGCACGGGGTGAACCGCAGACGGAACAAACGGAACACCCATCCCCTTAACCTAACACAAAATACGACACCCCGGTAGCCACCAAACTCACGGATCTAGGGCAAAAGAATATGAATTATTATATAAAGAACTTTGTGTGTGCAGGAAGAGTGAGTCTAGCAATATTATAAAAACTTTGTTGATCCTAAATAAGCAAAGATCTAAATTTGCAATCAGGATCAGTGAAGTTGATCCCATAAGCCAGCGGGCAGAAATATTGTGATTTTTATCCTTTGCGTTGCTTTCCCTGCCGCGCTGAGCTTACTCAAGCCACCATGGGCACCCGTGTTCCGGGCACGCCCGATACTGAAAGAGAAAGGGTCCCGAGATGACGATGATTTCAAGGCTCGCGTTGACAGCGATCCTGGTGACGATGGCTTTCGGCACGGCCCAGGCCCAAGTGACGTCCAGCGACGTCACGCTGCCTGGCGGAGTTTGGTGCACTGGCACCTGGGATGGCGATTTCGCCAAATTTGAGAACTGTGCTTCAAACTTCTCCAATACCATCTCTGGAAATGTTGGTGTGACGGAAGTGTCCGTCTATGTCAGCCATGTGGGTTATAGCAATGGAAAAGAATCTCCCCGGTACACAAGTCCTACTGGAACAGGGCAAGCTGCACCGTCCAATTTCACCTTTCCTGGCCTTAACCAGTTTGGTTTGGTGTTCTTTTGGCGAGAGCCGACCGGTCAGATAACCGCCGCCAACATCACCGCTACCGATCGAGCGAGTGCGCAGAAATTCAACCTTGGCAGTAATGCATCTGCAATATATGTGGTCATGAATGATCAAGTCGGAGCCTACGACGACAACTGGGGTGCGTTTGATATCTACATCAACTACAATCCTTGATACGACGTAGAAGGTAGAGCTGTGTAGGACGATACCCGGTTCAGGTCCGAGCGCCTGAACCGGGGACCGTTCGCCTGGACACCGAGGCCGATCGGCGGTGCCTGTAAAGCCCAACACCCCGCAAGGCCCCACAGCACGCAGAGACGGTTTCACCGTCGGTGCTTTCCGGCCTTCAACCCGGTCTTCATCCAGCGCTATTGGGCCTTATGCCGATGTCGGCATAAGGAAGACCATATTCGCTTAAGATACGGCGAAGGCCGCACGACAGCAGTGGAACCAGGTTACCGACCGCCGGCGCCAGAGCTGCCCAAAACTCGCTGCCGTGGTGGACGAAAGCCGTGACGACGTACTCGTCTCTATGACCTTCCCGCCTGAGCACTGGAACCAAATAGCGTCAACCAACCCTCTGGAACGACTCAACAAGGAGATCAAGAGGCGTGCGACTGTCGTGGGCATATTTCCCAATAACGAGGTAGTTGCACGCCTCGCCGGGGCGTTCATGCTCGAGCAAAATGATGAATGGGCCGTCGCAAGACGCTATATGAGTATGGAAATCCTGAAATCACTGATCTATTCTCAGCAAACTACGTTGCTTCAAAACGCAGCATAGGAAGCACGAGGACCCTCTCGACGATCGGCGGTCCTACACCACGCCAATGGGCACTATCCAATGAACTGCAGCAGATAAGCTTTCGGCCGTTGCGCCTGGTCGGCGAACCGCCGGTTCTGACCTGGGGTGAACCGTCGGATATTGCATTTGACCAAATCCAAGACATTACGTTCGCCGAATTCGGTCGGCGGTATCGTCCGCAGTGAATGCTTGTTGTGGAGCCGGAGGGAGGAGGAGCGGATCGATTCGGCTGAGGCCAGTGGACAACCCGCCAGCCCCGATCCAATCGCCGGCGGAAACGGCGCGGTGCGGGTATGGCAAGGGTCAGACCGCTGGCAACGCCTCGTCCACCCGCTCGCCGCTGTGGTCGGTTCCGCAGAGGGCGTGGTTGCCGAGCACTTCGATGACGCGGCAGGTGGCGACGCGGCCGCCGGCACAGTGGGCGATCATACGCTCCAGTTCCTGCTTCAGCGCCTGCAGGCGCTCCAGGCGGCGCTCCACCTTGGCCAATTGGGCGCGGGCGATGGCGTCGGCTGCGGCGCAGGATCGGTCCGGGTGGTCGGCCAGGCTGAGCAGGTCACGGATCGCCTCCAGCGGAAAGCCGAGTTCGCGGGCGTGATGGATGAACGCCAGCCGGTCCAGCGTGCTGCTGCCATACAGGCGCTGGTTGCCGGCGCTGCGGTCCGGCGGCGGCAACAGCCCGATCTGTTCGTAATACCGGATAGTCGGGACTTTCACTCCGGTGGCCCGCGCCAACCGGCCGATCGTCAGCATGGCTCCATGGCTCCGAATAACCTCCAGGCTTGGCAGATATGCGGGACCGGGCGCCGTGGTGCAAGGCACGAGGTCGGTGACGCGGTCCAGGGGTACGACCGAACGGGCGCCGATTTTCGGCTTGAACCTCGAGTGACTGGAGCTTGTAGCGTCTCGTTTCCATGGATGGCACCGGGACACCAAGAGACCCGGCCGAGGAGAGAGACGATGTCGGACGCCGCAACGGTGCGCCAGGAGGGGCGTTGGACGGTCGGCGGGATGAGCTGCGCCGGTTGTGTGTCCAGGCTGCAGCGCGCCGTGGCCTGCCTGCCCGGCGTGGCCGATGTGCACGTGTCGTTGATGGCCGAGAGCCTGCACCTAACCTGGGATCCGACCCGGACGGACCGCCATGCGGTGGAAGCCGCCGTGCGCAGGCTCGGCTTCAGTATTGCACCGGGTGGCGGGGTGCCGGTGTCGACCGTGACCGACATCCGACAGGCCGGCCCTGCGCCGCGCCGACGCTGGCCGCGCTCGCCGCAAGGCCGATTGGCGCTGGCGGCCGGATCGCTGCTCGGCACCGCTTGGGCAATGGCGCTCCTGGGTCCACCAGGGCTCGTGGCCTGGACGTTCATGCTGGCCTGTCTGGTGGGCGTGGTACCGGTGGCGCGCCGGGCCCTGGCTTCGGCGCGCATCGGCGAGCCGTTCACCATCGAGATGCTCATGACCATGGCCGCCGTCGGTGCACTGGTGATCGGGGCTGCGGAAGAGGCGGCGCTTGTGATCTTCTTGTTCGCCGTTGGCGAATGGCTGGAGAGCCTGGCCGCCGAACGGGCCCGCAGCCGCATCCGTGCGCTGGCCGACCTGGTGCCGCGCACCGCTTTGCTGGTCGAGGCCGATGGCGCCGCGCGGGCGGTGCCAGCCGATGCCCTGGCCATCGGCCAGGTGGCGCGGGTGCGGCCGGGCGACCGCATCCCAGCCGACGGGGTGGTCACGCAGGGCGAGTCCGCCGTCGACGAAAGCCCGGTCACTGGTGAGTCCATGCCCAAGCCCAAGGCGCCGGGCGATGCCGTGTTCGCCGGCTCGATCAACGCTGATGGTGTCCTGCACCTGCGGGTGACGCGGGCGGCGGTGGACAACACCATTGCCCGCATCATCCGCTTGGTTGAAGAGGCGGAGTCGGCGCGGGCCGCCACGGCGCGTTTCATCGACCGCTTCAGCCGTGTCTACATGCCGGTGGTGGTTGGGTTCGCGGCTTTGGTTGCCATCGTCCCGCCCCTCGTTTTCGGTGCCGACTGGCTCATTTGGGTGTATCGGGCGCTGGCATTGCTTCTGGTCGGTTGCCCGTGTGCCCTGGTGATCTCGGTGCCGGCGGCGATCGCGGCGGCGCTGTCCACCGGAGCCCGCCACGGCATTCTCATGAAAGGCGGTGCAGTGATCGAATCCATGGCCAAGGCCGATCTGGTTGCCTTCGACAAGACTGGCACGCTGACCCGCGGTCGGCCGGTGGTGACCGATGTGGTGCCGCTCACCGGGTCCGAGACCGCGCTTCTGGCCCTTGCGGCTGGCCTCGAGGCCGGATCGAGCCACCCCTTGGCGCTGGCGGTGGGCGAGGCGGCATCGGCCGCGGGTGTGGCGCCCCGGCCGTTGGCGGCGATCCGGGCCGTGCCGGGGCGCGGTGTCACGGGGATGATCGACGGCGGATCGGTCTCGATCGGCGCGCCGCGCTTTGCCGCCGACGCGGGCGTTCTGTCCCCGGAGACGAAAGCACACTGCGATGCCATGGCGGCCGATGGGAAGACCGTCGCGATCGTTTTTCGCGCCGATGCGGCGCTTGGGGTGATCGGCCTGAGCGATCAGGTGCGTCCGGAAGCCGCCGGGGCCGTGCGTCAGTTGCGGGCGCTTGGGCTGGATGTGGTCATGTTGACCGGCGACAACGCGCGTACGGCGGTCGCTGTGGCCGACGGTCTGGGCATGGATCACCGTGCCGACCTTTTGCCCGACGACAAGCTCGAGTACATCCGTCACGCCACCGCGACGCGGACGGTGATGATGGTCGGCGATGGCATCAACGATGCGCCGGCCCTGGCTCTCGCCCCTGTCGGCGTCGCCATGGGGACGGGGACCGATGTGGTCTTGGAGACCGCCGATGCGGCGTTGCTGCGCAACCGGGTGACCGATGTTGCCGGCGCGGTGCGTTTGGCTCGCGCCGCCATGGCCAATGTCCGCCAGAACATTGCCATCGCGCTCGGCCTGAAGGCGGTGTTTCTGGTCACCAGCGTCGCCGGCATCACCGGGCTGTGGCTGGCCATCCTGGCCGATACCGGCGCCACGGTCCTGGTCACGTTGAATGCCTTGCGGTTGCTGACTTTCGACCCGGGCCGCAGAGGGGGGTGAGGCATGCGGCCAGACTTGGCGACCGGTCGGCGGAGCATCCGGCAAGCCTCTCTTCCAAAAGGAAAAGGGCGCACGGTGGCCGGTCGGTGCCACGGCCCGACATCCCCGGCCATCGTCGGCTTGGTGTGAATTATACCCATGGCCCGCCTTGACGACACGGTCGGTTTCGGCGCTCCGAAACAGGGCGGCCCGAGGACCGGTCAGTGTGTCGGGCCGTTGGTATTATTGATCGAGTGAGTAGCTTTCCGCGCTTGCGATCGTCTCCGGCTCTGACTAGAACACACCGGGAACAAAGACCGGATGTTGGGATCGTGGCTGATCGTCTCGCCTTAGAGTTGTGGGATTTGGTGCACGGTGACGTGCAGAATGTCGAGGTGTGGTGCAACGCTTGCGGCCACCATGGCCTGTTGGAGACCCGGTGGTTGGTTGACCGCTTTGGCTCCCGCTTCCCGGTCAAGGGGGTGGCCGCACGCTGCCGCTGCCAATGTTGCGGGTCGCGCGATGTGGACTCCCGTCCCGACTGGACCAACCGCGGTCCCGGCGTGGTCACTCGCCATGATCGGCGGATGTAAAGGTGATGCCCGTACCGCGCCATGCCACCAAGTCAGCCGGCCGGGGCGACAACGCGGTCCGGGGCCATTCCGGGAGAGGTTGGCGCCGGTGCCGGCGGGGCGGGCGCGGATGGACGGCGTTGCACCCACGGCGAGGCCTTGTACCAGGCGACCGTGTAGGCGACCAGGATCAGCAGGGCACAGCCGCCAGCATTGACCACGAAGAAGCTCCAGCCGGTGCGGCCGACCTGATCGAGGAAAATGCTACCGCACCACGACAACACAATGCCGGTGAGGAAGGTCGGCAGAGCCTGGGTGCCGACCTTGACGATCGGTGCGATCCACGGGCTGAGCAGACTCTTCTCGCGGTTCCACAACAGGCAGGTGGCCAGATAGGCCAGACATAAAATGTGCAGATAGCGCACGATGTGCAGATTGGTCTTCCACCCTGGTGCCAAAATCGCGTCGCGCGTGTCGCGCAGCCACCCGACGTTCCAGACGATGGACGGGTAGCTGAGCGGGATCCAAGCGATGACATATACCGATGCCAGCACCACCAGCCAGGTCTTGGGCGGCGGCCCCTTGATCCAGCCGGCACTGATGGCAAAGCCGGTGAAGAACAGGAACTGCCAGGCGAATGGGTTGAAATACCATTGCCGGTCGCCCCAGGGATCCGCCGACAGCGACAAACCGCCGTACCATGCCGCCAGCCACAGCGACACGGAGAACAGCACGGCCAGGATCAAATGCACTTGGCGCAGTAGCAGGATGAACGGCATCAACAACAGCGCCACGAAGTACATCGGCAGGATGTCGAGTAGGTTGGGCACATAGGTAAAGGTCAGCAAACCGACCAACCCGACTTCCGTATGCGCGAAGAAATTGGTCAGGTTCAACTGGGCGATGTAATTGCGCTCGAGCTGCCAGGTGGCGACGATGCAGACGAACGCCACGATGAAGAACAAGCACATGTGCGCCCAATAGATCTGCCAGCACCGATACAGGACGCGACGGACGCCCGTCCAAAACCCGAGACGGGTGAAAGTGCCGCCGAAGGCGATGGCGGCGGCGAAGCCGGAGCTGAAGACGAAGATTTCCGTGGCGTCGCTGGGACCGAGCCGGGCCGGGATGTACCACCACATGATGTTGTAGCGGACATGGGCCATGAAGATAATGAACATGCAGATGCCGCGGAAGAAATCCAGGCGCGGATCCCGGCCGAGACTGCGGTCCCAAGGCATGGCTCAAAACGCTCCGTCATAGGCCTGACGCGGCACCACGCACGCAATCACCGTGAATGTATCGCGAACCCAGGCAGCGCGCAGCTCACGTTCCAGTGTTGCGGCATCGTGGACCGTCACGCCGGCGCCCCCCAGCGCTTGCGCCACCGCGGCGAAATCGGTGCCGTCGAAGTCTACGCCGACGTTTTCATACTGCATGGCGCGTTGTTTGAGTTCGATCAGAGCCAGTGAGCGGTCGACCAGCACCACGATCACCACCGGCAGGCGCAGGTCACGCACCGTTGCCAGTTCACCCAACCCCATTTCCAACCCGGCATCGCCGACAAAGGCCAACACCGGCCGGTCTGGCGCCGCCAGTTTCGCGCCCATGGCGAGTGGCACGGCACAGCCCATGGTGCACAGTGCCGTCGATTGTAGAAGCGTGCGTGGCGTCGGACACGGCCACATCTGGCTGAGCAGGATGCGATGCGCCCCACTGTCGGCGGTGACCACCGTCTCCGCTGGCGCCACCGACCGGGCCGTGGCGAAAACCGTGGCCGGCCCCCATTCGGTGCGCGGTGTGAACGCGTCGTGCAGCGCCGCACGGACCTGGGCCGGTTGCCCGTCGGGCCACACCGGCTGCGGCGTCCAGCCGCTCTGAAGCGCGCGCAACCCGGCGCCGACGTCGCCAACGAAGCTCCAGGTGGCGCTGTGCATGCCATGGTCGTTGGGCACGGCGGCGAGCTCGATCACCGGCTTGTCCGGCGACCACGGGTGGCGCCAGCCGGCGCGCATCTCGATCGGGTCGTAGCCGGCCAGCACGAGCAGGTCGGCAGCCGCGATCAGCGGCATGAGCAGGCGGTCGGCCTTGGGCGACAGCCCGGCGCCGCCCAGGCACAGCGGGTCCTGTTCGGGCACGACACCCTTGGCCTTGTAGGTGGTGACGACCGGCATGCCGGTGTGGCGCACGAATGCCGCCAATGCCGTCTCGGCCCCGTGCGTCAACACGTCCAGCCCGGCGATCAGCAGCGGCCGTTCGGCCCTGGCCAGGCGCTGCCGTGCGTCGTCCAGCGCCGGCGTCGGGGCCGGTGCGCCGGGCAGGGTGCGGCCGCGCCGCACCACCGGCATGTCCGCCTGCTCGGCCTTGGCCGCCGAGATCGGCACGTCGATGTGCACGGGGCCGGGCTGGCCGTCGCGAGCCAGGCCCAGCGCCTTATCGATGACCACATCGGCCGCCCCGTCGACACAGGTCAGGCTTGCCTTGGTGATCGGTCGCAACACCTGCGTGTGGTCGAACACCTGATGGGTATAACTGTGCGCTTCGGCCGGGTCGACGCAGCCGGTCAGGAAGATCAGCGGCACCCGGTCCTGCCAGGCATTGGCTACCACGTTGACGGCATTGGCGACTCCCGGGCCAATGGTGGCCAACAGGACCCCGGGCGCGCCGGTCATGTGCCAGGTGCCTTCGGCCATGAAGCCGCCTGCGTTCTCGTGCTTGACCAGGACGAAGCGCAGCCCGGCCTGCTTCAGCGCATCCATGAGGGTGAGCACCTCGCCGCCGGGGATACCGAAGGCGAAGCGGCAGCCGGCATCGTACAGGCGGCGGGCGATGATGTCGGCGGCGCGGGTCATGGCCATGGGTCAGCCCACCACGCCCTGGTCGCGCAGTGTGGTGACATCCTCGGGTGCCAGGCCAAGCAGCTCGGTCAAAACAGCCTCCGTGTGCTGGCCCGTGGTTGGTGGGGCGTGGCGGTAAGTGACGGGGGTTTCGGAGAACCGGATCGGGTTGCCGATCAGGTCGACCGTGCCGGTGCCGGCCAGCGGGTGCGGCATGGTGATGCGCATGTCCCTCTGTCGTATCTGCGGGTCGTCGAACACCTGTTGCAGATCGTTGATCGGGCCGCACGGCACCCCGAGCGGCTCCAGACCGCCGAGCCAATGGGCAACCGGGTGTTGCCGTGTCACGGTTTCCAGGTGCGGCACCAGCGCGGTCCGATGCGTGACCCGGGCGGCATTGGTGGTATAGCGCGGGTCGTCGGCCAGAGCGGCGATACCGGCGAAGCGGCAGAACCGCTGGAACTGGGCGTCGTTGCCGACCGCCAGGATGAAATGCCCATCGGCGGCTGGGAAGGCCTGGTAGGGCACGATGTTGGGGTGGCCGTTGCCGAGCCGCCCGGGCACCCGGCCGCCGGTCAGGTAGTTCAGCCCGGCATTGATCAGCCATGATACCTGGGTGTCGAGCAGGCCCAGATCGATATGTTGGCCCTGGCCGGTGGCATCGCGGTGGCGCAAGGCGGCCAGGATGGCGACGGCGGCGTACATGCCGCACATCACGTCGGCGATGCCGACGCCGACCTTGGTCGGTTCGCCGTCGGGCTGGCCGGTGATGCTCATGATGCCGCCCATGCCTTGAATCAGGAAATCGTAGCCGGCGCGCTGCTTGTAGGGACCGGTCTGGCCGAAGCCGGAGATCGAGCAATAGATCAGGCGTGGCAAAAGGGGCTGAAGATCAGCGTACGCCAGCCCGTAGGCCGCCAGGCCGCCGACCTTGAAGTTCTCGATCAAGACGTCGCACTGCGTCGCCATCCGGCGCACCAGGGTCTGCCCGTCCGGCTTGGCCAGATCGATGGCGATGGAGCGCTTGTTGCGGTTGGCGCACAGGTAGTACGCGCTTTCCGTGGTGTTCGCACCGTCTCCATCCTTGACATACGGCGGCCCCCAACTGCGCGTGTCGTCCCCCGTCCCTGGCTTCTCCACCTTGATGACGTCGGCGCCCAGATCGCCCAGGAGCTGCGTGCAGGTCGGTCCGGCCAGGATGCGGCTCAGATCGAGGATGCGAAGGCCGCCAAGCGGCCCGGGAGGGAGAGGCATGGTTCAGGTCTACACCGGTCCGGGAGGTTTGAGCATGATCGATCGGCACCCTACCTGGTCCCTCGTGGCGCTGCAAACTGGTGCCGGTGATATTTCCTCCGCGATTTCCCCAAGATGACTTCAAAGGGAAAAGCAAAAGCGGATGCCATGGCACTGGTGCACGATCTTTACGCTGCGTGGGCAATATCCGCCGAAGCCTGGCTGGCTTTCGAGGCTGATCCGGTTCACGGAGATGGCCAGCACGACCATGTCGCCAGCACGACCATGTCGCCAGCACGACCATGTCGCCCGCACGACCATGTCGAAGGACGGTCGGCTGTGGCCGTTGCGGACCGCTACAGCCGACCGGACGGTCAAATGGCGGCATCCGAGCCTGATCTGGCACCTGAGCGAGGCATCATCGATAGGGCGCATGGGGGCGCTGCCCTTGAGCGCGGATGGATGACGACCGCTTCGACGTGGTGACGCGCTGAAGCGCGTCGTAGACGCGTCGTTGTCCCCATCGATTCGGCCCGGTCAAGAAATCCGGCGTGATACCAACGGCCCGAAACACTGACCGGTCCTCGGGCCGCCCTGTTTCGGAGCGCCGGCATCCTTGCCGGTTGGACCGCCGGCTTCCAGCCGGCCCGGACCACGCCCAGCCGCTGGCCGCCAAGATGGCGGCGGTCCAGCC
>JANQJV010000243.1 GCA_028281465.1 Azospirillaceae bacterium | reverse complement strand
GATCGAACAGGTGGCCGGGTCGTCCCACGGCGATGACCTGCGCGGCGACGCGGCGAACAACATGCTCTTGGGCCAAGGCGGTCATGATCGGCTCGCCGGAGGTGGTGGCGACGATCATCTTCAGGGCAATGACGGCAATGATACCCTTTTCGGCGACTCTGGGAGCGATGAGTTACGAGGCAATGCCGGCCACGACTTGCTCTATGGTGGCACGGGTGCGGATGTGCTGAACGGCGGCGATGGGATTGATGCGGCGCGTTACGACGGTTCTGTGGTCGGGGTAACGGTTGATCTGGCAGCGGGCACCGCGTTTGGCGGGGATGCCGAGGGCGACACGCTGGTCGCGATCGAACAGGTGGCCGGGTCGTCCCATGGCGATGACCTGCGCGGCGACGCGGCGAACAACATGCTCTTGGGGCAAGGTGGTCATGATCGGCTCGCCGGTGGTGCGGGCAGCGATCATCTTCAGGGCAATGACGGCAATGATACCCTTTTCGGCGACTCTGGGAGCGATGAGTTACGAGGCAATGCCGGCCACGACTTGCTCTATGGCGGCACGGGTGCGGATGTGCTGAACGGTGGCGATGGGACCGACGCGGCGCGCTACGATGGTTCTGCAGTCGGCGTAACGGTTGATCTGGCGGCTGGCACTGGGCTTGGCGGCGATGCCGAGGGCGATACTCTGATCTCGATCGAACAGCTCGCAGGGTCCTACAGTGGCGACGATCTGCGCGGCGACGCGGCCGACAATATGCTGCTGGGTTTCGCGGGTGACGATGTTCTGGCTGGCCGCGGCGGTACCGATGTCCTGGTCGGAGGGTCGGGGAGCGACAAGTTCGTTTTCGAGTCGGGTGACGGCGCCGATACCATCACCGACTTCCTGGCCGGTGCCGGCAGTGGGGATGTCATCGACCTGGTCGGCCTGGTCGGGGTTGATGGTTTCAGCGATGTTCTGGCGGCGGCCTACGAGCAAAGCGATGCCGTGACCATCGATTTCGGCAACGGTGACTCAGTCACCTTGCAGGGCGTGACCCTGGCACACTTGCACCAAGACGACTTCCTGTTCTCGTAAACAGGATGCCGTCGCGCTCGGCCCGATGCGGCATCGGTGGAGCAGGGACGGGAGGTTTGATGCGCGCCTCGATCCGACCGATGAACCGGGACCGCATCGGCCAAACGGCAGGCCACGCTGCCTTATCAGGTGGACGCAGGACATCATCTGCGCAGGGCGACACAGGACGTCATACCAACGGCCCGACACAAGGACCGGTCCTCGGGCCGCCCTGTTTCGGAGCGCCGGCAGGGATGCCGGCGCTCCTGGTTCAGCGCCGAAACCGACCGTGTCGTCAATGCGGGCCATGGGTATAACGCCGCTGCTGGACCCGGTCGCCAACCGTCACTCCCTTGACCGGCAGGTTGTCGGTGACGTGGCGATAGGGCCCATGCCCTTGGCCCGGATCAGCGGCAGGTCGATCGGGCCGGTCATGCGGTCGGGCCCGGCAATTCGCCCCGGTGCGGCAGGTCGGCGCCGCGGCGGGTACAGGCGAGGCCGGCGGCGGCGATGGCGAAGTCGAGGACCTGTCCGGTCCGGTCCGCGTCCAGAGTGCGCAACCCAGCCGGGGTGGCCAGCCCCACCTCGGCCAGCGCGGTGAGGAGGGCAGCCAGGAAGCCGTCGCCGGCGCCGACCGTGTCGACCACCGTCACCGCCGGGGCCGGTCGGTCCACCGTGGTGTCCGGGGACCACAGGACTGCCCCGTCCTTGCCACGGGTCATCACCACGAGACCGAGTCCTTCGGTGAGCCAGCGCTGCGCCACGTCCGCCGGAGCCGTCTCAGGATAGAGCTGAGCCATGTCTTCCATGCTGATCTTGACCAGATCGGCCTGGGCGGCGAAGGCAGCGACGCGGTTGCGCCATACCGCCATGTCCGGTTCCACGGTGGCGCGGATGTTCGGATCTAGCGCGATCAGCGGCCCGCCCGTTGCGCGTCGGGCCAGGTTGAGGAAACTATCCCCAGTGGGTTTGGTCAGCAGCGAGAAGCAGCCGAAACACAGGCCGGTCAGCCCGTCCAGCCGCGGCAAATCCGCTTCGGTCACCGCACGATCGGCGGCACCCTCTCCGTAAAACCCGTATTGGGCCGAGCCATCGGGATGCAGGCTGATCAACGCAAGCGTCGTCGGGGCCGTCTTGCGCGCCAGGAACTGTGTCGCCACCCCCTCTCGCGCCAAGGCGCGCACCAGCTTGTCCCCCAGGAAATCGGTCGATATGCCCGTGAGCAGCCCGGCCGGTCGGCCCAGTCGGGCCAGGCCGATGGCCAGATTGAAAGCGGAGCCGCCGAGCCGCGCATCCAAACCGAAGCCGGTGTCAGACTCGGCCGTCGTGAAGACGTCGTACAGTGCCTCTCCGCACACCAGGATCGTCATCGCTCGCTCACCAACGGCACCGTTGCGGGCGCGTCCTCCTCGATCTCCGGGAACCGCGGCAGCGGCTCCTCGAAATAGTTGTCGGTCACGTCGTCGTTGACGCTAGAAACCTCGCCCACGACCACCGGGCCGCCGTTGCCCCAGAAGCTGTGCCAGATGTCCGGTGGGAGAGTGACGCTCTCGCCCGGCCTCAGGCACAACAGCCCGTCCGCGTCCGTCTCGCGCCAGCGTCCGTCCGACAAGACCCGGGTGCCGCGGCTCCGGTCCGGTTTGCCGTCCGGCCCGGCATGGCGCAGCTCCAGGGCCAAGGTGCCCGGGCCGCGCACGATGATGTCCTCGACTTTGAGGCGATGATGGTGCATGGGCGTGACCTGGCCGTTACCGACCAGCATGGCCTTCTCGCAGTAGCAAAATCCCCGTCCGGCCTTGAGTTCGGCCACATCGCCGTTGCGCAAGGTGAACAGCACCAGACCCTTGCGGGTGAAGTCGCCCAGGCGGAAATCGGTCACATCCCAGCCAAGCCGGGCCTTGGCGGCATGGCTGTCCGCAGTCTCGCGCCAGACTCCATGGTCCCAGTCGGCGAACGGCGGCAGGGCGAGTCCGGCCTCGGCGAAAGCCGTGCGTGCCGCTGCGACGGCGGCCTCGATCTCCGAGCGTTTCATGGCGTCCCTGCCTCCCTCCTGACGATTTTCATTGGCTAGGCTCGGCCCCATCACTGGGGATACCGGGCGGAGGCCATCTTGTATGAATCCATCGGGACTTTGGAGTCCCGGGCGTGCAAGAGCCTGTTCAGCGCGCGCTGATGAGGTGGAAAAGCACTGGGGTGTCGACATGGCCATGCTCCGTTCCCGTCGCTGTTCCGTGTGGCGGCCGGTCGGCGCCGGGCACCGACCTGCAACGTTGACGCGGTCCAAGGAGCTCACCCCGTGGTGAAGTCCGAAGGCGTCGTGGCGGCGACAGGGTATCGGCGGGCCGACGACGTGGCGCCGCGATCGAGCTTTGTCCACCATGTCCGCTACATCGACGATTGTGTCTAACAAGAAACTAAGCTTGGCGTGTCCAAATATAGTAGCAAAAGCAAACTTCGCTGCTATATATGCGCTCGGAAAACTGGACTGTTTCATCCCCG
>JANQJV010000241.1 GCA_028281465.1 Azospirillaceae bacterium | reverse complement strand
CGGGGATGAAACAGTCCAGTTTTCCGAGCGCATATATAGCAGCGAAGTTTGCTTTTGCTACTATATTTGGACACGCCAAGCTTAGTTTCTTGTTAGGATGGTGAAGCCGGGCCGACCCTGGGCGAAATTCACCGTGCCGTCGATCGGGTCGATGATCCAGACCGGCCCCGCGGCACCGACCCCGCGGCACCGACCCCGCGGCACCGACCCCGCGGCACCGAGATGGGTGAGAACCGTCTGGTCCTCCGCCACCGCTTCCTCCCCCACCACGGCGGCCTCCGGCATCAGCCGGCTCAGACGTTCGGTCAAAAACCGCTCCGAGGCCGTATCGGCCACGGTCACCGGATCACCCGGGCGTTTCTCGCGCACTGCGACGCATCCAGCGCGCAAAAATACGGCATCACCACCGTCTCGCCGACTTCGCCCATCAGGCCGGCCACGGCGCGATCCAGTACCTGGTTCGGCCCGTTCCCCGACACCTCGTCCTGCGACATTCCCACTCTTCCTCTCCGCCTCACCGAGCACGGCTGGACAACAATTTCGTTTGAAACTCAATCGAGCGACGCAGCCAGGGAAAGCGTCTTGCCGGCGATGGGATTGCATCTTATGGACACCTAGACAAGCGCGGACCGGAACCATATCTTCGAGACTGACTTGCAGCAAGGCCGGAGGGAGTGATGTATCGGGACAATTCGCTGATGCCGAAAGAGACCGTCCGGCTTGCCGCCCTGGGAACACTGATCGATCGCGGTCCGACCCGATATGCGGATCTGGCGGCCGAAATACGCCACTTCACGAGCCGTATCGTCGGGCCATCCCTCGACCTGATGGGAACGTCGTTGGAAATGCTGCGCTATGAAGGCATGATCGCAGCGATCGACGGCGAGGGCATGGAGGACAATGCCCTGCTGGCCGTGACCGATGATGGTCGTAACACCTTCGGCTCCCTGATGGCCGCCACCGTGCGCACACCGTCGGCGGACCCATTGAACAAACTTGTGATCACACTGAAGCTACGGTTCCTGCACCTTTTGCCGGCGGACCAGCAAATCGATCAGATCGAGTCTCTTGTGGCGCGTCATGAAAGTGAACTGGCCCGCCTCGCCGACTTGGCCAGCCACCACGATACCGACCACGGACATATCTCTGCCTGGCTGCACCAAGATATGGCGCAGATGCGCGAGGCGATCCGCTGGTTCACCTCCTTGCGCGATGGGCTTTGACAGGGCTGGTCGCCGCCGCATGCAGACCGGCTTCGCCTGGAAGCGCCATGGGGCGCGGGACAATGGTGCTGCCGTGACACGGCGTGGGGGTGCTTCGAACGCCGAACACCCGAGAAAGCGGTCGTCAAGTCGATACTGGGTTGGTATTGTCCGCGCGGTGTTCGCCGGCAGGACAGTCATCTCATGAGTCAGGATCTCAGCACTGAAGAGATTGAAGATCGTTTGCGTGTCGAGTTCATCGACGATGCACGCGACCGTCTCGACAAACTCTATCGCATGGTCGAACGGGTCCGCGGCAAGGAGGTGCGCGAAACAGAAGCAATAGCACTCATCCGCACCGAAGCCCATAACCTGAAGGGAGCCGGCACTGCATTCGGCTACCCCACAGTGAGCCTCGTGGCACATCGCATGGAGGATTACTTCTCCGGGCTGGCTCGCTTGGAAGCGCGCTCACTCGACGATGCCGTAGTGTTTCTGGACCGCATTGCTGAACTGGTCGATCGGGCCGAGCAACCGCTTCTGGCTGAAACCAGCCAGATCATTCGCGCCTTACCTGTGCGCTATGTCTTTGATATTGAAGATATCGAGATTCACGATGTCGAGATAATGCTGGTCACACCATCCAAAGTTATCGCCAAGAAAGTGGCAACCGAGATGGCCGCCTGCGGGTTTCGGCCGATCACAGTGCAGGATCCAATAGAATCGATCGGCATTGCCGTTCGAGTGCCGCCGGACATGCTCATTGCGTCCATGGTCATGGATGGCCTGAGTGGGATTGACCTGATTCGAGGCCTGCGCGCCATGTCGGTCACGCGCAATGTGCCAATGGCCCTGCTGACAAGCCTGGACAAGACCGACAGCCGGCTAAAAGATGTTCCACGGGACGTCGGCATTATTGGCACCGGCAACAGCTTCAGCGATGATTTCGCCACGGTCATCACCCGATTCAATCTAGGCTGACACCCGGGCTAGGCTGACACCCGGGCGAACCAGGTCTGCCTGCAGGCGACCGGCTCAACCGAGCAGGTCGCGCAGGCGAAACCACAGCATGGACAGCGTCAAGAGCGGCCGTCGCAGGTGTCGACCGCCGGGGAATTGCTGGTGTGGCAAACGCGCCAGAACGTCGAACCGTTCCTCGGTGCCGCGCACCACATCGGCCATGGCCCGGGCCGCGATTGCGGTCAATGCCAGCCCTTGGCCGGAGAACCCATGCGCGCACAAGACCCGTGGCCCGAGCCGGGCCAAGCGGGGGAGCCGATTGATGGTGATCGCCACCTCACCGCCCCACAGATGCGGGGTCAACACCTCTGCTAGCTGGGGAAACACGCGCAGGAGTTGGCGGCGCAGCCCAGCCGCCGGATCGGGCGAAGACCGTCCAGAGTAGTTGGCACCGCTGCCGAACACGAGCCGTGTGTCAGGCGTTAGGCGGAAGTAGTCGAGGATGTGGTTCATGTCGGCAACGGCGTCACCAAGCGGCAGAAGGTCACGGCTCCCGGACTCGCCCAAGCGCTCGGTGGCGATGATGTGGGTGGTGACCGGCATGACCCAGCCGTCCAATGACCGCACCAGACGGCCAAGAAAGGCGTTGCCGGCCAGGATCACCCAACGGGCCGTCACGCGATGGCCGTTGACAGTGAGCCCCGGTGGGGGGCCGGTGTCGAGCACCGTGGCCAGCGATCGTTCATGAATGCGCACGCCAGCGCGGGTGGCCGCAGCGGCCAGCCCGTGCACGAACCGCACGGGATCAAGATGGCCACCGTCGCGGTCGAGCAAGCCGCCGATGTAGCGCGGCGAGCGCACGCGAGCCCAGATACCGTCCCGGTCCAGAAGTTCCAGGGACGGGTAAGCCTGCCCGATGACCCAATCCTCATACCAATGCCGGGCCTCGCGCAGATGCCGGCGATGCAGCGCCGCAGACACGTACCCCCGGCCGAGACCACAGTCGATGTCGTGGTATCGGATGCGCTCCAACACCAAGGCCTTGCCCGCTTCGGCTATCTGCCACAGCCGCCGCGCGGCCTCCGGTCCGACCAACCGGGCAACCTCGGCCATGGATCGGTTGTAGCCGGTGACCAGTTGCCCGCCGTTGCGACCGGAGGCACCGAAGCCGATGTGCTGCGCCTCCACCAGAACCGTGTCCAAGCCGGCCTCGGCCAGGTCGAGGGCAGCGTGCAGGCCAGTATATCCGCCACCCAGTACGGCAACGTCGCAAGTGACGTCACGATCGAGTGCCTGACATGTCGACCCGACCCCGACGTCTCCGTACACCCAGGGCCAGCCTGCCGGATGCAGAGAGGCCAGCGTGGCCGTGGACATGCCAGGCCCAGCGGCGGCAGTCTTGCGTCCGCTCGCTGGCTGGTGCATCCAATCGGCGGGGGCCAGCCGGGGTGCGCGCGGCGTCAGGCCATCCGCGTCGTGAGCAGCGAGGAACACACGATCCATGAGTTCGTCAGCATCTTACATTCTCACCTTGTCCTGCCCCGATACAGTCGGGATCGTCTATGCCGTCGCCGGTTTCCTCAGCGAGCGCAACGCCAATATTCTGAGTAGTGATCAGTATGGCGATCTCGACAGCGGCCGTTTCTTCATGCGGGTCGCCTATAGCACCGGCAGCGATGGACCAAGCCGGACGCAATTGGAAGCGGATTTCATCAACATCGGCAAGCGCTTCGACATGACCTGGACGCTTTATCCAGCGGACCGACGGCCGCGGGTGTTGATCATGGTGTCGCGCTTTGGGCACTGCCTGAACGACCTGTTGTACCGGTACCGAATCGGCAGCCTACCCGTGGAGATTCCAGCCGTCGTCTCAAACCATCGCGATTTCTATCAGCTTTCTGCCTGGCACAATGTGCCGTTCCACTTTCTGCCCGTGACACCGGAGACTAAAACACGTCAGGAGGACAGGCTGCTCGAAATCCTCGAGACCGAAGCCATCGACCTGGTGGTGTTAGCCCGCTACATGCAGATCCTGTCGCCATCGTTGTGCGAACGCCTGCACGGCCGGTGCATCAATATCCACCACTCCTTCCTGCCCAGTTTCAAGGGGGCGAGACCCTATCACCAAGCGTTCCGTCGCGGGGTGAAGCTGATCGGCGCCACGGCACATTACGTCACCGGCGACCTGGATGAGGGGCCGATCATCGAGCAGGAAGTCGAACGGGTCGATCACGCTCTAACGGCGGACGAGATCGCTGCCGTGGGCCGCGATGTGGAAAGCATTGTGCTCGCTCGGGCGGTGAAGCTGCACATCGAACGGCGAGTTCTGCTGAATGGTCCAAAGACCGTTGTGTTCCGATAGACGACTTGGAAGACTCCCCATCCCGGTCCTGCAAGGAATCGGTGTTCGCCGAACCAACGACCGGCCCAACCGCAGCACAGGGGGTTACGACTCGGGTGAGTACGGATGCCACGGCAGCCGAAACCGAATGTGACGCCGGATCTCCGCCTGCGGGACACGGTGGTGTGCCGGTGCAGGACGACTTTGATCGGGATTCCCTGCATGTGCTGCCCTTGCGAATCGTTCCGCTCGAAACGCCCGGCCTACAGCACACGCGGCTCATCAAGAACGTGCGTCTGGAGAACGTCATTGAACTGTTCAACGAGGCCAGCAGTGGCAGCGGTCAGGTTTACCCCGATCACATTGCGATCTATTTTGAATCGTACCGTGACGAGATCGAGCGTGATCTGGTCAGACTGCGCAAGCTCAGCCAGTGCAATAGTTTCGATGTCTATTCCCTGCGGATCGAACTCAGACGCCTGCACATAGACATCAGAAACAAAAACGAATTACAGCTTTCGCCAAGAAAAAAGCAAGAATTGACCGAGTATATGAAGGCGTTTACGCATCCGCTGATCCGCCAGGTCTATGGCAGCGACAATCCCGAAGTATCCGATGTGTCCGACATTATCTCTTTGTTCCAGAAGCCCGACCGGGAAGAAGCCATGCGCAACCTACGCCTGCTGGCCGAGCGGCTGCACGTCGAGGTCGCCGAGATTCCCGATTTCTTGGAAGATTACGGCGACATCTTCCTATCTTTGGCCTATTTTCAACGCTGCCTCGACGACATCATCCCGGAAATCCAGCGTTTCCTGGAATGGATGAGGATATGTCAGGAAAGTCGCGAGGTTCTCAACGACACCAAGACCAAGCGCCTTCTAAACGATATTGCTCGCGATCTAACAGACATCTCCACCTCGCTGACTGGTCGTTTCGACAGTTTCCATCAGAAATCACGTAGCTTTTGGGACGATATCAATGCAGATACCTTCCATCAGGTTCGTACGCTGATTAGTGACAACCACGTGACCATCGGCGGCGTGCTGTGCGGCCTAGCCGTGAAGATGAATCTGTGGAAACTGCGCTTTGCCCGCGGCGGCGGTGGCCCGCACCGACGCATCGAATTCATCAAGTCTGAGATACTTCCAGGCCTGAGCCACATCAACCAACTCGAACGCTCGGCACGCAGCATGACATGACCGGCGTTGATCGGCCCCCAGGAATCAGCGCCATCACCTTAGGGATAACCGGCGATCTTTGCTTTTTTTTGAGAAGTCGCCATGATGCTCGTCCTCGCGATCGGTGTCACTGCAGGCTGGCAGAGCCGTGTTCGCACCCATCGATCTGCTGACCGGCCGGATTTCTGGTGTATCATGACTGAGCAGTTACTTGGGGGCGGTCAATCCGAGGCCGCTTGGCGTGTGTTCATACCCTACCGAACGGGAGCCGTCGCATGACCCACCATGCCGGAGGCGAGGCCGTGCCGGACGGCGACGATTTCATCGATACCGAGATGGTGCGGCTGCTCAAGGACATTCCAGCCAACGAACTTCGCCAGTATCTGACGTGGCGGCTGAAGGTCAAGGGCACCAATATCTCCGCCAAAACGCTCCTGGCAACCGATTATCTGAATCATTTCAACGAGATCGGCATGTTGATCGAGATGCTGCCAGATATGCCCGACATGCTTGAGGAGTGTTATCAGTGGCAACCCAAGACCTACCAAGAGCACTTCCGTGACAGCGGTTTTTCAGACCGAGATCTGGCCATAGAAGCCTATAATTACGTACCGACCAAGTTCCGCCGTCCTCTGGAAGACACCATTGAGCAGATGCAACTCGTCGTCAGCTACACCATCCATAAAGTCGCCACCAGTGTCGAGGGCGGTAATCTGGAACAACTGCGCGAAGATTGTCGGTCATCGACTGAGATGATTTACAAGATGATCCAGGTCATGAACGGCATCATCCACGGCACCACCAAGCTCTTCGACCAGGACGAAATCGACACCTACCTCGGTCTGGATTGAACAAAGGGGGACCGGACGACCAATCTGGTCTGGACGGGCCGTGGCACCGGACGGCGATTCCTAGGCGCATCCGCCGCTGCAGTTCTCCGTACATCCTATGGCGTCCCCCAAGACTCTGCCTTATAATGGATAGGGTGATGGCGCCGCCGTTCACCACCCCCTCCGCCAGCGACAAGGCCACCATGCACACCACCAAGAAGGTTCTGAAAGCCTCGGCGCAGAAGTTCCACGATGCCGTCGAGGTGGCGGCCGAGGCCTTGGACGAATTGATCAGCTACGGCTACGAAGACGTGTTTGAAGACATTGCGGAAGAGCTGCTCGACGAGGCGGAGGACGCCGATAAAGGCAGCGCTCGACAAGCGTGGTTGGAACAGGTGGCAGCATTCGCCCTGCTGCAAGCCTACAAGATAGATCTGGTGGAAGACGACGCGGCCGACGATTGAAGTGCTCCGAGACAACGGGCAAAGCTAAATCCGCTGACGTGGCCCGCCAACCGGCAGAGACAAGGCTTCGTAGCATTTTTTTTCAAAAAACCACGGCAGACTTGAAAGTCCCCTTTTGATTTCTGGGGACTTTCAATGCGTTTGAACGCCTTTAGCTAGGTTTTCCTCAATTTCATCTTAGTGCAACTGACATTTCTTCAAAACTTCACTTTTCCAGACAGCGGAGGCCGGGCACACATGTCCCGGATCGTGGCGCGGGGTGGACGCCCCATTGCGCGCGTCCCAAACGCCCGATGCGTTGGCAGCCAGCGGTTTGTCCGGCTGCGGATGCGCGGCGCAATTCCAGCGACAAACGTAGAACGCCACCCAACGGCGGCTCACTGGGAGCCTGCGAGAGGAAAACACGATGAGTGATCTGCGCAAGGACTGTGACTACGAGTACGAGCGGGTCGACGATATCCCGACCAATCCGTCCACCGCCCCCAAGATTGGCGACATCATCACCGCGCGCCTGAGCCGGCGTGGCGCCCTGAAGGGCCTGGGCGGTGGTGCGGTTGCCGGTGCCGCTGTCGTTTATGGCGCCGGTCAGGTCCAGGCGATGAGCCATGGCACCCACTCGTCGCTCGGCTTCACCGAGCTGGCCAAGGGCTATGACGAAGCCCATGCGGTGGCCGAAGGCTACGAAGCCCAGACGCTGATTCGCTGGGGCGACCCGGTCGTACCCGGTGCGCCGGCGTTCGATCCGAACACCCTGACCGCCGAAACCCAGCTCCAGCAGTTCGGGTACAACTGCGACTATGTCGGCTACCTGCCGCTGCCGCTCGGCTCCGACTCGGCCGACCACGGCTTGCTGTGCGTCAACCACGAGTACACCAACGCCCATCTGATGTGGTCGGGTGTGACCAAAGAGAACGCGGCCGACGTGCTGACCAAGGAGCAGGCTGAGGTCGAGATGGCCGCCCACGGTCACGCCGTTGTCGAAATTCGCCGCTCTGCCGACGGAAAGTGGAGCTATGATCCGAATTCAACCTACAATCGCCGCATCAGTGCACTGACTACCGAGCTGGAGCTGACCGGCCCAGCCGCCGGCTCCGACCGCCTGAAAACCAGCGTCGATCCGACCGGTACCAAGGTCATCGGCACCATTAACAACTGCGCCGGCGGCAAGACGCCCTGGGGCACGGTGACCTTCGCCGAGGAAAACTTCCACGGCTATTTCACCGGCAACGCAGACGGCCATCCGGAAGAGCAGAACTACAAGCGCTACGGCGTGCCGGGCGGCTGGTACGTCTGGGGCAACTACCACAGCCGTTTCGACATCAACAAAGAACCGAACGAGCCGAATCGCTTCGGCTGGATTGTCGAGTTCGACCCATACGATCCCAACTCCGTGCCGAAGAAGCGCACCGCGCTGGGCCGCTTCAAGCATGAAGGGGCCAACACCATCATCGACAAGTCGGGCCGCGCCGTCGTTTACATGGGTGACGACCAGCGCTTCGACTACATCTACAAATTCGTTTCGAACGGCACCTACAATCCGGACGATCGCGCTGCCAACATGAACTTGTTGGATGACGGCGTGCTGTATGTTGCGCAGTTCGACGAAGAGACACTGACCTGGCTGCCGCTGGTGTTCGGCGAAGGCCCGCTGACCGCCGAGAACGGCTTCAACAGCCAGGCCGACGTGTTGATCGAGACCCGTCGGGCTGCCGACCTCCTGGGCGCCACCCCGATGGATCGTCCGGAAGACGTCGAGCCGAATCCGGTGAACGGCTGCATCTATGCGATGCTGACCAACAATACCCGGCGGAAAGAAGCCAATGTCGTGAACCCGCGGGTGAGCAACGCCCACGGCCACGTCCTGGAAATGATCCCGCCCGGCACCACCGCCGGCGGCAGCGCCGCCGACGCCGACCACACGGCCACCGAGTACACCTGGTCATTGTTCGTTCTGGGTGGCAGCCCGGCCGAACACGGCGGCATGTATCACCCCGCGATCACCGAGAACGGCTGGTTCTCCAGCCCGGACAATGTGGCGTTCGACAAGAAGGGCCGCATCTGGATCTCCACCGACGGTTCGCCGAAATTCGGCTTTGCCGACGGTGTGTGGGCGGCCGACGTGTCTGGTGAAGCCCGCGCCATGACAAAGCTGTTCTACCGTTGCCCGACCGGTGCCGAACACTGCGGTCCGGAGTTCAACACCGACGACAGCGCCTACTTCGTGGCCGTGCAGCATCCAGCCGACGACAGCGGCTCGACCTTCGATACCCCGTCCACCCGTTGGCCGGACTTCGTCGACGGCGTGCCACCGCGCCCGTCGGTGCAGGTCATCGTTAAGACAGGCGGCGGCACCATCGGCGACGCCTAGGCGTTCTTGCTGTGGCCAAAGCCGGCAAGGACGACAGCCGGGGAGTTTGCTCCCCGGCTTTTTTTCAACGCCGACGCTCCTATGGTCGTCTCTCACGCCAATTACGGCAGCGGCGACCATGGTGCGGCACGGTGTATCGCCAGGACCGACGGTTCGACGAAGCGGCCCACGACAAGGCACCAGATAGCGCGGATAGTCAGGTCCGCCATCCTTTGCCCCGGCCTGTCCCCTATCCAAGCGGCGCAGTCCGCGCCGACGATCACCCCGCCGACGATCACCCCATAGCCAAATCCCCGGTGACCCGCGAAGGCCGGCAAACCGCTCGGTGCCGCCCAGACAGGATAGACCTGAAGGTACACCCCAAAAGGCCGCACCTTTGCGCAAGGCGCTTCAGGTTCCAGCATCAGGTTACGCCGATCGATGCCATGCAACGCAACTTCCAGGACGCAAAGAGTCACCAAGACAACCTGGCAACAGAACTATGAACCTAATACGCTAGCAAACATTGACCGCGTGGCTCAAAACACATGCTGATCCCAGCCCGGTCAAGGCGGCGGCGCTACCAATGACACGAACCATGACGATCGTCGGATACGCCGCACGCCTTGGCGACCATCGCGTCAACAAACCGGCGCCACCATACAAAGAACACTCGGGCTGCCGACCTCAAGCAATGCCAGGATTTCTGGCACGAACGGCCCGATAAGAGCGGCCGCGGCAGCGACACCGACGATCGTCAACAGCACCTGCGCACGCGGATCTGGCTCGGCCGCCGTCTGCCGGTAGACCGCGTCAACCGCACCCGTGTCTGTCGGCGCGGCCACCGCAGCCGCAGAAACATCGGCCGGCGCGGCCAGAGCTGGCGACACAGCAAGCGCCCAGCCGAGCACGACCCAGACCAAGGCCATCCAACACCAATGTGCTATCGACAGGTTAACGTGCATGGTCCCCCCCTCTCCGCTCGTCCAAGCGTAGAGGGGCCAGACACACCGGGTCAACCACTCGACCGTCTCATACGTCGGCGCGCAGCTTCGCGATGAAATAGCTCTTCGGTGCCGCACAGATCGGGCAGCGCCAGTCGTCTGGGAGGTCTTCGAACGAGGTGCCGGCGGGAATCGGGTGCGAACCCATGATATTCTCCGGGTCGCCGACCTCCGAATCGTATATATAGGGGTCGCATTCGTTGAACGTGCAGACCCATACAACATCAACCGACTCGGCGCGGACGGCAAGCCACCGTCCACCCGACAGAACCAGGGCGAAGCCAGCAGCAAGGCGTCCCAAGAGACTGCGCCGGGCAAAGGGGGTGCGAAGGGTAAAACGGGACATGGCCGGTGCCTTTTCGTTACGGTAGTAACGAATTCCAGGTTAACAGCCCGCAGCGTCAGAAAAATGGTGCAAAAGGTAGCATCACAAAACGGTCACGCCGGCCCAAGGTATCAGGCCTATTTGCCCTTGCGCGGCCGATCCCGGTGCTTGTCCTTCTCTTTTCCGGCCTTGGCGCCATTGCCGGTCTCCTTGGCCTTCTTGGACGACCGCGGCAGTTGCAACTGGACCAGCGATGCCCCCCCGGGCGCAATGTCGGGCCACCGGGTCACACCGAACTGCAGAGTGGCACAGGCCGCGGTGGGAAACTTCTCGCGCAATTTCTGCAGCGCCAGAGTCTCCCCGGTGCCTGTCAACAGCAGTGCCAGCTCGTGCAAATCCGGGTTGTGGCCCACCAGCATAGCCGTATCCACACCAGCCGGTAGGTCCCGAAGGCGCTCCAAGAGCGTGATCCGTCCACACAGATACAAGCCCCGTTCCCGTTCCACAGCCACCTCGGTGCCGATGACACCGCGCACCAGCTCCAAGGTCTCGACGGCACGGCGGGCCGAGGAGCACAGGATCAGATCCAGCCCGAGATTGAGCGATTTGAGATACTGGCCCATCTCTGTGGCCGCCCGGATGCCGCGCGGTGCTAGCGGGCGCTCATGGTCATTGAGGTCTGGATCGTCCCAAGATGACTTGCCATGCCGCAACAAGAGCAGTGTTTTCATACCCGTTGACCGAATGCTATGGACAGATGCTGCCGTTTGCGCCGCCGTGCGCGCCTCTTCCACGGCCGAGCCCCAATTAATAACGAAATCGTTAAACCGTAGCCACATCGGACCCAAGGTCGGCGCCGCCTTCACCGCAACCCCGTCGCCCGGCTCCATGAGGTGCCCAAGACATGCCCCAAGACACGGTCATCCCGGCCATCACAGCCAAAGACCCAGGTCGATTCATCAACCGTGAGCTGTCCTGGTTGGACTTCAACCAGCGTGTACTGGAGGAAGCGGCCAATCCCCGCCATCCCATGCTGGAACGCCTGCGCTTTCTGTCGATCTGCGGCAGCAATCTGGACGAGTTCTTCTCTGTCCGGGTCGCAGGGCTCAAGGCCCAGGTGGTGGAAGGCGTCCTAGAGCACAGCCCTGAGAACCTGACGCCGGGCCAACAACTGGCAGCCGTCATGGAACGCTGCAATGCGCTCATCCGCGACCAACACGATTGTTGGCTCACCATGCGCGGTCTCCTGCGAGACAACGGTATCGCCGTGATCGAGCCGGACGAGCTCACACCCAGCGAACACGACTGGCTGGAAGAAAAGTTCCTGAATGAAATGTATCCTATCCTGACGCCGCAGGCGGTGGATCCGGCGCATCCGTTCCCCTTTATTCCCAGCCTCGGCTTCGGCCTGCTGCTGCAGTTGTTCGACCCCGTGCGCACCCAGAGCCAGGAAGCCCTGTTGCGCCTGCCAGCCCAGCTCGGACGGTTCGTACGCCTGCCCGGTTCCGATATCCGGTTCATCATGATCGAGCAGATGGTCCTCCGGTTCCTGGGCCGGCTGTTCCCCAGTTTCGAGCTGCACGCACACGGTGTGTTCCGTATCCTGCGCGACAGCGAACTGGAACTGGAAGAAGAAGCAGAAGACCTGGTGCGGACATTCAAGACAGCCCTGCGCCGGCGCAAACGTGGCGAGGTCATCCGACTCTCGGTGAGCAGCTCCATGCCCACCGACATGCGCAGCTTTCTGGCCACCAAAGTCAATGCGCAAAAAGACGATGTCTTTGTTTTCGACGGCATGATCGGCATCGCCGACACCAAACAGTTGATCGTCGACGAGCGGCCGGACCTGTTGTTCACGCCGTTCAAACCCCGATTTCCCGAACGCATCCGGGATTTCGGCGGGGATTGTTTCGCCGCCATCGCCCAGAAGGATATCGTCGTCCACCACCCCTACGAAAGCTTCGACGTGGTGGTCCAATTCCTGCGCCAGGCGACGGCGGATCCGGCGGTGGTGGCCATCAAGCAGACCCTGTATCGGACCAGCCGGGATTCGCCGATCGTGCACGCCTTGATGGAGGCCGCGGAGGCCGGCAAAGCGGTCACCGCCATGGTCGAGCTGAAGGCCCGTTTCGACGAGGAAGCCAACATCCAATGGGCCGAGCGGCTGGAGGAAGCGGGCGCCCAGGTGACGTTTGGATTCCTGGAGCTGAAAACCCACGCCAAACTCTCCCTCGTGGTGCGGCGGGAGAAGGACGGCCTGCGTAGCTACGCCCATTTCGGCACGGGCAACTATCACCCGGACACGGCCAAAATCTACACCGACTTGTCCTACTTCACCTGTGATCCGGCGCTGTGCATGGATGCCGCCGCCCTCTTCAACTACATGACCGGTTATGCGCGGCCCGAGGGTCTGGAAAAACTGGCAGTGGCGCCGCTGACCCTGCGCCAGCGCCTCTACGATCTGATCGATGCCGAGATCGGCCACGCTCGGGCCGGCCGGCCAGCCCATATCTGGGCCAAGGTGAATTCCCTGGTGGATGCGGCGGTCATCGACAAGCTCTACGACGCATCCACAGCCGGCGTCCAAATCGATCTGGTGGTCCGTGGCATTTGTTGCCTGCGCCCCGGGGTGCCCACGCTGTCGGAGACCATCCGCGTCAAGAGCATCGTCGGCCGTTATCTGGAACACGCCCGCATCGTCTGCTTCGGCAACGGACAAGGCTTGCCGTCCGATGGGGCCAAGGTCTTCCTCTCCTCGGCCGACTGGATGCCGCGCAACCTGGACCGACGCATCGAGACGCTCGTACCGATCGACACGCAAACGGTGCATGACCAAATCATGGATCAAATCATGCTGGGCAATCTGAAGGACCAGGCTCAGAGCTGGCTACTCGGGCCCGATGGACGCTATGCCCGCCTGCCTGCCGGACCGAATGCGTTCAATGCGCACAATTACTTCATGGAAAACCCCAGCTTGTCCGGCCGAGGCAGCGCGTTGAAGGAGACGGTCCTACCACCGCGGCTCGAACTGTCGCCGGCCCCTGCCGCGGCATCACTGATGGCAGGTGCCTGATGTCGATGATGGCATCCGGATTCGACGGACCCCGGGTCGGCGTCGTCGACATCGGGTCCAACTCCATCCGCCTGGTCGTATTCGACCGGCTGTGCCGCGCCCCCGTTCCAATCTTCAACGAAAAGGTTCTGTGCGGTCTGGCGCGGGGTCTGGAACGCGACGGCCGCCTGAACGCCATCGGCGTTGAGCAGGCCCTGGTCAACCTCACCCGTTTTCGCCGCCTCGCCGATCGCATGGGTGTGGGCCGGCTTGACGTGCTGGCCACAGCCGCCGTGCGCGACGCCGAGGACGGAGCAGACTTCGTCGCCGCGGTCCAGTCCCAGATCGGCCTCGACGTCACGGTGATTAGCGGACGGCGTGAAGCCGAGCTCGCCGGCTTTGGCGTTCTGTCGGGCATGCCCGAGGCGGACGGCTTGGTCGGTGACCTGGGCGGCGGTAGCCTGGAACTGGTGGGCGTCCGAGACGGTACGGTCACACCGTTCGTCACTCTTCCGCTCGGCCACTTGCGTCTGGCCGACCAGCATTTCCGCGACCGCCGGGCGGTGACTGATGCCATCGAGCAACATTTAGCACGCCAGTCTTTTCTAAAAAAGTACACGCACCGGTCCTTAATCATGGTGGGGGGTGCCTGGCGCGCGCTCGCCCGGCTGCACATGCTCGAAACCGGGTACCCTCTGCAGGTGTTGCAGCGCTACACGGTCGATCCCGAACGGGCCGAAGCGTTCTGCGAACGCATCGCGCTCATGGACAAGGTGGCGCTGGACCGGATCGTACCCGGATCGGGCCGGCGTAACGAAAGCCTGCCAACAGCCGCAACCGTGTTGCACAGCCTGATCCGGCACCAACGACCATCGTCGGTGGTCGTATCCGCCTATGGCCTGCGCGAAGGCCATTTGCTGGCCTTGCTCCCCGATGCCGAGCGTGCCGCCGATCCGCTGCTGACGGCCTGTTCGGAGTTGATGACCCAGCTCGGCCGGTTCGGAAACGGCACCACGCTGTATGACTGGAGCAGCGCACTGTTCCTGGGCGAAGATACCCGGGCCCGTCGTTTGCGCCATGCCGCGTGCATCTTAAGTGATCTGGGGTGGATGGAACACCCGGACTATCGGGCCGAACATGCGTTCCTCAGGGCCTTGCGCATGCCGTTTCCCGGGATCGATCACCTGGAACGCGCCTTCCTGGCGCTCGCCGTCTACATCCGGTATTCTGGTCAACTCGAAGATAGCTGCACTGCCAGCGCTCGCAGCCTGTTGACCGAAGGACAACGGATCAAAGTCACGGTTCTAGGCCGCGCCTTGCGCCTGGGACAGACACTCAGCGGGGGTCTGTCGTCTCTGTTGACGGACACCAAGTTGCGTATGAACGGCACCAAGCTCTTGCTTGAGGTGAGCACAGCCAGTTTGCCGTTACTTGGCGAGGTGCCACGCCGACGCCTGAAGGCTTTAGCCGAAGCCTTGAACCGTGAGTTCGAGATCGTCGTACCAACCGATGCACCGATGCGCTGGCCGCATGTCGTGGTCGATTGACGGCGGGTTGGCACGATGGTTGCCGCCCGCCCGGACTAGCCGGGACCGAAAGACGTGTCATACCAACGGCCCGAAACAAGGACCGGTCCTCGGGCCGCCCTGTTTCGGAGCGCCGGCCTCCGTGCCAGCGCTCCTGGTTCAGCGCCGAAACCGAACCTGTCGTCAAGGCGGGCCATGGGTATCACACCAAGACACCGTCGGCCCTGTCCATGGTGTCTGCCGCTCTGATTGCCTGGCGCACCGATACGCCCTTACGCAAGATGTTGTCTACGGCACGCCCCTGTACGAGCTGAATTCCGGTCTTCTGGGCGAAGACCAAACTCATCACGCTGTCGCAGCGCGATAGGACGAACCGACATTGCTCTTGTTCAGAGATCCTATCAAGGAAAACCTGGCGGAAATTCTCGTCCATGTCTAATAGATCATTAGACCAGAATATTTTTGCAAAATTTGCATCCAGATACTCCAGATCCATATTGATGACCCAGAATGGGTTGAGGCCATCGATGCTGATCTGGTACTGCTTATCGCGGGCAAACTCGACCACCTCATTATAAAGGCCGAGATTTTCCATAAGATCCGACTTGGCTATCTCCAGAACCACACGGCCGCGGAAGTCGATCGGCAAATTCTCGTCGAATTTGATGAAACCAGTCGAAATAACGGAGTTAAGATTGACATTGATGCCGATATTGCGACCTTTCATAAAGGTCATGCCATGACTAAGTGCGCGCAGGACCGATTGATCTAGATTAGTTGTAAAATAATTAAACAACCAGCGATTGGCCGTTATGTCATAATCAGGGCACAAGCGCTCCTGCAATAGTTTAATAGAGATGTAGAGTTCATAATATTCTGTTTCATCGACCGTCTCACCGTCAATGTTCACGATTGCTTGATTGAAAAGGAACGGCGACAGGTCGAACATACTTAGTGACCGCTCCAACTTCGCCAATTCTTCCAATGTGATCGGTGGCTTCGTTTCATGAACCGTATCACCGTTACTTTCCCGTCCCAAATCTTCGATGAACCGCATCACATTGATGAAGTTCAGTGATAACTCCATGATCGAATAGAGGGCCTTCTCCCGATACGGATTGGGGCCGGTCATGACTGTCTTGGACAGGAAGAGCTGCTCGATCTTCTGACACACCTCAGTGATCGACGCGAGCTTCAAACCCTTGTAAAGAATGATGACGTCGCCATTCGTGATGTTGAAAATCTGCAGGAAGGACGCCTTCGACATCAACTCGTTCAAGAAGGTGCGAACCACGAGCTGGCTCGATGCATCACGTTCCTTGAGCAGTGACAAATGCAAATGGATCAGCCGAAGCCCCTGCAGCTCCTGCTTCGCCGACCGGAGCAGGTTGAGCAGCTTTTCGTTGTCGTATTCGGGTTTCTTGTCCGAAGCCGCAGAAACGGCCGCCTGCTTTTCCAGTGCCGACAACCGAACCCGGTCGCGTCCCATGGCCCTTCCGCGTGGACTGCTCATCGTCCGTAACCTTCGACATGTGCCAACACTTTACCACCCATTCGGACAATGCGCCCTCGCCGCACCGACCCCTTGGCCACCAGGATGACCAGACCTTTGCGACGAAACACGTCGGCAGCGTCGTTGACGTATCGCCGCAGCCCCGATGATAACCTGGCCTGACGGTCTTAACTGTACTATAATGTAAAATTGCGTTCAACCAACCGCCACGGCCAACCGCGACGGCCTGTCAAGGCCCGCCCAGCAGGCTGTCGATCAGACAGAAGCGTCGTCGATACCGGTCTCCTGCCCCGGCTCACCAGCGGCACTCGATTCGAACGGTATCAATCGAACACGGTTTCCCGCAATGATCATGGCACGTTTGCCATGTTTCAACGCCAAGGCCTCGGCTCCAAACACCTCACGCCGCCAACCGGTCAGCGCTGCCACCGGCGCATGGTCGTCGACAGCAATAGCTTCCAAATCGCCCGAGGAAGCGATCAGCCGGGTTGCAACGTTGTTCTCTTCACTCTTCATCTTCAGTAACACCCGCAGCAATTCAACGGTCGCGGCGACACCAGGTGGAAGCTCCTGATGGCTTTCGTCGATCGGACATTGGTCGGCGGACAAATCCCGGCCACGCCCGACGGCCTCGAGCAGCGCACGCCCCAAAGGGGTATCTGTCAACCCTCTGCCAATCCCACGCACGCGGACCAAATCAGCCATGTCGACTGGTGTCTGCGCCGCAACCTCCAGCAACACTTCATCTCGCGCCACGCGGCTGCGCGGCACATCGCGGGCTTGGGCCTCGCGTTCGCGCCAAGCCGCCACCTCCCTCAAGATCGCCCGGAAACGCGGTTTGGCGTTGCGTGTCCTGAGACGCAGCCAAGCATCTTCAGGTTCGGTGCGATAGGTCGCCGGATCGGACAACACCGACATTTCCTGCCGCACCCAATGGGATCGGCCAGACCGTTCCAGGCGGCGCTGAAGCTTCTCGTACACAACCCGCAAATGGGTGACGTCGGCCAGCGCATAATCCAGTTGCTTTCCTGTGAGTGGCCGATGCGACCAATCGGTGAACCGGCTCGATTTGTCGATGCGGGCGCCGGCCAAACGGCTCGCCAAAGTCTCATAGCCGACACTGTCGCCAAAGCCGCAGACCATGGCCGCAACCTGCGTGTCGAACAACGGATCCGGCACGTGACCGCTCAAATGATAGAGGATCTCAACATCCTGCCGTGCGGCGTGAAACACCTTGAGCACCGCCGCATCCCCCATGAGGTCGAACAACGGTGCCAGATCGATGCCATCAGCAAGCGGATCGATCGCCGCAGCTCTGCCCTCGCCGGCCAACTGCACCAGACAAAGCTGGGCCCAATAGGTACGGTCGCGCAGAAACTCGGTATCCACGGTCACGAACCGTTCGCCGTGCAACACCGCACAAAAGTCAGCCAAATCGGCCGTTGTGGTGATCAAATGCATCCACTCTCATTACACCAGCCAGGAGGCCGCCGCAAAGCGCCCGTTGCACCTCCGCATGGCGCCAACCGCCCCCTTACCGCAGCATTGATACCCATGGCCCGCAGTGACGACAGGTTCGGTTTCGGCGCTGAACGAGGAGCGCCGGCATCCCTGCCGGCGCTCCGAAACAGGGCGGCCTGAGGACCGGTCATTGTTTCGGGCCG
>JANQJV010000030.1 GCA_028281465.1 Azospirillaceae bacterium | reverse complement strand
TACATCACGTCGCGCTGTTGGGACAGCGGCAGTCCGGTCCACAGGAGCAAGCGTTGCACGAGCAGCTGGCGCCGCAACAGCAGCCTTCGCCGCTCGGCTGCTTCTGCGTGCATCCGCATGCTGGCGGGCAGGGATTGCCGGCACATGTCGAGGAAGTGGCCATCGATCTCTCCACAAAATGCTTGTGGTACAGACAATGACGAAGGCGGACCCAATATCCTTACACCCGAGACGATATTTTTTGGTGGTCGATCGGGCGCGAACCCGGAGCGTTCCGGTGCCGCCCGGCTCGCCCCGAACCTTCGCGCAACGCGTAGCGACGGTAGAGCACCGGGGTAGAGCACCGGAAAATTCTGCTCCATGATTTCCACCGGCGGGGCCTTCGAGATCCCGATGGTCGAACAGCCATTGGGGTCGTTATGCAAAGCGCGTGAAACCGCTGCCTTGGATGTCTCATATACCTGGTACGATTAAATTTGCCGAAGAGACCCCTTATTCGTACACTCACTCTATGACCGCGACGAAAATCGGCTACGCCCGCTGTTCCACCGACAGCCAGGACCTGGCCGCCCAGAAACAGGCGCTCGAAACCTTGGGCGTCACACCGGATCGCATCTATACCGACCACGGTCTGACGGGCACGAACCGTGCCCGCCCCGGATTGGATCAGGCAATCGCCGCCGTGCGTTCTGGCGACACACTCGTTGTGCCCAAGCTCGACCGGCTGGCAAGGTCAGTCCCGGACGCCCGCGCCATCGCTGACCAGCTTGAAGCCAAGGGCGTCAAGCTCGCTCTCGGCGCATCGGTCTATGACCCGACCGATCCGATGGGAAAAATGTTCTTCAACATCCTCGCAACCTTTGCTGAGTTCGAGGCCGATCTGATCCGCATGCGCACCCGCGAAGGTATGGCCATGGCTCGTGCCAAAGGAAAGTTGCGCGGCAAGCAGCCGAAACTGTCTGACAAACAACAGCAGGAGTTGGCCCGCATGCACGCTACAGGAGACTACTCCATAAGCGACCTGGCCGCGGTGTTCTCCGTGTCCAGGCCCACCGTCTATCGAACGCTCAAACGCTCAAGTGGATAGGTAGCCGGAAAATGCGGGCAGGGACGGACATTGGCGATGCTCTGAGCTTCGATGACATCGAGATTGATCTCGGTTCCTTTGAGCTGCGACGCGCCGGTGAGCGCATACCGGTCGAACCGTTGATCTTCGACCTGATCTGTTGCCTGGCCAATAGTGGCGGCCGGGTCCTTACCCGCGACGACCTCATTAATCAGGTCTGGGACGGGCGCATCGTCTCGGATGCCAGTGTATCAAGCGCCATAAAGGCGGCGCGCAAAGCCCTGGGGGATACCGGGGAAGCGCAGAGATACATTCGCACGGTGCGCGGGCGTGGGTTTCAGTTCACCATCACGCCTCAATCGGCCCAGCCGGAAACGCCGACGGCCCCTGAAAGGCCAGCGCATGACCGACGCCCGTCGATTGTCGTTGTTCCCTTCGATGTCACGTCAGCTTCGATGGATCATCCGGCGCTGGCCGATGCACTGGCCCACGACATCATTCAATCCCTGTCCCGATTGCGCTGGATCCGGGTCATTGCGCGCGCAACAGCCTTCCAGTTTCGCTCGCGAGACCTGAACCTGGAGGCCCTGCGCCAGGCCCTGAATGTGCGTTACTGTCAGACCGGCTCAGTCGAATTTGCCTCCGGCAAACTGCACCTGACGTTCGACCTCATTGATCTGGCAGATCACACCGAAATCTGGAGCGACCGCATTTCAGGCCCGTTGGACGATATCCATACCATACGTGATACGGTGGTGAGCCAGATCACGTCGTCGGTCGAGGTGCAAATCCCGCTGCACGAGGCCCGCCTGGCCCATACAGTTGCGCCAGAGAACCTGGATGCCTGGTCATCCTTCCATCTCGGCCTGACGAGTATGTACAGGTTGAGCGAGCAAGGCGCACGCGGTGCGATCCCTCACTTTGAACGCGCCATCTCGCTGGAACCCGGCTTTGCCCGAGCCCACGCCGGCATGTCGTTTGCCCATTTCCAGTTGGCGTTCAATCGCTACCCGGGTGCCGATGTTGGCGCCGCGCGAAAACAGGCCTTTGCATCTGCCGAACGAGGGCTCGCACTCGACCCATATGACCCCTTTTGCAACTTCACCCAGGGACGGGCGTGCTGGCTCACCTACGAATACGACAAGAGCCTGGAATGGCTCAAACGCTCAACCGGGATCAGCCCGAACTTTGCCCAGTGCCATTACTCGACGGCTCTGACGTCAGCGCTGGTCGGCAATACCGAAGATGTCCATCCAGCCGCCGAGACGGCGCGTACGCTCAGCCCGCTCGATCCCTTCCTTTGGGCATTCTACTGCGTCCGTGCCGTCGCGTGCATCGCCGACGGGGACTACCTGCAAGCACAGATCTGGGCGAATAAGGGTGGTAGCGCTCCGGTGACGACATTGATAACCGACTTGATTGCGGTCATCGCAAACGATCTGGCTGGGGATGCACACAGCGCCATATTTTGGTCAGAGCGCGCCAGGACACGGCGGCCAGACGTCAAGGCGGAGTTCTTCATTCGGGCGCTGAACTTCCGAGAGGTGAAGACGCGAAAGGTCATGACGGATGCCCTGCGGCGACACGGGTTCTGACCGCTGGTCGACCATCCCCTGAAAATCTCCACGAAATCCCCAAGACGTCTTCAAGCAAGGCGGACCTGCCCGGCCTATGGATTGCAGATCGTCAAGGGATTGGAGATCGAAATGTCGAGTACATCCACCGCGCCTGAGGCCCCTACCCTGGAGGCTATTAAAGCGAAACAGAACGCAGTCTGGAGTTCCGGCGACTACGCGGTCCTGGGGACAACGCTTCAGATCACAGGTGAGAGCCTGGCGGAAACCATGGATATGCATCCATCATCCAAAGTGCTTGATGTCGCTGCCGGGAACGGCAATGCCACGATGGCGTTTGCCCGCCGCTGGTGCAACGTGACATCGACCGACTATGTTCCGGCCCTTCTTGACCGTGGCCGCGCGCGGGCCGAAGCCGAGGGACACGACATCACCTTTCGGGTCGCGGATGCGGAAGCTCTGCCGTTCGACGGCAACAGCTTTGATGCCGTCGTCTCAACCTTCGGCGTGATGTTCACGCCGGATCAGCCGAAAGCTGCCGCCGAGCTCATGCGGGTGTGCCGTCCGGGCGGCAGGATCGGCATGGCGAACTGGACGGCTGACGGGTTTGTCGGCCAGCTCTTCAAGCTGGTTGGCGGACATGTCCCACCGCCCGCCGGGATCCAGCCGCCCGTTCTGTGGGCCTCGAAGGAATGGCTGCACGAAACCTTTCGGGACGCCGCTCGCATTACAATCGCACCGCGAGACTTCACATTCCGCTATCGGTCAGCAGATCACTTCATCGACACATTCCGCAGGTGGTACGGGCCAGTTCACAAGGCCTTCCAGGCCCTCGATGATGCAGATCAGGCATCGCTCGAAGCCGGGATGCGCACACTTATCGACAGCATGAATGTCGCAACGGATGGCTCCATGAAAGTCCCCGGACGCTATGCCGAGGTCGTCATCGTGAACAGTTGATACGGCCATGCGGCGCCAGACACGCTGAAGGTGGCGGGGGCATGGGTTCCCCGCCAAATGCCGTGCAGTATGAATGGGGCTGGTCGATCGCTGCGTTTTACACGGATTGCTTAGCGTACTGTTCCGCCCCCAGCCGTAAGCGACCCCTATACTGGTGGTTTGACGACATGCGCCTCTCCCGCCGCCGGATGGCCATGGTTGATATGAAATGTTATAATATAACATATAGTCATGGCGGCCCCTCCCGTACCCTGGAAGCAATGTCGACCCAATGATCTGTGACCCTGAATACCGACACGGTCGGACGCCGAATCGGCGGGCTGCTGATGCTCGGTGGTTTGCTTTCCCGCCCGCCCGTCGTGTTGGGCGAAGCAGTGCGGTTTGCACCTGCGCCCGATGCCGTTGCGGTAACGTTGCTGACCGGATTTCTCGGGTCAGGCAAAACCAGCCTTCTGAATGCGATCTTAAGCGATCCGCAATTCGCCGACACAGCGATCATCGTCAATGAATGATCATCGCCAATGAATTCGGCACGATCCCGATCGATCACGAACTCGTTCATGCCGGCAGAGAGCATTCTGCACAGGTGAGGACGTTGTTTTGGGGGTACGGCGCATCCGCCAGCTCGGTGTTTCGGCCAGTGCTGTTAGTTCCGGTGTCGATTCCGGCTAGAAGCGGACTTTCGTCGGTAGCAGTAGCGCTGCGCCGCGAAATTCCAATGGCTGCCATTCGCGGATTTGACGCGATCTCGATGCCTCGACGACGGGAGTGCGGGTCAAAACCTGCCGTTTAGGTTTGTATCTCCAAGGCCCGCCTTTTGCGGGTTCTTGGCATCGAAAGTCCGCACACAGTGTCCCCCTTCCGGGGGACTGGCTCATGTACCGTCAAATCGGTCACCTGTGTGCAAGCGGACCCCGAAGGTTGGCCCCAGGTGTCACACGTCGAACCATCTTGTCGCTTGTGGTGCAGTCTAACGTCGTAGGCCAGCGGGCGGGCTGAGCGCCTCGGCAGATCGAAGGAAGAGTTGCATGCAGATCTCCAGTTGCGTTTCGCATGACGTCGGGCGTGAAAGCTCCTTGTCGGTTGATCTGCAAAGGCTCTGGTCGCGGCTGATGGACATGGCAGAGATCGGCGAGATCCCCGGCAACGGGTGTCGACGGCTGGCCTTGTCTCAGGATGATCTTGACGGGCGAGAGCTGTTCTTAGCGTGGTGCGAGAACAGGGGATTTCGGACAAGCTTTGACAAGGTTGGCAATCTGTTTGTGCGACGGCCCGGCACGCAGGCCGATGCCATGCCGGTGGCCGTCGGTTCGCATTTGGACACCCAACCGAATGGCGGGCGTTTTGACGGGGTGCTGGGTGTTCTGGCCGGGTTTGAGGTCCTTGAAACCCTTGAAGATCGAGGTATCGAGACCAAGGCGCCGATCGACGTTGTTGTCTGGACGAACGAAGAAGGCACGCGATTTGCCCCGGCTATGATGGGGTCGGGTGTCCATACCGGAGCCTTGTCCCTACCGACCGTGCTCGCGACATCGGACGCGGAGGGTGTAACGGTTTCAAGTGAGCTTGCCAAACATGGTTACAGCCAGGGGCTGCCGCCAGGGTGCCAAAGGATCGGAAGATACCTGGAATTGCATATCGAACAGGGGCCCATTCTTGAAGAAAAGGACAAGGTGATTGGCAGTGTTTCCGGCGGGCAGGCTATCCGCTGGTATGACCTCTCGATCCTTGGCGAGGAAACCCATGCCGGACCATCCTCGATGGCATCCCGGCGCGATCCCGTGCCGGCCCTGTCCAGAGTGATTGACACGGTGTTCAACCTCACACGCATGGACGACGCGGCGCGGGCCACGATCGGCCGGATCCAGACGCATCCCGGCTCGGTAAACGTGGTTCCTGGCCAGATCAGTGCCAGCATTGACCTCAGGCACCCGGATGACGCCATGTTGAGCCGCATGCATGATCGCTTGCTTCAGGGCGCGCGCGAGGTTGGCGCGGCCTTCACGCTGCTTGATGTGTCGGTGGAGTGCACCTGGCATTCACCCGCGGTGGCGTTTGATGTCGACATGGGGCGCGTTGTGCGGCTTTCGGCGGAACGGCGCGGCTATCCTGCGATGGAAATGGTGTCCGGCGCCGGTCATGACGCGTTCAACCTCGCACGGATCGTGCCCACAACCATGATTTTCGTCCCTTGCAGGGACGGTATCAGCCACAATGAACGGGAATACGCTGCGCCCGAACACTGCGCTGCGGGCGCAAACGTCTTGCTGGATGCGGTGTTGCACTACGCGTGTTCAACCGATGATCCCCGCTAGGGCCTGTTGAGTATCATGACTGCGGTGTCGGCGTGGCCCATTTTGCTGCTGGCTAGGCGCGAAGCGCGCCGCAGTGCAGGTCACTTCAAGCGGTTCGCAACGCTGTCCAGCGGTGAAATGGACCTCGTCCCGTAGGGATTTGGCCAGTTTCGCCCGCTTTCGCACTCTTCGTCCCCGAACTTTTCTGGGAATATGCCCGGCATGTCCTGCCTCCCCCCTACCTTGCTTTTTATGGGCACGAAATCGAACAAAACTGGCCAAACCGACACCGCAGTCATGATAC
>JANQJV010000230.1 GCA_028281465.1 Azospirillaceae bacterium | reverse complement strand
CGGGGATGAAACAGTCCAGTTTTCCGAGCGCATATATAGCAGCGAAGTTTGCTTTTGCTACTATATTTGGACACGCCAAGCTTAGTTTCTTGTTAGGTGACGGATGGTCGTCTCCGAAAGATCGAAGAAACCGCAGCAGTGCTTCCTCAATGCCAGAAACCCCAAGCCCGCCACAACACGGAGCGGCATCGAAGTACCTCTTAGCGGATTGGACCCGCGGGATAACCGAAGGACGATGCCTACGGCCAAACCGCCCCACAACGCGTCGAACCAGCTTTCCGACGGCCGAACGGGAACCACAGTACCGACGGGTCGTCCATGCCTGATCGCCGTAATGTGGCCGAGGGTGTCGGCAACGATGTTGTCCAACAATACCGGGCCAAAAACACCAGGCAGGACGTGACGGTTGACGGCAACATCAAGCCGGTCTGTCCCCTCACACCAGTTCCGGATCGGTCATGATCTCAACCAGGGCCGGCCCCTTGTGGGCAAGCGCCGCCGTCATCGCCTGATCTAGATCCTTGATGTCGGTGACCCTACTCCCGGAGCCGCCACACAAGCGTGCCAAGCCGGAGAAAGACGGGTTGTGCAGGTCGGTTTCCCACACCGGCCACTGCCCGGCACGCTGCTCCTTGGAGATTTTGCCGAGCTGGGCGTTGTTGAGGAGGATGTGGGTGATGTTCATGCCGTACTTGACGGCGGTGGTGAACTCCATGGCGTATTGCCCGAACCCGCCGTCGCCAGAGATCGAGACGACCTTGCGGCCGGCATAGGCAGCATGGTCCTGAGTCGCAGCCCACGCGCCCATGGCGGCCGGCAGGGAAAACCCGATGGACCCCAGATAGCCGGACATCAGCACCCGCTGGCCTGTGGTTTCGAAGTAACGACCGAACGAATAGGTATTGTTGCCGACATCGACCGCAATGATCGCATCAGCCGGGCACAGCCGAGACAGTGCATCGAACACCGCCACGGACGGCAAGCCGGCGCTGCGTTGCTCGGTCAGACGCATGCGTTTCTCTTCCCGCCAGATCTGCCACCGTTCCGCCAATTCGGTGATTTGATCGGTGGCGTCCACCGATCGCGACAGCCGCGGCGCAATCGCCGCGCAGAATGCACCGATCTCGCCCCACACCGGGAGGGCGACCGGGTGGAATTTGCCGAGCTGCATGCGCTCGAAATCGACCTGGATGATCGGTTTCGAGCGATCGATCCCAGTGTGATTGGCAAAGGACGCCCCCAGCGACAGAATCATATCGGCTTCATTCATGAACCAACTGGCGATCGGCGTCCCAGAGCGGCCCAACACACCGGCAGCGTTCGGATGGGAATCCGGGATCAGCCCTTTGCCCTTGAAGGTGGTCAACACCGGCGCCTCCAAAAGTTCGGCCAAGGCCACCACGGCATCTCGGGCCTCAAGCGCGCCGTAGCCCATCACGATCACCGGGCGCTTCGCCGTCTTGAGCATGGCCTCTGCGGTGTCGAGCGAGGTGGCAGACGGTACGACCACGGAGGTGCCGACCCGTCCCTGTGGTCCGGCGGCCTTGGCCTGGCTCGGTAGTGTCTGGACATCGTCGGGGAAGATCAGATGTGATACGTCGCGCTCGACAATCGCGGTCTTACACGCCAGCGACGCCAGTTCAGCGTGGTTCGACGTGCTCAGCACCGGCTGTGAGAAACGCGACACCGCTGCGAAGGCGGAGCCCAAGTCGATGTCCTGAAACGCCCCCGGCCCGAAGACTTGGGTCTGCACCTGACCGGTCAAGGCCAGCACCGGCGCCCGGTCGACTTTGGCGTCCCATAAGCCCGTCAACAGGTTGGTGGCCCCCGGCCCGGCAATCGTCAGGCAAGCGGCCGGCTGGCCGGTGAGCTTGCCATAAGCGGAGGCGGCGAAAGCCGCCGCCCCTTCGTGGCGAATACCGACGAAGTGCATCGCGCCGTCCAGCGTGCGCAGGCGGATGGCATCGGCCAGGCCCAGGTTGGAATGGCCAACCATGCCAAAAACTCGTTTCACGCCCCAATTGACGAGGGTGTCGGCAATCACGTCGGTCACGGTGCGAGCCCGCTCTGGCTCCGGCTCCAATCCGACATAGATCGAGTCTTCGCGAACCTCGATCGGGTATAGCGTCTGGCCCGTGTCCTCGTGCCCTCCAGGCGGGGCCCCGGTCAGCGGATCGAAATCCCAGCCGTGCCAGGGGCATCTAATCCAGCACTGACCGTCGACACCGCGCTCGATCGAGCCTTCGCCGAGCGGCCCACCCTGGTGCGGACAACGGTTGTCCATGGCCGCCCATTGGCCATCAAAATGCGACAAGCAGATCGACACCGTGCGGGCCGTGACCGTCTTCACCCGACCCTCCGGCACATCACCAATGTGACCGACCTTGATCCACTCCAACGCTTGTGTGCCCATGAGCCCAGTCCTCCGTCCAAATCGGTTGGTTCAGCGCACGCCACCAAAGGCAATGCCCGAGAGATCGGCCATCTCCCGTTTCCAAGTGGTCAGGTCATCAGGATTGAATTTCGACACATGGTCGTGGCCACAGGCCCGCGCCATCACCTGCATAAGCTGGGTCGATGCATCAAAAAAGTTCTTAAGTCGTTGTGCGGATTTCTCGATCACAAGCCGGCTGACCAGATGCGGTTTCTGGGTGGCGATGCCGACCGGGCAGTTGTTGGTATGGCAAGCACGCATGGCGATGCAACCGATCGCCTGCATGGCCGCGTTCGACACCGCGACGGCATCGGCCCCCAGGGCCAGTGCCTTGATGAAATCGGCCGGTTTCCGCAGACCGCCGGTGATGATCAAGGCGACATCGCCGCGCCCGAGGCGGTCCAAGTGGCGGCGGGCGCGGGCCAAGCCCGGGATGGTCGGCACTGAAATGTTGTCGCGGAAAATGATCGGTGCCGCCCCAGTCCCGCCGCCACGACCATCCAGGATGATGTAATCCACCCCGACCGCAAGCGCAGCGTCTATGTCCTTCTCGATGTGCTGAGCCGACAGCTTATAACCGATCGGGATTCCACCGGTCCGGTCGCGCACCTGGTCGGCGAAGTCACGGATATGCTGGATGTCGGTCCACTCTGGAAAGCGGGCCGGCGATATCGCTGCTTCACCTTCGGCAAGGCCGCGTACTTCGGCGATCTTGCCTTTGACTTTGTCGCCAGGTAGATGGCCACCGGTGCCGGTCTTGGCACCCTGCCCGCCTTTGAAATGGAAGGCTTGTACGCGCGCCAGCTTGTCCCACGAAAAACCAAACCGGGCCGACGCCAGCTCGTAGAAATAGCGGCTGTTGGCCGCTTGTTCTTCCGGCAACATGCCACCTTCGCCAGAGCAGATGCCCGTCCCCGCCCATTCGGCCCCAAGGGCCAGGGCCCGCTTGGCCGGCTCGGACAGAGCACCGAAACTCATGTCAGAAACGAACAGCGGAATCTCCAAACGCAACGGTTTTTGCGCGTTACGGCCGATGACGACCTCGGTGCCGACCGGATCGTCATCCAGTAATGGCACGCGGTGCAATTGTGCTGTCAGGATTTGGATGTCGTCCCAGTCCGGCAGAGTCGTGCGCGGCACGCCCATGGCTTCGACCTGGCCGTGGTGGCCGGTGTTAGACAAACCCTCACGGGCATAGCGTTGGATCAGCTTCGTGTACGGTTCCTCGACCGTGCCATGGCTGGTATCGGCATAGGCACCGAGGTAGGCGCTGCGGTCGAACGGCTGCGGATGGTCCGCACCCCAGGTGGCGATCTCGTCTTCGTCAACCAGAACGGCGCCATTCTCGATCCAGGCGGTGAACTTCGGCAGTGCCTCGGCGTTGTTGTATTCCGAAACTCCGGAGTCCAGACGGTAATCCCAATAATGCACACCACAGATTAGGTTATTGCCGTCGACATAGCCATCGGCCATCAAGGCACCGCGGTGAAGACAGCGGCCATAAAACACACTCACGGCGTCATCATACCGCACCACCACCAGATCGACCGCGCCGACCAGGGCATGGGCCGGCTCCCGATCTTTCAGGTCGTCGAACGTGGCGACGGAAATTCGCTTCATCAGACCCCCCCCTTCTAAAACTATGGCGCTGTTTCACCGATGGTCCCGTGGAACCCGACACGGGTTCATGTGGATGTGGCGACGCAGAGGTGTGTTACAGCCGGAATGCCACCCGAGGTGCCGCCATTCACCGCGACCATGGCGCGTTCCCATTTCGCACGTCATTGAAAAACCCGAATGCGACAAGAGCTCACTTTTTCTGGAGGCACCGAAGCCAAGGATCAACTGACGAAAGTGAGATCCCCAGGGAACCTGATCGGAATTTCGGACCGCGGCCGATTCTGCTACCGTATCCCCGTCGTGATTCTAGAAGGACCCGTGCAATGGCAGGAATGATTGTTGATACGGTCATGGTCTATGCGGGGGTGGGTGGATTGATCGCCGCCGTCTTTTTGGTTTGGGGACTCGATCGGATCGACTCCCGAGCACGGGGCGCTCATGTGTTCCGGCCACTGTTGATCCCTGGCGTCGTGGTCTTGTGGCCGCTGGTCTTGGGTCGATGGATTGAGCTGGAGATAGCACCGGCCAAGCCTCCGATCGACCGCCACCGGCCACCGTTGCGCATGCAGACAGGGCTGACGGTGGCGCTCGCGCTGGCCATTCCGGTGTTCCTGTTCGGTGGCCTGGTCATCCGCCAGGACGGCCCAATGGAACGACCGGCCGTACGGTTGGCGCCGCCAGACAGCACCGAAGGCCAGACAGCACCAAAGGAGAGTGAGCGATGACCATGCGCCATGTCCCGGTCCAATGGAATCGCACCAAGCTGCTCTACGATGCCGTTCTACTGGTGGCCGTCGTCACCTATGTCTGGGTGTTCATCCGGGTCGCCCCCCATTATGCCGACACCACCCGGCCGGTCGACGACGCCATCCTGCGCATGCGGGCGTTCGGCACCTGCGCGTTTTTGATGCTGACCGTCATTTTGTGTATCGGGCCGTTGGCACGGCTCGATCGGCGGTTTCTACCGCTGCTGTACAACCGGCGCCATTTCGGCGTGCTGACCTGCCTGGTTGCCGTCACCCACGCCGCATATGTGCTGAGCTGGTACTATGCGTTCAGCCCAACCCCGCCTCTTGAAGGTCTCTTGAGGGCCAATGCCTCATACGGCCAAGTGCTGGGATTTCCGTTCGAGACCCTCGGCATCTTCGCGCTGATCTGCCTGGTGATCCTAGCCGCAACAAGCCACGATTTCTGGCTCGCCTTCCTGTCCGCACCGGTATGGAAGTCCCTGCATCTGCTGATCTACCCGGCCTACGCCGCGATCGTCGGCCATGTCGTTCTCGGCTACCTGCAAGACGCAAAAAACCCGACCTTCGCCCTTATCGCTGGCAGCGGCGCTCTGCTGGTGGCCGGACTGCATTTGGCGGCACGGCGGTCGGGCCATCCGCGCACCACCGAACCGGCTGCCGACATCGAACCCGGCTGGGTTCCGGCCGGCCTGGCTGCCAGCATTCCCGACGGCCGGGCCCGTCGCATCGATCTGGGCCATGACGAGCGGGTGGCGGTGTTCCGCATCGGCAACCGGCTGGCCGCAGTGTCCAATGCCTGCGCGCACCAAAACGGCCCACTCGGCGAAGGCCGGGTGCTCGACGGGTGCATCACCTGCCCGTGGCACGGTTTTCAATACCGCCCTGAAGACGGTTGCTCGCCGCCGCCGTTCACGGAGAAGGTTCCGACATACCGGCTCAAAGTCGCGAATGGCATGGTGTATGTCCATCGGACCGCCAATCCACTGGGCACGCCGCAACCACTGGTGCCACTGTCCGGGTCAGATGAGGAGGCCCGATCATGACTGCATCGTATGACAGCCAGCCATCGGTCCAAGACGCCGAACCGTTCTTTGTCGGTTGGGCTGGCATCCCGGCTCGCCTTGGCCCGTTCCTCGGTGTCGTGGCCCTTGTCTTCGTCGTCGGCATGGCTGGCGCCTCGTTCCTGATCAGCGCCACGGTCAATGATCCTGGCGATGGCACCTTCCGGTGGGGTTGGGGACCACAGACCCTGACCGGCATCCTGACCGCCGACCCCTACCCAGTGCTGCACATCACCACACCGATCGACAACCGACGCATTTCTCAAGGCCAGAGCATTCTGCTGTCTGGCTTCGGCAAACGCGGTGTGCAAGACCGCGCCGCCGCCCTGGATGGACAGTTGGTTCAGGCGCGCGGATTCCTGCTGACCCGCGGCGAGATTGTCATGCTCCAGGCCAATGGTGGCGCCGATGGCCTGAGAGCCATCGAACCGAAGCCCGACGCCGTCCCGGTACAGCTGCCCGAGAGTCACCCGCTTGGACGCTGGCGCATCGCAGGGGAAATCTGCGACGGCAAATGCGTGGTGGGCGCCATGCGGCCCGGCACCGGCTTGGCCCACCGGGCCTGTGCTAACCTTTGCTTGATCGGCGGTGCACCACCGGTGCTGGTCGCAACCGACCGGATCGAAGGCCACCAGTTCTTTTTGCTCGGCGACGCCGACGGTGGTCCGGTGACCGACGCCATACTCAATCACGTCGGTATGATGATCCAAGTGGACGGCGTCCTGGACCTGGTCGGTGGCCTGCCGGTGCTGCGCATCGACCCTGTGACTCTATCGCTGCCATAACCGGGTTCGGTTGGACCGACGAAAGGATGCTCTCATGACCTTTGCCCGTCTCGCCGGCCTAGCCGTCTTCGCAGCGTTGTGCGCCAGCATCTGGTTCGCCTACCATACCATCGGCTGGTTGAATAAACCTTGGTTGCGAGATTATATGCTTTGGGAACTGCGCTACGTCATCCTGGGCGTTGGCGTGTTTGCCGTGCTGTCCGTCGCGCAGATGGTCTGGGACAGACTTGTGCGGCAGTAAATGGCGTCCTCACCTGTGCCCTGCGCGGCTTTTCGCAAAGGCGGAAAGCCGCCCGGCAAGCAGGGACGCCAAAGAAACGATTCTCCATGTCATGCAGGAGGATAAGAAATATCACATGATCAAATGCTTCTGCTTTTGATGCCCATAATAGACGCACTATCAGAATATAGGAATCATATTTTTCAAGCCATATAAGAACAAATTTATTTATACCTATGTAGCAATAATGCTTCCACAACTTACCCTTCTCTCGAAGCACACTCTTCACGGAGCATCAATAACAAACCATCGTGTGATACCCATGGCCCGCATTGATGACAGGTTCGGTTTCGGCGCTGAACGAGGAGCGCCGGCATCCCGGCCGGCTGGACCGCCGCCATCTTGGCGGCCGGCCGCCGGGCGTGGTCCGGGCCGGCTGGAAGCCGGCGGTCCAGCCGGCAAGGAGGCCGGCGCTCCGAAACAGGGCGGCCCGAGGACCGGTCATTGTGTCGGGCCGTCGGTATGAGCCGGTTGATGGCGATCGCCTTCTCGCTCGCCTACGACGACCACGCCGGTCGCCAGTTCGACACGTTCATCCGACGTCCGAGTGCCGACCAACCAACGGTGGGACTCCTTCCCTTCGATCAGCCGGCCATGGTGTTCAGGGGTCGGCTCATCATTGCGCGTCCAGAGATCCGCGTGCACAACACCAAGTCGTCCTTCCATGTCGGCATCCACGGCGATGATCGGATACATGAAAAACCGACCGAGCCGGAGCCTTTCTGACCCAGACCGCGGTCGGCCCCAGACCGTGGTCGGCTAGTCGCGCCCGAGGAAATCGGGCTCGGTCGTGTCCTGCTTCGCCACGATCCGCCGCACAACCAGGGAACCGATCTCAAGGATGCGCTCCAACAGGAACGCCCCACCCCCGGTGCGACGCATCACCGCTGTCCGCGATCGAAACGTCACCACCGCCATCCTTCAATCACCCCCAACGCCGCCGAAGGACACCAAGAAGCGCCGATCAAGCTTCGGAGCAATGCCCAATGTGAATACCCTAGCACCCGGCGTGGGAGGGCGTCCCGACGTCCCGCTTGGTACGGCGGTACCACTGCCCCGTTTTCATCCACGGTGGCACAGGGACCGGGCCTGGTCCAGGCGGGGGTCTCTGCCAACGGGAGAGGGGCTTTGCTGGTCATGGCCCGATGGAACACTCCGCCCAATGTCGGTGACGTTTACCCTCCGTCACCCTGCCCGCACCTGCGCCAAGAACTGGTCGACGTTGCTTCCGAGCTGATCGGATTGGCCGATCAGGCCGTTGGACATGCCCAGGAGATCGCCGGCGATGCCGCGTGCACGATCGGCGGCGTCGGTGACCTGGCCAATGGTCTCCGTCACCATGCCGGTGCCATGCGTGGCTTCATGCACGTTGCGGGCGATTTCCTGTGTGGCGGCTCCCTGTTCTTCCACGGCCGAGGCGATGGTGGTGGTGATCTCGTTCACCTCATTGATCACCTTGCCGATGATCTTGATCGCTTCGTTGGTATCCCCAGTGATCGATTGGATATTGGCGACTTGGGCAGCGATGTCGTCGGTCGCTCGGGCGGTCTGGGTTGCCAAACTCTTGACCTCGCCGGCGACCACAGCGAAGCCTTTGCCGGCATCGCCGGCCCGGGCCGCTTCGATGGTGGCGTTCAGGGCGAGCAGGTTGGTCTGAGCGGCGATCTCTGAGATCAACTGGACGACTTCGCCAATCTTCTGCGCAGCATCGGTCAGCGTGGTCATGCGTTTGTCGGTGCGATCGGCTTCCGCGACCGCGGTGCGCGCTATTTGCAGTGAATTTGCCACCTGGCTGCTGATTTCACGGATCGAGGCGGATAGCTCCTCGGCTGCCGCCGCCACGGTTTCCACGCTGGCATGGGCCTGTTCGGCGGCACCGGCCACGGTGGCCGACAGGCCGCTGGTTTCTTCGGCGATGGCCGTCATGGACTCCGCTGTCTGCTGGACATGGCGAGCCGACTCGGTCACACCGTCAGCAACGCCGCGTACCTGATCCTCAAACCGGTCGGCCAATGCCACCATGGCTTGACGCCGCTCCGTCTCGGCCTGCTGTTTGGCCGAAGCCTGCTCTGCCTCCAGGCGTTCCACCTCTTCGGCATTCCGCTTGAACACGGCAACCGCGTTCGCCATACGGCCGATCTCGCTGCCACCGACCATCTCGTCCACCGCAATGGCCTTGTCGCCCTGCGCAAGGCGCTCCATCAGATTGGTCAAGCGATCAACGGGCCGGGTGATGAGCTGTCGGAAGGTCAGGAAGAACAAAGCAACAAACGCCAAGACCCATACCCCGGTGCCCCAGGTGATGCGCGACGTCATGGTTGCAATGTCCATCAACATGGCATCGACCCGGCGCGCTTGGTCGGCCTGCTGATTCCGGATGGCGGCAGTCAGGACGGCCATACTCTCGTAGGCAGGACGATCGTTGATCTTGACCGTGCCGTCGATGTCCTCTGCACTGAGTCCTTGACCGACCAGGCGTTCGACGACCGACACTTGATCATGGTAGGACGTTAATACCTGCTCAACCTGGACCAAGGCCGCCTCTTCGGTCGCCGTCAGTCCCGCTGCGCGGTAGCGGGTCAAGACCGCCAGGGCGTCATCATAGCGGGCCCGTACGATGTCTGCCCGGTTGAGGTCGCGCCGGATGACAAGGTTCTTGAATTGGTGGATCATGCCACCGTAGCCCATCGCCCCTTTCAAGGCGCCAAGCAATTCGGTTTTGGTTGTCCTGTCGACGTCAGCCGAGCCGGAGGTTTGACCCCCCGACTCGACAGTTCGGCTTTCTCTGTCAAGAAATTCCAGGGCACGCAAGGCCGGCCCATCGTCGACCTTCACGACAGCGTCGATCTCGGCCGCGGTCCTGCCCTCCGCGGCGAGATCGACCAAAGCCGTGAGACCGTCTTCATAGGCAGTGAGAACTGTCTCGAAATCGGCAAGCGCTTGGGCTTCCGCATCCGTCACGCCAAGCTCTCGGTAGTGCTCGACCGCAAGCATCGCAGCGCCCAGGTTCTGCCGTGTGGCGCGCGCCAAGCTCAAGTCTTGTCGTAAAACAAAGTTCTTAAATCGGTGTATCATCCCTCCATAACCAAGGATGTCGCGAATCTCGAGGAGAATTTGCGCACGCGGCGCATTATCGCGCTTGAAATCGTGCCAGGCGCCGGCAACCGTACCAACCCGGCTTTGGATGAGCCAGCCAACGGTCACAAGACCGGCACCGGATAGCGCCACCGCTACCATCATGGCGGCCACGATGTGGCCCAATCTCACATTCTTTGGTTGTAGCCACTGCATTTCTTTGACAACCCTTCCCGCTCCGAGACCCGCTGTCGGTGTGTCAGCACCGGCTTCATCATAGGGCCATTGATCAGAGAATTTAAATTGGCATTCACGCAATACTTGTGGAATTCAGCAAACCGTGACCCACTCTCTCGCCGCAACCGCCAAAGATGTTCTCACTATGAGTAATTAGTGAATATATAATGAAGATCTCACCGAGCACCTGCACCAACCCTTCGTGATCACCTATGCAAGAGGACGGTGCGACGGATACGCATTGGCGATCCGGCCTATCCCAACACCGCAGCCCGGTTGATCTCTGCAAGATCGCCCACGGGATGATCAATGACGACAGATTAAGCCCACGGTTTCGGAACCGCGCTCGGCGATGGTGCGGAGGCCGCCCCTGGTGCTGCAGCCGATCGGCCTGATCGGCGCCGTGGCGTGTCCACCAAGTCGATGTCCCTGGTCCAGCGGCACACCGATGCCTGTGCCGTCGTCCAGAGCGTGACGGCATCGGGCCGCCAGCCGAGTATGATGGCCGGGGCGAGGCTACTTCCCGTCCATTCGGTGTCGCCCGCCCGGTGGCCAGAGAGCCAGAGGGCAAACACATCGCGGAGCCGCTTCACCGGCTGCGACGACCAGATCGGCATCGGCTGGCCGGAGAGGCGGCTGGAGGAGCGGCATGGGTGTCCATGGTCCGCGTCCTGCGCCGAGCGTGCGCGCCATCATACTCGGGAGTCCAACTTGGCGCACAGCGTCGTGATTGCGCGCTCCAGGGCCGCGCACTGGTCGGCGGGGAGAGCCGCTAGCAACTCGGCTTCGAAGGCGCCGGCAAGGGTCACGATATCCGCCACCATACACTGGCCCTCCGTGGTCAAAGACAGCACCACCAGCCGCCGATCGGCGACATTGGTGCGCTTGTGGACCAGGCCACGCTTCACCAGGCGCTGGCAGGCCCGTGTCGCCATGGCCTTGCCGACGTCAATGCGCGCATGCAGCTCGCGAATCGACACAGCCTCCTCCTGGCTCAAATGCGCCAGCGCGCGCCATTCCGGCACGGTGATACCGAAGCGCGCCTTGTAAACGTCACCCAGCCGGCGGCTTACCAGACTGGCCAGCACATTGATGCGATAAGGAAAAAACGCCTGCAGATCGAAGTCCGGCACTGGCCTGCCCCATGGCTCTTGACGTCGTTTCATTTGAAATGAGAGGACGTCGCAAAACCAAGTCAAGACCTGCGGTGTTGATCGGTACCGTTGCGGCTGAGGGGGAAACAATGCCGTACGGCTTCATGTCGGGATTCGGCAACGAGTTCGAGACCGAGGCATTGCCGGGCGCCTTGCCGCAAGGCCGCAATTCACCGCAGCGCTGCCCCTATGGTCTCTATGCCGAGCAGCTCTCCGGCTCCCCGTTCACCGCCCCGCGCGCCACCAACGAACGAAGCTGGCTGTATCGCATCCGCCCGTCGGTGCGGCATACCGGCCGCTTCCGGCGCATCGAGCGACCGTATTGGTTGAGCGCGCCGGCGACGGGCGGTGCCGAGCTGGCGCTTGGGCCGTTGCGTTGGGCACCGCCCCCCCTGCCGGACCAGCCGGTCGGCCTCACCGACGGTCTGCGCACCATGACCGTGGCCGGCGACGCCGTGGGTCAGACCGGCATCGCCGTGCATTATCTGTTCGTCACCGAAAGCCGCGAACGCGAAGCGCTTTTGAACGCCGACGGCGAGATGCTGTTCGCGCCGCAGACCGGTCGGCTCGCCTTCATCACCGAACTCGGTTGGATCGAGGCCGGGGTGGGCGACATCGTCGTGATCCCGCGCGGCCTGATCTTCAAGTCGCTGCTGGTCGAAGGCCCCGTTCGGGGCTATGTCTGCGAGAACTACGGTGCCCGCCTGACCCTGCCCGACCGCGGCCCGATCGGCGCCAATGGCCTGGCCAACCCGCGCGACTTTCAAACCCCGGTGGCGGCATTCGAAGACCTGGATGAACCGCACCGACTGATTGTGAAATGGTGCGGCGACGTGCATGCCGCCGACATTCCGGCATCGCCATGCGACGTGGTTGCCTGGCACGGCACCTATGCGCCGTACCGATACGACCTGCGTCGTTTCTCGCCGGTCGGCGCCGTCCTGTTCGACCACCCGGACCCATCCATCTTCACCGTGTTGACCTCGCCGACCGAGAGCGCCGGCACGGCCAATGTGGATTTCGTCATCTTCCCCGAGCGCTGGATGGTGGCAGAGGACACGTTTCGGCCACCTTGGTACCATCGCAACATCATGTCGGAGTTCATGGGTATGCTGTATGGGGTGTATGATGCCAAGCCGGAGGGGTTCGTGCCCGGCGGGGCCAGCCTGCACACCATGATGCTGCCGCATGGGCCGGACTCGGCGGCCTTCGAGGCGGCGTCACGGGGCGACCTGGCACCGCACAAGCTTGGCAATACCCTGGCTTTCATGTTCGAAACCAGGCTGCCACAGCGGGTGACCCGGTACGCGGCCACCCTGGCGAGCCTGGACCAGGATTATGTCGACTGCTGGGCCGGTCTGAAGAAGCGGTTCAATGGAACGCCGGAGGGCGATTGGTCGTGACGCGGCATGCGGGACCCCGAACAGGACATTCCGGGCCATGACCTCTTGGATCGACAGCGCCAACGCACCCGGCACGCCGTTTCCGGTGCACAACCTACCGTACGGCGTGTGCAGCAGTGCTGTCGAGGTCAAGCCTTGGTGTGCCGTGGCCCTCGGTGACACCGTCGCGAACCTGGGCGTGCTCGAAGGTTGGGGACTGATCAACGCCGAAGCCGATCACCCGGTGTTCACCGGCTCGTCGCTGAACGCCTTCATGGCCGCAGGGCCGGCGGCATGGCGGCGGGTGCGCGCCCAGTTGACGGACCTGTTCACCGGCGACGATCCGCGCCTGCGCGACGACACCCGCCGGCACAACGGAAGCCTGCTCACCAGGGCGGCCATGCGCACCCACATGCCGTTCGAAGTCGCCGAGTACACCGATTTCTATGCCGGCCGGCACCATGCTTGCAACGTCGGCAGCATGGTCCGCGGACCGGAAAATGCCCTGCCGCCGAACTGGCTGCACATCCCAATCGGCTACAACGGCCGGGCCTCCACCGTGGTGGTTAGCGGGACCCCGGTTGTCCGGCCCCTGGGCCAGACCCGTCCGCCCGGTGCCGAGGCGCCCGTGTTCGGACCGAGCCGGCGGCTCGATTTCGAACTGGAGCTGGGCGCGGTTGTCGGCGTGCCGAACCGCCTGGGCCGACCGCTCACGGTCGCCGAAGCTGACGCCATGATCTTCGGCTACGTGCTGCTCAACGACTGGTCGGCCCGCGACCTGCAAGCCTGGGAATACCAGCCGCTGGGGCCGTTTCAGGCCAAAGCCTTCGCCACCTCGATCAGCCCCTGGGTGGTGCCGGCGGCGGCGCTGGAACCGGTCCGTGTATCGACCCCGCCACGCGAGGTGCCGCTGTTGCCGTACCTGCGCGAACCCGGGCCGATGCTGTATGATATCCAGCTCGAAGTTGACCTGCAGCCGGCGGGCGGTGACCGGGCGACCACGATCTGCCGCACCAACTACCGCGAGATTTACTACTCGGCGGCTCAGCAACTGGCGCATCACGCCGTGTGCGGCTGCGCCATGCGCACCGGCGACCTGCTCGGCTCCGGCACCATCTCCGGGCCGGAGTGGCACCAGCGCGGCTCGTTGCTGGAACTGGCCTGGGGCGGCACGCAGCCGCTCACCCTGGAGACCGGCGAGACGCGCAGTTTCCTGGAGGACGGCGATATCGTCACGCTGACCGGCTGGGCCCACGGCGATGGAGGTCGCATCGGCTTTGGCCCGTGCACCGGCCAGATCGCCCCCGCCCCAGCCGAACCCGCCTGGTAAGGAAGCAGCCCCCCATGTCGATTGCCTTTGCCTCCACCGACGATTTGGCCGAGAAGACCGTGTCCTTCATCGAAATCGGGCCGGGCCTCTATGCCTACACGGCCGAGGGCGACCCGAACAGCGGCGTTATCATTGGCGACGATGCCGTCATGGTGGTCGATGCCCAGGCCACGCCGGCCATGGCCCAACGCCTGATCGCGCAGATCCGCACGGTGACGGACAAGCCGATCCGCTACGTCACGCTGACCCACTACCACGCCGTGCGCGTGCTCGGCGCATCGGCCTTCGGGGCTGAGCAGATCCTGGCCTCGGCCCGCTGCCGCGCCATGATCCACGAGCGCGGTCAGGAGGATTGGGCGAGCGAGCTGGCCCGGTTCCCACGCCTGTTCCAGGCAGCCGAGACGGTGCCCGGGCTGACCTGGCCGACGCTGACCTTCGACACCCGCCTGACCGTCTATTTGGGCCGGCGCCGGATCGACCTGATCCACCTCGGCCGAGCCCACACGGCCGGCGACATCGTGGTCTGTGTGCCCGATGCCGGGGTCATGTTTTCCGGCGACATCGTGGAGTACCGATCGGCCTGCTATTGCGGCGACGGCCATTTCGCCGACTGGGGCACCACCCTGGACGCCATTGGCACGTTCCGGCCCGGTGCCTTGGTGCCCGGGCGTGGCGACGCACTTGTCGGCACCGACATGGTGGCCGCAGCGATCGCCACCACACGCGATTTCCTCGACTCGATCTATCGTCCGGCCGCCGCCGTGGCGGCGCGCGGGGGCACACTGCAGGAAGCCTTCGTTTCGGTGCGTGCCGCGTGCGACCCCAAATTCCAGGATTATGCCATCTATGAGCACTGCCTGCCATTCAACGTGGCACGCGCTTTCGACGAGGCGCTCGGCATGGACACACCACGCATCTGGACCGCCGAGCGCGACCATGCGCTGTGGGCGGCATTGTCTGCCCCGTAACCGCAGCCCCCGGCGCAGAACCCGCCCATGACCAGCTACAGCTACACCGAATACGCCATGACCCTGGCGCCGGAGTTATCCGGCGCCACACCCGGGATTTACCCCGTCGTCATTGTCGGAGCCGGGCCGATCGGCTTGTCCGCCGCCATCGATCTGGCACTGCACGGCGTCCCCAGTGTGGTGCTGGATGAGAACAACGTCGTCTCGGTGGGCAGCCGGGCGATCTGCTGGGCCAAGCGCAGCCTGGAGATTTTCGACCGGCTCGGCGTCGCCCAGCGCATGCTCGACAAGGGCGTGATCTGGAAGGTCGGCCGGGTCTATCACCGCGACCGGGAAATCCACGCCTTCGACCTACTGCCGGAAGAGGGGCACCGGTTTCCGGCCTTCGTCAACCTGCAGCAGTACTATGTCGAGCAGTATCTGATCGAGCGGTGTTGGGAGTTTCCCGACCTCATCGACCTACGCTTCCTCAACCAGGTGACGGCGGTGCTGCCGAAGCCGGGGGCTGTCACCGTACGCGTCGACACACCGGACGGCGACTACACCTGTTCGGCCCACTATGTGCTGGCCTGCGACGGTGCCCGTTCGACCGTGCGCAGCCTACTCGGCCTCGGCATGCTGGGCGAGACATTCGAAGACCGTTTCCTCATCGCCGACATCGAAATGACGGCGGACTTTCCGTCGGAACGCCGATTCTGGTTCGAACCCAGCTTCCACCCCGGACAATCGGCACTTCTGCACAAGCAGCCGGAGAACATCTATCGCATCGACCTGCAGTTGGGTGCCAATGCCGACCCCGAGCGCGAGACCATGCCCGAGGCCGTGGTCCCACGGATCGAAAAGGTGGTGCAGGGCCGGCCCTTTGCGCTGGATTGGGTGTCGGTGTACAGTTTCCAATGTCGCCGTCTGGAGCGGTTCCTCCACGGCCGTGTGCTGTTCGTGGGCGATAGTGCCCATGTCGTGTCACCGTTTGGGGCCCGTGGCGGCAACGGTGGCATCCATGATGTCGATAACCTGTGCTGGAAACTCGCCGCGGTATTGCAAGGCAGCGCCGGCCCGGCGCTGCTTGAAAGCTACAACGACGAGCGTATCCACGGCGCGGACGAGAACATCCTGCAATCGGCACGCACCACGCGCTTCATGTCGCCACATGCCGGGGCGGAACGCCTGTTCCGCGACGAAACTCTGGCCTTGGCACGCGACCTGCCGTTCGCCCGCGGTCTGATGAACCCGGGTCGTTTGTCCACACCCTGCTCCTTGGCCGGCTTCCCGCTGCAGACCCCAGCCGAGACGGCCGTGCCGGCGCGTATGGCCCCTGGCCAGCCGTGTCTGGATGCGCCGGTGACCGGCGCCGACGGCCGGCCGGGTTGGCTTCTGGCACATTTGGGTGGCACGTTTCGGCTCTTGGCCGTCAACCAGCCGGCACCGTCTCTGCCGGGCTTGCCGGTGGTGACCGTGGGCGCCGGGTCGGATGGTGCCGGGTCGGCCTTGGGCGATCCTGCCGCTTGGGTCGAGCAGCGCTACGGCGATGGCCTGTTCCTGATCCGCCCGGACCAACATGTGGCGGCCCATTGGCCGGCGCACGGGCCACCTGCCAGTCCGGCAATCGTTGCTGCGGCCTGGCGACGGGCCCTGGGATTCATGGCGTCGAAGGCCGCGGCGCTGGTCGAGACTTGGGAGTATGTGTGATGACAGCCCAGTGCACCGAACCGGCCGCCGAGCAAGCGCTCGTGACCGACGACCGCCTGGGCAGCGAGGCTGACACCGTGTATGCCGCCCTGGTCGCCGCGCATGAGGGATTATCGGCGCATGACGGCCAGCGCCTGAACGTCCGCCTTGTGCTCTTGCTTGCCAACCATATCGGCAGTGCCGCAGTGATCCACGAGGCCTTGGTGCTGGCCCGTACCGGGCTGGAGGGCGAGCAAAGGCGGTGACGGTGTCCTATACGACCATTGGCGTTCATCGGCCAGGTATCGGGTGCGCCTTGCTCTGGGGATCAAGGCGCTAGCGTTAGATCTGGCGCCAGTCGACCTGCGCCAGGGCCGACACCGGGAGCCGGCACATCGTGCGCGGCACGCCCAAGGTCTGGTGCCAGTCTTGGCCATCGACGGGCTGATACCCATGGCCCGCATTGACGACAGGTTCGGTTTCGGTGCTGAACGAGGAGCGCCGGCATCCCTGCCGGCTGGACCGCCGCCATCTTGGCGGCCGGCTGCTGGGCGTGGTCCGGGCCGG
>JANQJV010000027.1 GCA_028281465.1 Azospirillaceae bacterium | reverse complement strand
GAGGCAGGCTAGCCGTGATTCAGGGGGGCCGTGCGGAGCCTTAATACCAACGGCCCGAAACACTGACCGGTCCTCAGGCCGCCCTATTTCGGAGCGCCGAAACCGACCGTGGCATCAGTGCGGGCCATGGGTATAACCTCTCAAGCTGAGACGCTAACCTCAGCTTCTGCCTCCGCCTCCGTGATCTCCCGGCGCAGCAGTTTCCACGGCGTGCGCCCGCGCAGCACGCCGGAGCGGCTGATGATGTCGGCCACACTCTCCTCCTGGCGGTAAGCCATGACGTGGATGCCGGCCACCCCGGGGATTTCCCGCACCTGTTGGATGATGTCGATGCACAGCCGCTGGCCTTCCCTGGCCTGACTGGCCGCCCCTTCCAGCCGTTCGACCACGGCATCCGGGATGTGCACGCCGGGGACGTTGGCGCGCATCCAGCGGGCCACCCGGGCGGATTTCAGCGGCCCGACACCCACGAGAATGAAAGCGCGTTCGTGCAGACCAAGCTCGCGCACCTTGGCCATGTAGCGCTCGAGCATGGGCACGTCGTAACAGTATTGGGTCTGGATGAACTGGGCGCCAGCGGCGATCTTCTTGGCCAGGCGATACGGGCGGAAGTCGTAGGGCGGCGCGAACGGATTGGCAGCCGCCCCCAGAAACAGGCGCGGCGGGGCGGTGATCTTGCGCCCGGACAAGAACTTGGCTTCGTCGCGCATCAGGCGGATGGTGTTGAGCAGCGAGATCGAGTCCAGGTCGAACACCGGCTTGGCGCCTGGCTGGTCCCCCGTCTGCACGCCGTCGCCGGTCAGGCACAAAACATTGCAGACACCCATGGCGGCGGCGCCGAGTACATTGCCCTGGATGGCGATGCGGTTGTGGTCGCGGCAGGAAATCTGCATCACCGGGGCGTAGCCGACCCGGGTCAGCAGCGCGCAGATGCCGACGCTGGACATGTGGCAGTGGGCGCCCGACCCGTCGGTGGCGTTGATCGCATCGACCCAGCCGTCGAACACACCGCCGCGTTCGATGACGTCGTCCGGGTCGGCGGAATCCGGCGGGTTTAGCTCCGCGGTGACGGCGAACTCACCGGCGCGCAACACGTGTTCCAGACGCCCACGCGAGGCGTAACCGGGCAGGTCGGGCAGCTTCAGATCGGGATCGACGAATTCGTGGTTGCGCATGGCCTCACCCGTTCGGCCCCCTGGTGGCGGCGGAGGCGGCCTGACGGGCCCGGTCGAGCGCGGCCCGGGCGGCGGCGCGCGCGTCGGCCGCCGCCGCCGTGGCGCGCAGCCAGGCCGAACTGCCGCGCAGGCTGTGGTCGACCGGCGGCTGCGCGGCGTGGATGCGATAGCCCTGCTCCATGGTCTGGCTGCCCTTCCAGGCTTCGACCCAGACGCACGGCATGTCTGGCTCGACCTCGCAAGTGCCGTTGGCGCGCACGCCGCCGCACGGACCGTTGCGCAGCCCTTTGGGGCAGTTCATCGGACAGGCCATGCCCGTGGAGGACAGGATGCACTGGCCGCACATGCGACAGTCGAACAGAAAACCCTTGACCGCCTTTTCCAGCGGTACCATCGGCTTCTCCACCCGGTGGTAGCCGATGCCGCGCCACAGCCAGTGCAACCGCAACAGCACGCCGGAGAACAGGTCGTAGAGGCGCTCGAACACGGCGGCATGGCGCACCGACCAACGGCGGATGGTGAAGGCGTTGGCCGCGCGGCGCACCGGTCCGGCACCGGCGGGTTCGTAGGCGCTGGGTGTGCGGCTGGACAGGATATGCGCCATGGGCGTCAGGTCTCCGCGCGACCGCCGCCGGCCACCAGGGAAGCCAGGCGGGCGCTATCATAGTCGGTTTCTAGAGATGCGGCCGCTGCATCGGCGATGGCCTCCACGTCGGCCCCGTGTGCGATGCCGTCGAGGTCATGGCCCGCCAGCGGTGCGCGGCGCCAGTCTTCCAGGTAGGTGTCGGCATCCGCCGCCTTGCCGCGCATGGCGGCCCGGTCGATCGCGTCCTGAAAGCGGCCCGACAACTGGCGTTTCGCCGTGTGCCGGCCCGCCTTCACGATCACTTGGGCGGGAATGTCACGCCAGTAGACGCAGGTCGTGCGGGCCATCGTCGTCCTCCGCGCCGGCCTCGCCGGTGGCCCCGGCGACCGTCCCCAGGAAGTCGCCCAGTCCGAACAGGCCGGTGAACCGACGTTCGTAGGACAAGCCCAGGCGCAACGCCGCCGCCTTGGCGCGGGTGGTGAGCTCGGTCTCTTCGGTCTGGGCCAGATAGACCAGCTTGCGGTAATTGCCGAAGTAGTCGGGCAACAACTGCGGATAGCGGTCGAGACCCAGGCCTTGGATGATCAGACGGTCGAAATGGCGCACCAGATAATCGGTGAGGAAGAAGGTGCCGGGTTCCGCCTCGGTCAACGCCTCGAAATCGGTCGACCCAGTGTAGAACTCGTAGCAATGCGCCCCAGGAATACGCTCGACGCCTTCTTCCTGCAGCACCTGATCCAACAGGCCGCCGGTGCCGCAGTCGCCGTACAGAACGACGATGCGCTCGAAGCCGGGCTGCAAGGCCCGGATTTTGCTGCGCACCTGCTCTGGGATCAGGTGCGGCGTGTTGTGCAGCTTGGCCGGCAGACAGGTGACGACCATGCTGCTCCAGCCGTGCGCCCGCAGCAGCGACAGCACCTCGCGGGCCAGGGCGCCGCAGGCGATCACTGCGGTGCCGTGCCGGGAGTCCATGGCGGCGTCCATCAGCCGACCGCCGCGAGTGCAGCCGGTTCGTTGTCCTGTTCCAGGACCGCCTGGGGGGCTTCGGCCTGTTTGCGGCTGCGCTCGGCTAGAAAGGCCTTGGCGGTCTCTACGGCAATGGCGGCATCGCGGCAATAAGCATCGGCGCCGACGCTCCAGCCGAAGGCTTCGTTCAATGGCGCCCCACCGACCAACACGATGTAATCGTCACGGATGCCCTTTTCCTTCATGGTGTCAATCACAACTTTCATGTAAGGCATGGTAGTGGTCAGCAAGGCCGACATGCCCAGGATATCTGGTTGGTGTTCTTCAAGAGCGGCCAGATAATTTTCGACCGGGTTGTTGATGCCAATGTCGATGACCTCGAATCCGGCTCCCTCCCACATCATGGCGACCAGGTTCTTGCCGATGTCGTGGATGTCGCCTTTGACCGTGCCGATGACGATCTTGCCGACCTTTGGGGCCCCGGTTTCGGCCAACAGAGGACGCAGAAGACGCATACCCGCCTTCATGGAATTGGCGGACATGAGCACTTCCGGCACGAACAGAATGCCGTCGCGGAAATCGACACCGACGATGCGCATGCCCTCGACCAGCGCTTCGGTCAGGATGCGGTAGGGTGGCCAGCCGCGTTCGAGCAGGATGCGTGTGCCGTCGACGATCTCGTCGGCCAAACCGTCGTAAAGATCATCATGCATCTGCTGCACGAGCTCTTCATCGTCGAGCGTGCGCAGATCCAGCTCCTCGGTCTCCTGTTCCGCCATAATGGTCTGACCCCCGAATACCGCCACTGCCTGGGCTTTATTGTTCCAACTACTTGGAGATAGTGGGATGTCCCGGGACATGATGTCGCATGGCGGACCAGCAATCGCTCAAATGCGACACGTCTGGACAGGCTCCTACGGCGTGCGGCTCCAGCGTCGTTCCACATTTGGACACGCCGATTTGATCATGCCATTTGATCATGTATGTCGCATTTGGCGGGCGCCGACGTTGCTAGGGTGTCCATACCAGCGGCCCGAAACACTGACCGGTCCTCGGGCCGCCCTGTTTCGGAGCGCCGGCACCCTTGCCGGCTGGATCGCCGGCTTCCAGCCGGCCCGGATCACGCCCAGCAGCCGGCCGCCAAGATGGCGGCGGTCCAGCCGGCAGGGATGCCGGCACTCCTCGTTCAGCGCCGAAACCGAACGTGTCATCAATGCGGGCCATGGGTATCATCCGTCCATTGACAGACCTCTTGCGCCGATGGGTTCGGTGTTGGAGCAGGTCGTTTCCGTTCAGCGGGCAAGCCGGTCCTTGCAGCGCTCGACACGGCTAATCAAGATCATTGATCTCCTTCTGGCATGCGCCAGCGCTTGATCTCGTGCATAAACGTCCCATTTATCAGGATCTTCACTGATGAACTGACGAGCGTTTGTTGGCGTGGTGGAGAAAGTGAATACCAGCCCACGGCTGATCATGGCTGGATATCCAACGGTCCTAGGCAACACGATGCATGACGACGTAAAAGGAAGCTCTGAGGGGGCGCATCACTATAGGCTCTATCGAACCAGAGAGAGGGGCGAGTTAATCGGGCTAACGATTCTTTGTATTGTGTTGTGGGTTGTTGCGGCAAATGTTGATGCTTTCGAAGAGATATATGAGATAACAAGAGCTTACGAAAGCTATGAGATTGATGAATTCATCACCTTGCTTGTTCTTCTGCCTTTATTCGTCGCGATTTTTGCTGTTAGGAGAATGGTCGATTTACGGTTTTATATAAACAAGGTGATAAAATCCGAGTGCCGCGTCGCCCATATGGCTCTTCACGATTCACTGACGGGCTTGCCGAACAGGCTCTTTCTTCATCAGCAACTCAAACGTGAAATAGAACGCCTGAAGCGCACCCACGGTGCCGTTGCTGTTATGATGATCGATCTGGATCGCTTCAAGGACGTCAACGACATCTATGGGCATGGTGCCGGAGATGCGCTCCTTATGGATGTTGCTGCACGAATTCGTGATATTGTTCGAAAAACAGATATTGCTGCGCGATTTGGGGGCGATGAATTCGTCATCGTGCAGGTGGATAGTTCTCAACCAAACAGCGCGGGAGTGCTAGCTCAGAGGCTTATAAATGCACTGGAACAGCCTTTTAACATATATGATAAAGAAATTCGCATAGGATGTAGTATCGGCATTGCTGTTGGTCGAGGGTGGGTAAGAACGGCTGAGGATTTGATCCGTTGCGCCGATATGGCCGTCTATCGAGTCAAGGAGAGTGGGAGAAACCACTTTGCCTTCTTTGAGGAAAATATGGAAGAGCAGCTGCGCAGGAAACAGGAGCTGGAGCAGTCTCTTCGCATTGCGTTGCAAGATGGGCAGTTTGCACTACACTTCCAGCCGATTGTCGATCTCGAAAAGCCTGTGTCGCTTCTAGGATTTGAGGCGCTTTTGCGCTGGCAACATCCAGAGCGTGGACTTGTTCCGCCATCCGAGTTCGTACCGATCGCCGAGGAAACGGGGGCGATCATCGATATTGGGCGGTGGGTCATCCGCGCCGCATGCGAAACCGCTGCCAAATGGCCTGATCACCTCAAGGTAGCGATCAACATATCTCCGATTCAATTTAGACAAGGTGATATCGTTCAAGACTTCGACACCACGTTCTCCAGAACCGGAATTGATCCGAAACGGGTGCAGGTTGAGATCACAGAGACATCGCTCATTGAAAACGCCGATATTGCTAGAAATATAATCTCCGCACTAAAAGATCGCGGGATTCAGGTCGTTATGGATGATTTTGGTACCGGCTATTCGAGCCTAGGGTATCTTCGGTCTTTCCCGATCGATAAAATCAAGATTGACCGCTCCTTCGTGAGTGGAGCGGTGTCGAATGCCGAAGATCGGGCAATCGTTCAGGCGGTTGTCGATATTGGGCGGGCTTTGGGATTGAGGACCACTGGAGAAGGCGCTGAAGACGAGCAGACTCTTGCGTTGTTATTGCAAAAAGGATGCAGTGAGGCGCAAGGATACTATCTTGGACGGCCAACCGACGCACCGAACACTGGATCGGACTACTCCGTGTTGGAAGCAGCCCGAACCGAACCGGCCACGGAGGCCCCAGCCGACGTCAACCGGCGCCGTCACGGTTTGCCGCCGGCAGAGCGGAAAGCGTCGGCTGCACGCAAGGCCGCGCCGGGTGAACCCGCCTTAGATGGCGGGCGTCGGTCATCCGGGTCGGCGTCCTTTGGCAGCGACAGCAGAGAAGAGCAAACCGTCCCATGACCGAAACCGTCGTCAGCTCGGCCACCCGCGAGGTCGTGATCGGCTTCGAGCGCCCCTTCGTCATCATCGGCGAGCGCATCAATCCGACCGGCCGCAAGCAGTTGGCGGCGGAGATGGCGGCCGGCGACTATAGCCGGGTCGAAGCCGATGCGCGGGCCCAGATCGCCGCCGGGGCTCCCATGCTCGACGTCAACGCCGGTATTCCGTTGGCCGACGAGCCGCGCATCCTGGCCGAGACCATCCAGCTCGTGCAGTCGATCACCGATGCGCCGCTGTCCATCGACTCCTCCATCGTCGCCGCATTGGAAGCCGGCCTGGCCGTTTACAAGGGCAAGCCGCTGGTCAATTCGGTGACCGGCGAGGAGGAGCGGCTGGAGAGCGTTCTGCCCCTGGTCAAGAGATACAACGCCGCCGTGGTCGCCATCTCCAACGACGAGACCGGCATTTCCGAAGACCCGGACATACGCTATGCCGTGGCCAAAATGATCGTTGAACGGGCGGCCGACCACGGCATCCCCAAGGCCGATGTGGTGGTCGACCCGTTGATCATGCCGGTCGGCGCGGTCAACGACGCTGGCCGCAAGGCGCTCCATTTGATCCGCCGGTTGCGTGAGGAACTCCAGGTCAACACCACCTGCGGCGCGTCCAATTTCAGCTTCGGCCTGCCCAACCGGCATGGGCTGAATGCGGCGTTCCTGTCCATGGCGATCGGTGCCGGCATGACCTCGGCCATTACCAACCCGCTGCATGCCCCGGAGATGGGTGCCATCCTGGGGGCCAATGTGGTCATGGGTCACGACCCGCACTGCAGCGCCTGGATCCGCAAGCACCGCGAGCCGCCGGCCGAAAGCGGCGACGCCGCCAACGACGGCGGGCGCCGGCGCAGGCGGCGCGAGGGCCGCGCGGTTGCCTGACGCGTCCGCCGAGACCACCGATGCGGGCCCTGTTCCCGACGCCGGCGACGCGGAGGGCGCGCGCGTCGTCTTTCTGCCGTCGGGCCGGCGCGGCCGGTTCGCCCACGGCACACCGGTGTTGACGGCGGCCCAGCGTCTGGGGGTCGATATCGATTCCATTTGTGGCGGCCGTTCCCTGTGCGGGCGCTGTCAGGTGTTGGTGGCCGAGGGCCGTTTCGCCAAGCTCGGCATCGAGTCCGCGTCGCATCATGTGTCGGCTGTCGGCGCGGCCGAATTGCGCTATGCCGACCGGCGCGGCCTCGCGCCGGGACGACGGTTGTCGTGCCAAGCTGTGGTCCAGGGCGACCTTGTCGTCGACGTGCCGGTGGAAAGCCAGGTGCACCGCCCCATGGTGCGGAAGCCGGAAGAACGGCGGGACATCGCTGTCGATCCTGTGCTGCGGCTCTGCGTGGTGGCCGTACCGGCGCCGGACCTGGCGATGCCGGCCGCGGACCTGCGGCTGCTGGAGCAGACTTTGGCGGACACTTGGGGGTTGACGGATCTGACGGCCGATCTTCCGGTGATCCGCGTCCTGCAATGGGCCCTGGCGACCGGACAGCGGCAGGTCACCGTGGCCGTGCGCGAAGGACGGGAGATCGTCGCGGTGTGGCCCGGCGTGCGCGAGCGTGCCTATGGCCTTGCCGTCGACGTCGGTTCCACCACCATCGCCGGACATTTGTGCGACCTTGCCAGCGGCGCCGTGGTCGCGTCGGCTGGATGCATGAATCCGCAGATCCGTTTCGGGGAAGACCTGATGAGCCGCGTGTCTTACATCATGCTCAACCCCGGGTCAGACGCCGAGCTCACGGGCGCTGTACGTGTTGCGCTCAACGATGTTGCCGCCGATGCCGCACGACAGGCCGGTCTGGACGTGGCGGATATTCTGGAGGTGACCCTGGTCGGCAACCCGATCATGCATCACCTGGTGTTGGGCATCGATCCGACGCCGCTCGGCACCGCCCCCTTCCCGCTCGCCGTCGACGGCGCCGTGACCGTGCCGGCCAACGACATCGGTCTTGCGGTGCATCCGGGGGCGCGGGCGTTTGCCCTGCCCTGCATCGCCGGCCATGTCGGCGCCGACACGGCCGCCGTGGTCCTGGCCGAAGCCCCCCATCTGGGTGACGACATCACACTCCTGGTCGATATCGGGACCAATGCCGAGATCGTGCTCGGCAATCGGCACCGATTGCTGGCGGCCTCCAGCCCGACCGGCCCGGCCCTGGAGGGCGCCCAGATTTCTTGCGGTCAGCGGGCGGCTCCCGGTGCCATCGAACGCGTCCGCATCGATCGGGACTCCTTGGAACCCCGGATCAAAGTGATCGGGTGCGACCTCTGGTCCGACGATCCCGGGTTTGCCGATGGTGTGCGCAAGACGGGAGTCACCGGCCTGTGCGGGTCCGGGCTGATCGAGGTGATTGCGGAAATGTATCTGGCGGGCCTGTTGACGCCGGACGGCTTGATCAACGGCCGGCTGCAGGTGCGCACGCCGCGCATCGAGAGCGATGGCCGCACCTTTGCCTATCGTCTGCACGAAGGTCCGCCGATGCTTCGCGTGACGCAACCGGACATCCGCGCCGTGCAGCTTGCCAAGGCGGCGCTTTACGCGGGCGCCCGCCTGCTCATGGACCGTCTGGGTCTGGACAGCGTCGACCGCGTCGTCTTGGCTGGTGCCTTCGGCAGCCACATCGACGTGACGCATGCCATGATCCTGGGCATGATTCCCGATTGCCCGCTGGACAAGGTGACCTCCGCCGGCAATGCTGCTGGCACCGGCGCTCGAATCGCGCTGCTCAACGCCGCCGCCCGCCGAGAGATCGACCAGATCGTGCGTCGCATCGAAAAGGTGGAAACGGCGGTCGAACCCTCGTTCCAGACCCATTTCGTTCAGGCGCTGGCCATTCCACATAAGACCGCACCATACTCGAACCTGCGCGCCACGGTAGAGTTGCCGGACGCCTCGATCGGCGGCGTTGTGGGCGTGACACGGCGACGGCGTGTGCGGTAGCGATCACCGGATACGCCGAAAGACCGGGTCGTAACCGTTCCTTGCCGATGGAGTCATGCCATGCGCCATGCAGTTCTGATTTGCCTTACGATGATCTTGATGGTTGCGACCGCTGATGCCCAACCCCGAGGCACGGCGGTGGAGGCTCAAGCCATGGTTGCTCGGGCCATCGCCTTGTACGATCAAATCGGTGCCGAACAGGCATTCGCAACCATGAACCGGCCCGACGGCGGCTTCCGTGACCGTGATCTGTATATTTCGGTGGTTGGACCGAACGGTCGGGTGGTCGTGCAGGCCGCGGAACCGGAGCGGGTCGGTCTCGACGTGTTGACCATCACCGATGCGGTTGGCACGCCGTATGGCCGGTATCTGGTCGATCGTGCGACGCCCGACGGTGTCTGGGTGGACTACCTGCGTCGCGATCCACTCACGGGCGACGACGAACCCAAATCTTCCTGGGCCGTGCGCCACGATGGCCATGTGTTCCTGTGCGGATTCTATAAGCTCGATTGATCCGACGGTCGGCGGCTGGCAATCGCGGGCTCGCCGGTTCGCCCTGCAAGAAAAAACGGGCGGAGGACGGCGGCAAAGGGCGTCCGGGCGGTCCGTTCTCTGAAAGCCCGCTTTGGCTGCTGCGACGGCCTGTGCGGGCTGGGTTCGGTAAGCCTACAACGTTCCCCTTGCTGGTCGGTCACATGGGATCGCGGCATCGAGAGGCGTCTTCTTGGGCGGAAGACACCCCGAGACCCACGCGCCGGACCCCCGTCAGGAGCGGATCACCCAACCCGGTGGCCGGTTTCTGTTTGCCGGTGCGGCTGTGTCGTTCCGGGGCGACGCCCCTCCACGACACAACTGCATTGGCGTTCCTGCCGGCTGTTGATGGCTGTCGCAATCCGCTGTTTTTTGGCGGCGCGAAAGATCTTGGCACAGAGTTTGCTCTCCACTGGTCAGCCACACCCCGCCTTCGAACTGATGGTGGCTAACGCGGCGGGCCAGCCCAACCGCATCCAGGCCGTGCCGCCGCAGGCGGTGGCCGAAGGCCAGCCTTTCGCGGTTGGGTGGGTCCGCCACAATCGGCCGCCGAAAGCGAGGGCTGCCCGAAAACGCCACCAAAAATGCGCGTGTTCTCGCCGCCGTTAACACCGGCCAAGATAGGTGTTGCTGAACCAGCAAGTTTCATCTAATTCTAATTTTCTTTCAAGATGATCTCGAGTCACCCATGTCGCCGTTTTTGTTGTCACAGGTATTGGTAACAGTGGCAATCCTATTTGACGTCTTGAGTTTCCAGTATAAGGCCAGAAAAAATACATATTTTTGCCTCATAATATCTGCATCTCTAGTTTGCGCTCATTATTTTCTTTTGGACAATGTTGCGGCGGGCACCTTGGTTGCCTTGACTGCCGTTAGATTCATAGTGTGCTATTATACGACAGATAAGAGATTTTTGATGCTATTTTTAATCTTGAATGTAATCGCAACATTTTATACATATCAATCAGCATATGACCTAATAATATTTATTGGAAATATCATATTTATGATCGGAAACTTCCAGAATAACAACAAACTCATGAGAGTGCTCATGATGATTGGGACATCATTGTACCTATCTTACAACATCATCATTGCTTCGCCGATGGCAGTCGTCCTTGAGGGCCTGTTTCTTGTCAGCAATTTCATTGGCTACTATAGGTACTATATAAGACCCTATTTTGAATGTCATAGGTGAGTAATTCGTTTGAGAGGTTGCCACCATTACCAGACAGGCCCTGGCGTGGGAAACATCGATCCGCTTCTCGTCGTCATGGACGAGCGGACGCCAACGGATCATCCAGCCAAAGGTATGGTGCATGACCCAGCGGTGGGGCAGGACTCAGATGCCCTTGTGATCATCCGATATGGTTGGATCATCCAGGGTCAGCGCTTGGGCGATGGTGCTGCGCAGTTTGTCGCCGCCCTAGTACACCACGGCGGAAATGGTAACATGTTCCATTTTTGTCACGCCGCAAGTGCTTTTCCTGTCACGGTCCATCGGAATGGCTTGGCCAGGGTCTCGTTGAAGTAGGTGATGAACCGTTCGATCTTCTGCTTGAGGTCGTCTTTTGAGCAGAAATTTCCACGCCGTATAACCTTTCGGACGAGTATTGAAAACCATATCTCGATCTGATTCATCCATGATGCATGCCTAGGAGTAAAATGAAAGCATATCCGGTGATCCTTGTCCGTGAGAAACTCTTGTCGAGTTGCCATGGATTTGAGCACACCACTCTTGCCTTTCTGACCAAGATCTTTCTCAATACCGCAGTGTCGAGCAACCAAACGAACAACCGATTCGGATTGATGGATGTTCAGGTTGTCACAAACAATGTGCCATTCGGTCGTGTCACTCACCGAACTGAGCAGGTGATCAAGGAAGGTTGCATAGTCTTCTTCGGTCCGTGTTTCGCCGATGGTCCCGATGAATTTGCCGGTAGCAACATCGAAAGCACCGATGAGGCTCAAAGTCCCATGACGTCGATACTCGAATTCTTGGCGTTCCACTTTTCCCCGCTGATCTCCCTGCCGTGGGCGCATTGGCAACGTAGGCGAGATTCGCTCCAAAGCCTGAATTCCAGTCATCTCATCAATAGAGACTGTGCGGCCTCCTTCAGCCGCGATTGACTGAGCATTTTGGTAGACGCCATTGATATCCGAACATTTCTGTTCAAATTCAGAGTCAGGTTTGGGTGTCAACCATGGTCGGCACAAATGAGGCTTAAGGTCTGATTCTTTTAAAAAAGCGCCCCACCGTCCGGGGCGAAATCTCCTCAACAATTCCACGTTTGACCGCTTCGCGGGCAAGGTCCGGGGCACTCCAATGTGTGAACGGCAATCCGCAGTTCTCCGGTGGTTCACAAGCTAGCGCAATAATGCTGCAGTGTTGCTCGGCCGTGAACTTCCCAGGGGACCCAGGGCGAGGCTCATCCGCCAATCGGTTCGCAATCGTGTCTTCAGGTGATGTCTTGAGCCATCGATCACGCCAACGCGACACTCGTTGCGGCCAAGTCCCCAACTCCCGGGCAATCGCCGCCAGCGAACGGCCGTCTGCCGATGCCAACACAATCCGACACCTATCTGCCAAATTCTGAGGCGTCGATCCTGCCCGGATCAATGCCTCCAACGCCGAGCGCTCCTCTTCCGTCACCCGCAGCTGCCGCCCAATTCGCATACGTCCTGGTCCTCCGGTCACCTGGCCGATGAGGACTCTACATGCTGTATGTCACAACGTGAATCTGGCAAGAAAGAGACAATCTGTTGCATTTCCGAATCACTGCCGCACGTCGACCTCGGCTATCGAGTCACCTTTTCCGCCGCGGTGTATAGTCTGATATCGGGTGCCTTAATCACCCCCGATTGCGCCAGGACCCGAATTTCGGGTCCGGAGCGCGTTTGTTAGAGTTTCTCTCATTGAGGCTCCCACGCCGACGGCCACCACCGTGTCAGGAGGTATGATGGACGTCGTCGTTCCGAAGAGTGCAGGCCTTGACGTGCACAAAAATACCGTTGTCGCGTGTGTCCGGATCACCGTGGGATCGGCCGTAACCCGAGACGTTCGGACCTTCGAGACCACAACATCAGCGCTTCAGGCTCTTCGGACATGGCTGACGGAAAAGGGCTGCACCCACGTTGCTATGGAAGCAACCGGTGTGTACTGGAAACCGGTGTGGAACATCTTGAGTGACGCCGATTTCGAGCTTGTGTTGGCGAATGCAGGTCATATCAAGAATGTGCCGGGCCGCAAAACGGACGTCAATGACGCCACCTGGATTGCCGATCTGCTGACCCATGGCCTGATCCGAGCCAGCTTTGTTCCGGACCCTGACTTTCAGGAACTGCGGTCACTGCTACGAGCGCGCAAGCAACTGGTCCGGGAGCAGACCAGTCATATTCAGCGTATCCAGAAGACCCTCGAGGAGGCGAACATCAAGCTCGACTCCGTCATTACGGACATCATGGGCTTGAGCGGCCGAACGATTCTCAAGGCCATGATTTCGGGCGAGACTGACCCGGCGGCTCTCGCGGCCTTGGCTCACCGCCGCATCAAGGCATCGCCTGAACAGCTTTGGGAAGCTTTGAACGGCCGTATCACCGATCATCATCGCTTCATGCTTCAACTGTACCTCGAACAGCACG
>JANQJV010000159.1 GCA_028281465.1 Azospirillaceae bacterium | reverse complement strand
AGTTTTCCGAGCGCATATATAGCAGCGAAGTTTGCTTTTGCTACTATATTTGGACACGCCAAGCTTAGTTTCTTGTTAGCGTGCGGTGAGCAGCTTTCGGGCCTCGGCCAGTTCCAGAGGCCGATATCCCGGAACCGTCTCGGCAACCACCTCCTCGTGCGCCCGCACCAGTTCCCGGAGAATGGCCCGCTGCGGGTGGCTCTGGGCCACGATGACATTCCAGGAGAACAGGATTTCTTCCTCGATGGGTCGTATTTCGACGCCCCTCAGGGGAACGCCGTACGCGGTGAGCGGTTCGACGATGCCAATGGCGAGGCCGGACTGGACGACGTGCAGGGCCGAGATGGTGGAGGAGCAGGTGATCTCCCGCTCCGGCTTTATCCTCCGTTTCCCCAGTGCATCGTGGACCAGGCGACGGAAGCGGATGCGGTCACCCAGACTTGCCAACCGCCGTCCTCGGAAGTCTTCAAGGGCCAATGTGTCTTTCCCGGCCAGCGGATCGGTGTCGGCAACCGCCGCAACGCAGGGAGCGGAATAGGCGCCGATGATCTCCAACCCCGGGTGATCCAGCGGTGGGTTGGAGAAGCCAATGTCGGCCTGGCCATTCGTGACCATCAAAGGCACGCTTTCGGCCGTCTGAATGGTCAAGCGCACGTCGTTGGGCAGTTTCGCTTCGCCGAGCCGTGCCAAGGCCCGGGCGATCACTGAAAGACCCACCGCCGAGATGGCCGCAACATCGAAGGTCGGCGGGGCGACGTTCGCCAGGTCGCGCGCAACGCTCTCAAGCCGCGCCACCGAGGCCAACAGGCGCTCGGCTTCGGCATAGAAATCCAGACCTTCTCGTGTCGGGGCGATGCGCGGCCCATGGCGGATGAGCAACTTGAGACCGACGGAACTCTCCAGCTCCTGGACGAGACGGGTGATGGTGGGTTGGGAGGTTCTGAGGACCCCGGCGGCCGCCGTCATGCTGCCGGTGGACACCACGGTCACGAATGCCTCGAGCTGCCGAAAATCCAAGAGACCGCTGCCTCCCTACCGTCCGACCGATATGGCCTGCTGTGTCCAGACCGTCTCGTCCGTCCACGGGTCACCGTTCACGCCCGGCCTGCCGTCCATGCCTGGAGAGGCGATGACCGGCATTCGCACCGAACAAGTCTGCGACAATGCGCGGCTTTCGTCTCCGACCACCTTGTCCGTATCGGCCGGCCCGCACCATCGACGCTCTCCAGTTGATCGCATTTACGGAGCCTCTTCAGCTCAAACGAGCCCTCCGCCGCGTTCGTTCACCGTGGCGCTGCTCTGGCCGGCGTCGCCACGCGCCAGCCTGTCTGCGGCGCGGTCCGGGGCGGCACGCAGGGCCTGCAGATTCGCTTCAGGCGTTTCGGACGTGATGATCGAGCACCCCGAAGCGAGAATCATGCCCTTGCCGCCCATGGACACGATGGCACCCGTGGCCTTGTCGGTCACCTCGTCCACCGTGCCGTGGGCCAGTGTCGGGGAGTCGACGCCGCCTGAAACCGCCCGGCCGGTCATGGTCTGCCCCATGCGCAGGCTCGGGTTGTGGGCGCCGTGATCGTCCCAATGCAAGATCGACACGGGATAATCGGCGAACCCGTCCACAAACACCTCGGTCTGGCAGACATGCAGGATGTTGAAGGGCAGGGCTGCTGCCGGTGCCATCATGTGCAGGTCGTGCGGTGTTGCCAGCCGGCGGTAGACGGCAGGCGGGAGCTTGGCACCGTTGACCCATTTGGTGGAGAAGAAGACCCCGTCGACACCGAAGCGGGTGACCTGGCGCACAAAGGGTTCCAATGTCTCCGCGAAAACCGACAGGGCATGGGAAATCGCTTCCGGCGCTTCCGCCACATGGGCCGCCAGAACCTCGGCCCGCCGATCGAGCAATTTGTCGGCCATGTCCAGAGGCGTGAAAACCGTCATGATCAGCGGCACGTCGTCGGGCAGGCCGCGGCGGATCAACGCCAGTCCCCGCATCTGTTCGGCGAAGGCCGGGCTGTCGAGGGGCGCCGGACGGAGCGTGAACCAGTCCTCGGGTCGGTCGATCGGCGTTCGGGTCAGCGTGTGGCCCTGGGCAGGATGCTGCGATGGTCGGAACTCGAAGCCGAAGGGTTCGACGTGATAGCTGGCCCGGGCATGAACCTTTAGAAAATCCCAATCATAGGCTGCGCGGAAGGCGAGCATCCGGTCGGCGAAGGTTTCCGCGCCCAGTTCGTCGACGTAGAAATGGCCCCAGGCCGATACCGGCACCCGGTCCGGCGCACGGTGCTTCACCACGGCGTCGAGGCGGTCGCGACGGTTCATGCCGGTTCTCCCCCCCAGACCTGGCGCAACACCCGCATCCAATTGCCGCCATAGATTTTGAGAATGCGCTCTTTGGAGTAGCCCGCCTGCAAAAGCGCCCGAGTCAGGTTCGGGAAATCCCGGATGCGCTCGAGTCCGGCTGGCTTTTTCACCGGTTTGGACCCGAAGTCCGTTAGCTTGCGGGCCCGACCTTTGTCCAAGTTGCACCATTCAAGAAATGGACCCGGACGGGGATGGCCGAGGCTGAAATCGGTACCGATGGCGACATGGTCCTCGCCGACCAGATCGACCACGTGGTCGATGGCCTCGACGTAATCGGCCAGGGTGGAGTCATTGCCGTTCTTCATCCCAGGTGCGAAGAGGGACAAGCCCACGACGCCGCCGGTTCCGGCCACGCCCTGCATCAGATCGTCAGGCTTGTTGCGCGGCCTGTCGAAGAGCGCGCGCGGCAGCACATGGGTGAAGGCAACGGGCCGTTTCGTGCGGGCGATGACATCGGCGCTGGTCCGGTCGCCCACATGGGAGAGATCGCAGACAACGCCTGCCGCGGCCATTTCGTCGAGCAACTCGTCGCCCCAGCCGGTGAGCCCGCTGTCTTTGGCTTCCTGATACCCCGAACCCGCATAGTTCTGCGTATTGTAGGTGAGCTGCATGATGCCGACCCCGAGTGCTTTGAACAGGCGCACATAGTCCAGCCGGTCTTCCAGCGGCGAGGTGTTTTGCCAACTCAGGATGATCCCGGTCTTGCCCAGCTCTTTGGCGCGCAGGATGTCCGCGGCGGTGTGGACCGGCATGATCAGGTCGGCGAAGTCGTCATACCAGCGCAGCCATTGCCCCACATTGTCCATGGAAGCTCGGAAATTTTCCCACACCGCCGTGGTGCAGGACACCGCCGTGACGCCACCCTGCCGGTATTCTTCGAAGATGCGCCGGTCCCAGGCGCAGATGTTCAGGCCATCGATCAGGATCGCTTCGTCATGCACGGCGTTTGCAACGCTCATGGTGGCTCCGTGGTCGTATGGAAAACGGCACGCGACGCCGTTGAGTCTCGACACAAGTTTTGATTTCTGAATTCTTAGCGATTATCATGCGTCTAACGGATGATGAATTCAAGGCCTTTTGGGATCGACGCATGGCTGATCGACGCATGGCTGATCGACGCGACTGGACCATCGAGGCGGTCAAGAGGATCGAAGCCGACATCAATCGGTCTTCGGACACCCATCTGCTGCGCCACGAGGTCGAGGGGTTGCCGGGGATCGTTTTCTATTTTAAGGACGAATCAACGCACCCGACGGGTAGTCTGAAGCATCGATTGGCGCGGTCGCTGTTTCTCTTTGCCATTTGCAATGGCTGGATCACCGAAGGGACCGCCGTGGTCGAAGCCTCATCGGGGTCAACCGCGGTGTCCGAGGCTTACTTCGCGAAGCTGCTTGGGCTTCCCTTCCATGCCGTGATGCCCGATGAAACCTCGAGCGAGAAGATCGCAGCCATCGAGTTCTACGGTGGGCAGTGCCATTTCGTTGGCGATCCCATGGAGATATACGTCGCCTCCCGTCGGTTGGCCGAGGAATTGGGGGGACACTATCTCGACCAGTTCACCTTTGCCGAGCGCGCGACGGACTGGCGCGGCAACAACAACATCGCGGAATCGATCTTCCATCAGATGGCGCAAGAGCCGCATCCGGTTCCCGAATGGATCATCATGGGCGCCGGAACCGGCGGTACCTCGGCGACGATTGGCCGCTACATCCGTTTTCGCCACTTCGATACGCGGTTGTGCGTGGTCGACACGACGAACTCGGTCTTCTACGACAACTACACCCAGGGCTGCCGAGATCTAACCATAGCCAAAGGGTCCCTCATCGAGGGCATCGGCCGGCCGAGAGTCGAGCCGTCGTTCATTCCGGGGGTCGTCGACCGCATGATCAAGGTGCCCGACGCCGCATCGCTCGCCGCCATGCATGTGTTGGCCAAGCGGCTCGGTCGCTGTCCCGGCGGCTCGACGGGCACGAATTTCTACGGCATGTGCCAGATCGCGGCCGAAATGCGCGCGCGTCACACCGGCGGTTCCCTTGTCACGCTGATTTGCGATGCCGGGGAGCGCTACCGCCAAACCTACTTCAACGACGCCTGGTTGGCTGCGCAGCGACTTGACATCGCTCCCTATGCCGAGCAACTCACGCACTTCCTTGCCTGTGGCGAATGGTGCCGGCCGGCGCTCTGAGCCGGCCGGATTTGCGCAGGAGGTCACGGCGACGAAACATTCTCATTTGACATTATTTCGCGCCTTGATCAGAATTTCGCATGATAAAGCCCGCGGCCGCACGGGGCGGCTGCCCAGCCGGGGAGGCTACAGGATGGCCAGAACTTCTCTCGTCGCCGCTGCTGCGATCACCCTATGCGCCCTGGGTCCGGCGCACGCCGACACGTGGCGCCTCAGCTCGCAGGTGAGCCCGGAGAGCATCGAGGGGCAGGCCTATCAGCTCTTTGCCGAGCGCGTTTCGGAACTGTCCGACGGCGATCTGCGGGTACGGATTTTTCCGAACTCCCAGATCGGCGATATCGACGCGGTCGTGGAGCAACTCAGTGCCGGTGTCATCCAGCTCGCTCCCTCGGCCATGACGTTCCTTGCCCGATGGGAGGAAGCCATACGCTACGCGTCCGCCCCGTTCCTGTTCGATGATTATGATCACTGGGCGGCGTTCATCCGCGGTGATCTGGTTCAGGGCTGGCTCGCCAATGTGACGGAGGCTTCTGGCATCACGGTGCTCGGGGATGCACCGTCCTTCCCGCGCGGCTCCTTCCGCACGCTGCTCACCGTCGAACCGCTCACCTCGGCCGATGACATCGCCGGCCTTCGCATCCGCCAGTTCAACAGCCAGATCGTCATCGATGTCTGGAACAATCTCGGTGCGGAAGTCGTCGTCCTGCCTTGGGGCGAAGTCTATGACGGCATCAACCGCACCATTGTCGGCGCGGTCACGTCGCCACTGGAACTGATCGAATCCACCCGCTTCTACGAGGTCGCTCCCAATATCGTGCGCACCGACGAATACCCGCAGGCGATCGCCTTCATGATGAATCAGGCGGCGTTCGACGGGGTGTCGCAAGAGAACCGGAACGCTCTGCTTCAAGCACACGCCGAGTCGGCGGCCTTTGCTTGGGATCAGATCATGTCCGGTGCTGAAGCCACGGTCGAGCGGCTCGAGGCTCTGGATGGCGTGACCTATTCCGACAGCTTCGATACGTCGGCCCTGATTGCCCGGACGGCGACGCTCTATGCGGCCCGCGCGGACGCCGGCGAGCTGCCGGATGGTCTCCTCGAAGCTGTCGAGGCGGCTCGCGAAAGCTCTCGGTGATGGCATTGGCCCTTCGGGCGGTCGGAACGGTCCTGGATGCGATCGCGGCGGTTTTCCACGCCGCGATCGCACTCCTTCTCTTCGCCATGCTGACCATCAACGCGATCAATATCGTCTCCAGATCGTTTCTCGGCCATGCGATCGATTGGGTTTTTCACTGGTCGATCCTGATGTTTGCCTGGATGGCGTGCCTCGGCTTCTACGTCTACATCCGCAGGAACCGCGACGTGGTCGTCGAGCTGATCTCGGGACGGCTGCCTCCCATGCTGCGGCGCCTCCTGGCCATTGCCGCGGATGGCATCGGCCTGATTTTCATGTTCATGATTCTTTCGCCGGCAGCCGGATTCCTGGCCCTTCAGGTCGGCAACATGGAGGCCATTCCTCTGCCGATCTGGGTGCAAAGCGTGCCTCTCTTCGTTACGGCGGCCGGCCTGACGGCCCATTTCGCGGTCCATGCGTTGCAGGTCGCCACCGGGGCGATCAATCCCGTCGAAGCAAGTCGTGCGCAGGACGCGCGGGATGGGGGAGCGCCGGAATGACTCTCGGCTTCGTCGTTATCGGGTGCTTCGTGGTGCTCATGCTCTTCGGTGTGCCCGTCACCATTGCCATCGGTGCCGGAACGGTTGCCGGACTCTATTGGGCCGGGCTCTTGGATTTCGCCATGGTGTTTCCCCAACAGATTCTGGACGGGGCAAGCAAACCGGCGCTCCTGGCTATCCCCTTCTTCATCCTGGCGGGCAGCCTCATGAACGCCGTTGGGATGACCGACAAGATCTTCAATTTTGCGCTGGCGATCGTGGGCAGCGTGCGGGCCGGCCTGGCTTATGTGAACGTTCTCGCCTCGCTGATTTTTGCGGGCGTTTCCGGCGCGGCAACGGCGGATATCGCCGGACTTGGCCAGATCGAGGTCAAGGCCATGCGGGAGCGGGGATATTCCCATGAATTTGCCGCCGCTTTGACGGTGGCGACATCTCTGGTCGGTCCCATCGTGCCGCCGTCGATCAGCCTGATCGTCTATGCGTGGCTGGCCAACGAGTCGGTCGCACGCCTGTTTCTGGCGGGGATCGTGCCGGGCCTTCTCGTTGCGGCGTCGTTCATCGCCTATATCCGGGTCTTGTCGATTTGGCAGCCAATGCCGCGCGAGGCGCCGGCCACGATGACGCAAGTCGGCCGCGCCGTTCTGGACGGCATTCCGGCTCTCGTGGCGCCAGGTATTATTCTGGGCGCGATCGTCTTCGGGTTCGCGACGGCGACCGAAGCGGGCGTGGTGGCTTGCGTCTATTCGCTTCTGATCGGCCTTGCCTACCGCAAGCTCACACTCACGGTGCTTTGGCGTTCCCTCAGCGAGAGCGCGCTTCTGTCGGCTTTGATCATGATGATCATCGGAGCGTCCCAGACCATGGGCTGGCTGTTCGCGTTCGAACAGGTGCCGCAGGCGTTCGCCTCGGGTTTGCTGGACGCCATCGACGGCAAGGCGCTGTTCATGGCCTTTGTGATCGTGTTGCTGGTTGTCATTGGCTGCTTCATGGAGGCGACGCCGGCCAAGATCATACTGCTGCCGCTGTTGCTGCCGGCGGCCGATGCGTTCGGCATCGACCGTGTGCAGTTCGGTATGGTCATCACGCTTGCCCTGCTGCTCGGGATTGCAACGCCCCCCTTGGGAATAGGTCTTTACCTGATGTCCGCCGTTTCCGGCGTCAGGTTCGAGCGTCTGGCCGTCGCAATCCTGCCGCTTCTCATGCCGCCCCTCGTTGCGCTGATCCTGATTGCCAGCTTCCCGGAGATCACGCTTTGGTTGCCCAACCTGGTGATGGGCCCGGCAGAGTGACGTGCAGGGTGTCGCGATTGTCGTGACGGATTGATGGAGGTCGGTCGTCGTGGGTTTGTCCGGCGTGCGAGACGCCGTCGGCACGTGGAGTCGTCGAAAGCTGTTGCACGGGACGTCGGTTCTGCATCACCCTTTCTTGTCGCCGACTGAAAACTGCGACCCTGGGCCAAGGATGACCCACCGATGGCGCGAGAGCGTTTGGAGAAAGGCACGACGGGTTCCAATCCCGTTGCGATTTGGTCCGGGTCGAGAGCGAGCCGGGCCGGAGGTGTACCCCGCGCCGGCGCCAAGCTCGCCCTTGGGCGAACGGCGCACGCCCCCTATGCCAAGACACAATGGTGGTGGCCTTCCGGTTGCTGATGGTGTGACACCGCAGAGCGGACAAGCCTGTCATACCCTCACCAACAAGGATCACGCCCATGGTAACGCTTCACATTGACGCGGCGCATGCCTGCATCCGCCTGCATTGGGCAGACGGCGATGTCGGATGCTTCCCCTTTCTTTGGCTGCGCGACAACTGTCCATCCGGGGTTCACCCGCAGGCGGGCGAGCGCACGTTCGACCTGCTCAGCGTTTCCGCCGGTATCGCCCCGGTCACGGCATCGCTGGATGGCCAGGACCTGACCATTGTCTGGAACGAGGAGGGGCACTGCAGCCGATTTGTGCTCGATTGGCTGCGTGCCTATCGCCCTGGCCGGCGCGCCCACGACCCGGCGGCGATCCCACCGCAGCTCTGGCGCGGCGACATGACGTCGTCGCAGTTGCCCAGGGCGCAGGCCGATGCCTTGATGCATGACGACACGGCCCTGCAGGCCTGGCTGTGCGCGGCGAAGCGGACCGGACTCGCCCTGGTGGACGGCTTGGAGGATGATCCGGAGGCGGGCATGCGGGTTGCCCGGCGCGTTGGCTTCCTGCGGGAAACCAATTTCGGCACGACGTTCGATGTGGAGTCCAAACTGGAGCCGAACAATCTGGCCTATACCGCCGAACGGTTGCCTCTGCACACCGACCTGCCCAATCAGGAGGTGCCACCTGGGTTCCAGTTCCTACACTGTCTGACCAATACGGCCACAGGCGGCGGGTCGCTTTTTTGCGACGGCTTCGCCATCGCCGAGGATCTGCGGGTGTCCGATCCCGAGGCCTACGCTTGCTTGGCCAACGTCGATATCCCCTTGCGCTTCCACGATCGGGACTACGACATCCGCCGGCATGACCGGGTCATCGTCACGCGGTCCGACGCCACGATCTCGGAAATCCGTTTCAACGCCCATATTGCCGGTGTCTTCGACATGCCGCCGGAAACCATGCAGGCATACTATCGTGCCTACCGTGCCTATATGGCGGCGACCCGCAGTGACCGCTATGTCGTCTCATTGCGGTTGACCGGTGGCCAGATGGTTGTGTTCGACAACCGCCGGGTGCTGCATGGGCGCGGTGCCTTCGATCCGTCGACCGGCCTGCGCCGCCTGCGCGGGTGCTACGTCGACCGCGGCGAATGGGATAGCCGTATCCGGGTCTTGACCCGCACCGTCGGCAGAGAGCGCTCGGCATGACCTCGAACCTTCCGCGAATCGCGCAGCCGGTCGCGAGCCACCACGTCAATGGCGGATATGTCGACGATGCGGCGGGGGACGCCATACCCGTTATCTACCCGGCGACCGGCGAGGTGGTTGCCACTGTCCATGCAGCGACCGACCGGATTCTCGATGCGGCCCTTTCGGCGGCCCAATCCACCCAGGCCGACTGGGCCGCCCGCACCGGAACGGAGCGTGGCCGGGTGCTCCGCCGCGCGGCCGACCTCATCCGAAAGCATAACCGGGCGCTCTCGGAATTGGAGACCATCGATACCGGCAAGCCGATCCAGGAAACCTTGGTCGCCGATGCCACCAGCGGTGCCGATGCGCTTGAGTATTTTGGCGGCCTGGCTGGCAGTCTGACCGGCGAATGCATGCCATTGGGCCATGATTTTGCCTACACCGTCCGCGAGCCGCTCGGCGTTTGTGTCGGCATCGGCGCGTGGAACTACCCGACCCAGATCGCCTGTTGGAAGGCGGCTCCCGCGCTTGCCTGCGGCAACGCCATGGTCTTCAAGCCCTCGGAGGTTACCCCGCTCTGCGCCCTCAAACTTGCAGAAATCTTGACCGAGGCCGGTCTCCCCGACGGTGTGTTCAATGTCATCCAGGGGCCGGGTGCGGTCGCCGCCAGGCTTGTCGACGATCCTCGGGTGGCCAAGGTGTCCCTCACCGGTTCGGTACCCACTGGCCGCAAGGTCTACACCGCCGCGGCCGCTCGCCTGGCCCACGCAACCCTGGAACTCGGCGGCAAATCGCCGATCCTGGTGTTCGACGATGCCGACCTTGACTCCGCCATTGGCGGAATCATTCTTGGCAATTTCTATTCGTCCGGACAGGTGTGCTCGAACGGGACACGCGTCTTCGTGCATCGATCGATCAGAGACGCTGTCCTGGATCGGCTGACCGCTCGGCTCGCCGGGATTGTCATCGGCGATCCGCTCGACCCGGCCACCCATTTCGGTCCGCTCGTCTCCGAAACGCAGAGACAGCGCGTTCTTGGCTTTATTGCTGCCGGCCTGCGCGACGGTGCCACACTGGTCACCGGCGGTCACCGCATCGATCGCCCCGGTTTCTATGTCGCACCCACGGTCTTCGCCGATGTGTCCGACGAAATGACCATCGCCCGCGAGGAGATTTTCGGGCCGGTGGTGTCGGTCCTCACCTTCGACACCGAGGCGGAGGCAATCCGGCGTGCCAACGCCACGGTGTTCGGGCTGGCCGCCGGTGTCTTCACCCGCGATTTGACCCGGGCCCATCGGGTCGCTGCGCGGCTTCAGGCCGGCTTGTGCTGGATCAACAGCTACAATCTGACGCCGGTGGAAATTCCGTTCGGCGGTGTCAAAGCCTCGGGCCTCGGGCGTGAGAACGCCAAAGCCGCGATCGAGCACTATTCCCAGGTCAAGACCGTGTACGTCGGCCTGACACCGGTCGCGGCGCCATACTGACTCCCCGTCGCCACCGCAAGCCGGTCGCTGAGACAGGTTAGGAGGGGCGCTGGCCCCAACTCAGGGAACGCCATCGCCCGCATCATGGGTGGCCTCGTCTTGTCGTGTCCATGAGTCTGCTGGGCGGTGGCGGCCCGATTGACCGGAACCGATCGGAGTCCCAAACGGCCGAGCAGAGCTGGGCGTTCCGCTTGTGCGCGCTCGGACGTGGCGGCGATCCGGAGCGCCAGGTCGACCAGGGCGGCATTCAGGATGCGGGCGAGCCCGTCCGGATCGCCGAACCTGACACCACCCTCCGCTCGCAGCGCTTGCAGGGCTTCAGTGATCGGCAGGAGCGACCGGTCTGCATCGACGGCACGCCGGCGCTGGCCTGTGTGGTGTTCGACACGGCTTCCCGCCGCGGACCGCCGCACTCGTTCCGGCGGCAACGGACCCCGCGTATGGCTGATAGGTTCGTCGTCCCATTTCGCGGACCGGAGTGAGCCGAGAGGGCTCTGACGGTTAGCCGGCACCAGCGGGCGGGGACCAGGGCCGTCCGACAATGGGCGCCGGGCTGCGTCCTGAAATTGGGTCGGGTGCGTGGGCAACGGGTCTGTAGTCTAATGCGATCACCGGGTCACGGTGGTTGGTAAGGGACGGAGGAGCACCCCATGCCGACACAAGCCGAGCGCACCGCCGCCTTTCGGGCCTTGCACGAAGCGTCTAGCGCATTTCTTATGCCCAATCCGTTCGACGTCGGTACGGCGCGCCTGTTAGCCAATCTGGGCTTCCAGGCCTTGGCCACCTCCAGCGCGGCGTTGGCCTTCGCTTTGGGCAAGCCGGACCAGGCCGCAGCCGTCAGGCGCGACGAGGCGATCGCGCATCTGGCGGGAATCGTGGCGGCCACGTCCTTACCGGTTAATGGCGACCTGGAGAACGGTTTCGGTGACAGTCCGGACGACGTGGCAGAAACGGTGCGCCAGGCTATCGCCGTTGGAGCGGCGGGGTGTTCCATCGAAGACGCCACCGGCCGCGACGACGATCCGCTTTACGATGCCGAATTCGCCGCAGAGCGAATCCGTGCCGGCAAAGCCGCGGCGGTTGCCGCTGGGGCCGACTTCGTGTTGACAGGGCGGGCCGAGTGTTTCTTGACCGGGCATCCGGACCCCCTCCCGGAAGCGATTCGGCGGTTGCGCTTGTTCGAAGCGGCCGGGGCCGATGTGCTGTATGCCCCCGGTTTGAGCACTGAAGATGACGTCCGTCAAATCGTGCGGTCGGTCGGGGTGCCCGTCAACGTCCTGGGTGGATTCGGCCCGGCACCGCTCACCTTGGCGCAGCTTTCGGCTTTGGGCGTCAGACGGATTAGCCTCGGTTCTCTGCCGCACCGGGTTGCGGTGGATGCTTTCTTCAGCAGAATGCGCAGCCTATGCAACGGCAGTGATTTCACATTTGTCGCGACGGTGATGAGCGGAGATGCATTAGCCCAAGCTGCTGCGCCTGAATCCAACGCATCGCCACCGCAATGATGGACGCAGGTGTGATGGAGCCCTCCGGCGGTGCCAGAGGGCTCCACCGCATCGCTCGGACTACCGGTATTTGGCTTCAATGGCGGCCAGCGTGCCGTCGGCCTTGACCGCATCGAGCGCCGCTTGCAGCTCGTCGATTACGGCATCGTCCACGGCGAGGTGGCAGGCCAGGCCCAACTGGGTTTGGCGGAAAGTGAACAGTGGCTTCAAACCGCTGGTGCCTTCGCTCTTGGCCAGATAGGGCGCGAGCTTACTGCCGCTTGCCCACAGGTCGATCCGACCGGCTTCGATCATGCGCGCGTTCAGGCGGTCGTTCTTCACCAGGCTCAGGGTAAATCCTTGGTCAGCAAGATACAGAGCCACGGCATCACCGGTATAGCCACCCACGGTCCGGCCCCGGGCCTCGTCCAACGAGGCAAGCTCCAAGGGTGACCCTGCCTTGGCGTACATGACCCAATCGTTGTCGACGATCGGACCGACCCATTTGAACAAGGGCAGGCGTTCGTCCGTAATGGTGGTGGAGAACACGCAGTGATCCGGCTGCTGGAGTGCAGCATTGTAGGCGCGCTGCCAAGGCAGCAGGTGGATGGTGTGGCCCGTTCCGGTCCGGCGCATGATCTCACGCACCACATCCGTCGTGATGCCGGAAACCGCGTTGGTCTCGGCCGGGTTGACGAAATTGAACGGCGGATACTCTTCCGTGGTCAAGGTAAGGGATGCCGCCGTCGCCACTTGGCCGAACAGGCCGAGACCGAGCAATGGTCCGGCGGTCAAGCCGGCTAAAGCCATGAATAACATGTGTCGCATGAGGTGTCTCCTGAGCAGTCCGACAATTGAAACGAGACCGTGTCGAGTCTTTACTTACGTCGACGCCAGTGTCGTGACCAATTCCCGCAGTATGCCGAACGACTATGACGATTTTTAGTTATGATTGTGCACGCCACGACCACCGAGTTTCGGTAGCGCGCATCGGCTATGAGCCAAATGGGCAGCATTCGGGACCGTCGTTCTCGCTTTCGTCTGGATCGGCAGTGTACCAGTCACGGCATGTCCCTTCTCACTTTCCTCCGCGACGACGCCCGGTGGCTGACCGCCGGGTTCCTGATGGCGCTCGGCTCCAGCGTCGGGCAGACCGTCTTCATCGCGCTCTATTCCGAACCTCTGCGCCAGACCTTCGGTTTGAGCCATGGGCAGTTTGGTGCCGCCCCTATTGGTGGCGACCCTGATGAGCGCTTTGTATATGGCGCAGCTCGGGCGTTTGGGCGTCATGGTGCCGGTACGCCGGCTATCCGTGTTGGTGGTGCTGGGTCTGGCCGGCGTCTGCCTGGGCATGGCCGCCGTATCGTCCTGGCCCATGTCGGCCAAGGCGTCCGTTGGCTCCCAGGCCTGATCCCGGCGCCTACACGACTAACGACAAGCCCGTGCCGAGCACGGCGAGCAGCAACACCACCATCCACGGCGGTACCGTCCATGCCGCCAGGAGCGCGAAGCCGAGCAGGGCCAGGGCAAAATCCGTTGGGGTTAGAATGGCGCTGGTCCACACCGGAGAGTAAAGCGCCGTGCCCAGAATGCCGACCACGGCCGCGTTGGCGCCGCGCAAGCCCGCCTGGGCCACCGGCCGGGAGCGCAACGCATCCCAGAACGGCACCGCGCCGACCACCAGCAGGAGGCCGGGCAGGAACACGCCGATCAGGCAAACGATGGCCCCAAGGAGGCCGTTCGGGTCCGGTGCCGAGACGGTGCCCAGATAGGCGGCGAAGGTGAACAAGGGCCCGGGGATCGCTTGGGCCGCCCCGTAGCCGGCCAGGAAGGAGTCCTGGCTCACCCAGTCCGGTTCGACGACGCTGGTCTCCAGCAGCGGCAGAACCACATGGCCGCCGCCGAACACCAGGGCGCCGGCCCGGTAGAAGCCGTCGAACAGCCGCAGTGCCTGGCTGTCGATCAAACTCGCCGCAACCGGCAGTCCGACCAGCAGGACCCCGAAGGCGAGCAGCAGCCCCATCCCGATCCCCGGAGGCACGGAGAACGGCAGGTGGCCCGCCGTCTGGGCCCCGCCATCGCGGTACAGCCACAGGCCGGCCAGGCCGCCGAGGATGATCGCGCCGATCTGGCCGATGGCACCGCCGACGAACGCCAGCACGAACACCGCCGCCACGGCGATGCTGGCGCGCTGCCGGTCCGGGCACAGATTTCGCGCCATGCCCCACACGGCATGCGCGACCACGGCCACGGCCACCACCTTCAAGCTATGCAGCACCGCGCTGTCCGCGGCACCATCAAAGGCTGTGGCACCGAACGCAAACACCACCAAAAGGGTCGCCGACGGCAGGGTAAAGGCGGTCCAGGCGGCCAGAGCGCCAAGCGGCCCGCCGCGCAGCAGGCCGAGCGCAAAGCCCACCTGGCTGCTCGCCGGCCCGGGCAGGAACTGGCACAACGCGACCAGATCCGCATAACCGGCGTCGTCGATCCACTTCCGCCGCGTCACCAGTTCGTCACGGAAGAAACCCAGATGGGCGATCGGCCCGCCGAACGACGTCAGCCCCAGTTTGAGGAACGCCAGAAACACCTCGCCGGGTGTCCCTGCGGGCTTTGCAGCCCCGTTTGTCTCCATCCGCGCCGTCATGCGTCGATCCTCTCCGCTTGGCACCGGCCTGCCCGCTACGCGGGCCGACCATGTGCACCGCAGCAAAACCGGTCAAGCGAAGAGACCGTGACGGTGCGTCAGCGGCAGAACTGCTCTCGGAACAGCCGTTCCGATCGTTCGACGCCTTCGTCGGTCAACACCACCGACTTCGCCTTGTTGACCGGATTGAAGATCATGCCCTTCTCGTGCAGCCGGTTCAGGCACTCCCAATCGAAGCCTTTCCAGGCCCGATCCCCCTCGTGCAGCGTCAACCACAAGAGAGCGAGAACGGCGTCATCAATGCGATCGAAGTCGGGTTCCATGCTGCATCTCCCCTGTTTCCGGTTCACGGCGCTCGCCATGCGCCACCCACCCGCGGTCTTGCTCCAGGGTCTTGCGGCACCCGGGGGCTTGCTGCCAATATAGGTTATGCGCGCGCGGGGGCGCCGCCTGTCCACGGAAAGAGCCGCCTCACCCCGTTTCCGTCGCCTGCGCGAATCACACGTCTTGCTCTGGGCCGGCCGGTGGACCAAGGCCAATGGGAGAAGACGTCATGACCGCGACCGACACGCCGGCAGAGCGCCGGCCGCAATACCTCGACTCCGCCAAGAAAGCCGCAAAGGCGCTCCGCCGCGCCTTGGCCGCCGGCGACGCCGCCGCCCGGGACCGCTTCCGGGCCGTGTTCGGCGACCGCAAAGGGCCCGATCAGGCCGTGCATGCCGACTGCCTGCATGTGATCGCACGCGAGGCCGGCGCCGAGAGCTGGCCGCGTCTCAAGCTGGCCGTGGAGACCGCGGCGCTCAGCCGGGCGGACCGCATCACCGCGTTGGAACGCGCCATTGCCAACGGGGCGTTCCACCGGGTCGACCGGCTGTTGGCCCTCGACCCGAGCCTGGTCGACGCCCATCTCGGCCTGCAACTGGCCTTCGCCCGCCGTGATGCGGTTCGCGCTGCCTTGGATCGCGACCCGTCGCTTGCCGTCACCCCCATCGGCCGCCGCTGGCCGCTGCACCACCTCTGCTTCTCCAAGCTGCATCAGCGGGACCCGGGTGCCGTCGAGGCCATGGTTGCCCTGCTTGACGCGTTGCTGAGCGCCGGCGCCGACATCAACCAAGGTTTCCCGGCCGAACTAGGATCGGATCACCAACTGTCGGCGCTGTATGGCGCCCTGGGCCATGCCGGCAACCTGGCCCTGGCGCAGGCCCTGCTGGCGCGCGGCGCCAACCCCAACGACAACGAATCGCTCTATCACGCGACCGAACTGGAAACCCTGGACGGTGTCCGGTTGCTGTTTGCCCATGGCGCGGAAATCGGCCGCACCAACGCCTTCTTCCGCATGCTCGATCGGGAAAACCCGGACGGCGTCCGCCTGTTCCTGGCCAACGGTGCCGACCCGAACGCCCCCGTCTACGACCACCCGACGGACCGACCCAAGGACCGGCGCAACGCCCTGCACCACGCCATTCTGCGCGGTCGCTCCGGCGACATCGGTACCGTTCTGGTCGACCATGGCGTGGATCTGGCCGCCCGTTTCGACGGCCGCACGCCCTATGCCCTCGCCATTGCTTGCGGCAACCGGTCCATGGCCGAGATGCTGGCCGGACGCGGAGCCGACACGGCGCTTGCTCCGGCCGAAACGTTTCTCGCCGCCATCGCTGCCGACGACGCGGACCGCGCGCGGACCATCCTGGCCGAACATCCCGAGGTTTGGAACGCCCTCACGCCGCGAGATCGCCAGCGCCAGACCGACCTTGCCATGGCGGCGGACAGCCTGCCGATCCTGCGCCTCATGGCAGACCTCGGCTTCGATCCGAACCATCCGGGCGAATCCGACATGCCGCCGATCCATGCCGCCGCCTGGTGGGGCCATGCCGACACCGTCGCATTCTATATCGGCCTCGGAGTCGATCTGGAACGAGTCAACATGTTCGGCGGCGCGGCACTCGGCACGGCGATCCACGGCTCCACGAATTGTCCCGGCCGCGAAACGGGCGACTATCTGCGCTGTGTGCAGCGCCTCGTGGAAGCGGGCGCGCGCATCGTGCCGGAAGCGGGGCACCTGGAAATGGGCACGGAGGAGGTGACGGCGTATCTGGAGGACCGGTTGGACGCGTAAGCCATGGCCTGGCGGCCATTGGCGGGGGGGGGGCGCTGCCCCCGCACCCCCGCCAGGGGGCTTGGCCCCCTGGACCCCACATCAGTGGGCGCGGTCGAGGGCGCGGGCCTCGTGGTCGATGCGGGTGAACAAGATCACGGCATTCGCCACCGAGAACAGGGCGGCGAAGGTTGGCAGGCCGAATGCCAATGGTAGGACGGCGATCTCGCACGCCACGACGGCATAGTTCGGGTGTGGCAGGGCGCGGTAGGGCCCTCGCCGCACCTTTGCCACGCCGGGCAGCACGATGATCCGCGTGGTCCAGCGCGCGCCCAGACTGGCCATCACCCAGATCCGCAAACCCTGCAGTGCCATGAAGACGGCCAGCCATCCCGTCTCGATCGCCGCATCCCACGCCAACACCCACAGTCCGGCCAGCCAAGCCGCATGCACCGCCACGATCACCGGAAAGTGCTCCGGCGCGACCTCGGTGCCTCCGCGCGCCAGCAACGCCCGGGTGTTGCGTGCCGACAGCCACAGCTCCCCGAGCCGTTGCGCCGTCACCAGCGCCAGCACCAGAATCGCCCAGGTCATGACCGCACCGTGACCGGAACGGTGGAGGCGGTGAAGCCGGGGCCCAGCGCCGACAGCAGCGATATCCCGGGCTGGGCGGCGCACAGGACGCGCTGCAAAACGAACAGCGCCGTCGGTGCCGACATGTTGCCATGGTCGTGCAGCACGGCACGCTCCACATCCAGTTGCCCGGCACCCAGGTCCAGCGCGCCCTCGATCGCCTCCAAGACCTTGGTGCCGCCGGGATGGAACGACAAACGCGCCAGCGATGTCATGTCGAGACCGAGACGATCCAGCATTATCGTGAACGCCGAACCGAAGTGGCGGCGCGTGAACGGCGGAATGGCGCGGTCGAACACCACGTCGAAACCGATCGGATCCACATTCCAGCCCATGATGCCCAGCGTCTCGGGCCACTGGTACTCGAAGCCGACGTCGATCTCAACGGCACCACGGTTTCCGCCGTCCCCGCTGCAGACCACCGCCGCTGCGGCGCCGTCGCCGAACAGCGCCGTGGCGACGATGTTCGCCTTGGTCAACCGGTCCAGGCGAAAGGCGATGGAGCAGAGTTCGACGGCGACCAAGAGCACCCGCGTGCCGGGCTGGGACAGGGCCAGGCGCGCGGCCAGGGACAGGCCGGTTACGCCGCCGGCGCAGCCCAGGCCGAACACCGGCACCCGGGCCACATCGGGACGTAGTCCGAGTCCCGGCCCAGCCCGTGCGTCCAAGGTGGGTGTGGCGATTCCGGTGGACGATACCGTAACCACCACGTCGATCTCGTCAGCGCGCAGGCCCGCTTCCTGCAGCGCCCGGTTTGCCACCCGGCCGAACAGGGCGGTCGCCGCGCCGAGATAGGCCTCGGTCCGATCCCTCCAGTCGCGCTGGTCAAGGGTACCAGTCCACCGGCATGGCCAAGCGCCGGCCGGCGATCCCGGCATTGGCGAACACCGGTTTGAGCGAGTCGAAGGCGTCGAACCGGCTGCCGAACACCGATTCGGCAAGGGACAACGCATCCGCCTGCGAAAGCGCGTGGTCTGGCACGGCGGTGGCGATGGCCCGCAACTGGGCGGTGGGATGGTCGGTCATGGATACGGTCGGCGGCTCGAGCAGGAACGTCGTCGACAGCGACATGGCGGCTCGGCGCCGCGCTGTCGAGGCGTTGCCCCCACCCTGACCGCCAGCCGGTGTTCACAACACCGCGTCCAACGCCGTGATCAAGCGGTCGATCTCCTCCGGGGCCGTGTAATGCGTGAACGATAGGCGCAACACCCCGTGTTCCGGGTCCACGCCCATGGCCTCGACCAGACGGTGGGCATAGAAATGGCCACCACCGGCCATGATGCGGTGCTGCGCCAGGGCGGCCGCGGCCTCCGTGCCCGGCCGTGTGAGGGCCAGAGCCACCGTCGGACACCGGGTCTCGGCCGTTGTTGGACCCATGATCCGAATATCGTTCCGGCCTCGCAAGTAATCTAACAGCGGGGCCAAGAGCGTCTGCTCGCGATCCCGGAACAGATCGTGCACCCGGCGTCCCCGTTCCACGGGCGGAGCCGTCGCACCGAAATGCTGGGCGTGGACCACGTCGGTGTAGTCGGCCATGCCGGCGCAGGCGGCGATCTGGGCGTGATCCGGGCCGGCCGGGGTCAGGGTCTTGCGCAGATCGCCGGCATTGAAGAAATGGCCCTGATTCTCGAGGTTCTCCGCCACGGCCCGGCGCACGGTCATGACCCCTTGGTGGGGTCCATAGGTCTTGTAGGATGAGAACAGATAGACATCGGCCCCGAGCGCTCCGATGTCCGGAAAGCCGTGCGGTGCATAGCTGACGCCGTCGACCACCGACACGGCGCCGATTGCCCGCGCCTTGGCGCATAGGTCGGGGACCGGGTTGGGCGCGCCGACGATGTTGGAGCAATGCGGAAAGGCGATCAGGCGAACCCGATCGTCAAGCAGCGTTTCCAGATCCGCCGGATCGAGCAAGCCGGTATCCCGATCGACCCGCCACTCGCGCACCGCAATGCCGGTCTTCTCCAGGCGCCGCCAGGCACCGCTGTTCGCCTCGTGGTCCTGGTTGGTGACGATGATGGCGTCGCCCGCGCGCCAACCGGCGCGGAACGCCTGCGCCAGCACATAGGTGTTCTGGCTGGTCGACGGCCCGAAATGCAACTCGTCCTCGGCCACGCCGAGCAGGGCCGACAGCCGCGCATACGCCTCGTCCATGGCCGCGCCGGCCGCCTCTGCCGCCGGATAGGGCGCGTACGGTTGCACCTTCGTTGCAGTATAGAAACGAAACAGCCGATCCAAGACCTGCCGGCAAGGGTAGGACCCGCCGGCGTTCTCGAAGAATGCCCAGCCATCCAGGCTCGGGTCGTCGAAGGCGGGGAACTGGCGGCGCACAAATTCAAGGTCGAAGGCGGGCATGGCTCTGATCCTGCCGGGTGTCCAGGGTATGGCATGTCAGCTTAGCGGGGCCCGCTCCGCAAGGGCAGTCCGCGCGCTCGGCTCTCCGATTTTCGGCAAGACCCTGCGACCGGGACCGGCTGCAACGGACACAGGGATGTCGTATGACGTCACGCCGGCAGCGGAGGTGGGAGTCATGCGCAAGCGACTGATATTGGTAGTGGTGGTCGGGCTTTGCTCCGCCGTCGCCGGTGGCGTGACGGCCCAGGATGCGCCGGAGTCGATGACGCCGACCGATACGGCGTCGCTTCCCTCGCCCGAGGCACTCGACGATCTGCTGCTCGTGCTCCGCGACGAGACCGCGCGCGACCGATTGATCGGACGCCTGGAAGCGCTCCGCGCCGTCCAGCAAGTGACGGGCAATGCCGACGCGACGGTTGCGGCTGAGTCGGACACGGGCAGCACGATGGCGTTCTGGACTGGGCCGCCGCCGTACGCCGGAACCTCACCCCCGGAAACCGTGACCGAACCGCTTCTGGAGTCGGTGGCAACGGAAGTCACGCGCACGATCTCGGACCGGATCGCGCTGTTGGTGGAACGCGGTCAGAACGTCATCGACACTTTGGCCGGACTTCCGGACGTCATCACCTGGCTGCGTGCGCAGGCGGTCAACCCCCGAGCGGGTGTCTATTGGGGTGGATTGCTTGGCACGCTGGGTGTGGTTCTGGCGGCGGCGGTTTTGGTCACGTTGCCGGTGTACTGGCTCGGGTATCGGGGGCGTCGGCGCGTGGCCCGTGGCCCAATGGCGACCCGGTGGCGTGACCGGCTTGTCCGCAACCTGTTGGATTGGCTGTCACGGCTGCCGGCACCGCTGATCTTCGTAGGCCTGGCGCTTCTGGCGATCGAGGCGATCGCGCCGTTGTCCCATGTGCGGCTCGTCACCACCCAACTGGTCCTGTCCATTGCGGTTTACTGGGGCATCGCCCAGTTCGTCACGGTGCTGCTGCGGTCGCACGAAGCGCCCCTGCGCTTGATCAACCTGTCCGATTCCGATGCCGGAGAATTGGACCGTCGGCTCCGGCGCGCAGCTCTGTTCGCCGTGTCGGCTTTCTTCGTTGCAACCATGGATACGCTGTTGCGCCTGCCGGCGGCCGTGTCCGATGCCATTCTTGCGATCCTGGCCTTGGGCTTGACGCTGCAGCCGGCCCGGCTGGTTTGGCGCTATCGCAAGACCGTGGTCGACACGCTGGCGCCCCCGCGCCCCGCGATCGATCCGTCCGTCGATCTCCGGCGCCGCCTGGCCGGCGTTTGGCACTGGCTTGTCCTCCTGTATCTGGCCATCCTTTACGTCGTCTGGGCCGCCGGCGTGGAAGACGGGTTTCGGTTCATCGCCACGGCAACACTGTGGAGTCTGGCCGTCTTGGGGATCGCCACCGGGGCCATGGTTCTGGTCGGCCGTCTGGAGGCCCGCGCGCGTGCCGCAACCATGGGGACCGGCGCCCGATTGTCGGAGGACGACGATGCCGAGCCGACGGATCCCGAAGCCCCGGTCCAGGAGCCGCCCACGTCGCTGATTGCCATTGTCGCACAGGGCGGCATCGTCATTCTGGCCGGTCTCGCCCTGTTGGAAGCCTGGGGTCTGGGCGGCTTGAGCTGGATCGCCAGCGAATTGGGCCAGCGGCTTGGCGCAACCCTGCTTTCGCTCGGCGTTTTGATCGCCATTTCGACCGTGGCCGTGCGCGTCGTCGACGGCGTGTTCAAACGGTCCATCGCCGCCAGCGAGCAGCGCGGTGTGCCGCCGGAAACCCTGCAGCGCTTCAAGACCGTGTTGCCGCTGCTGCGCAACGCGCTCTACGTTCTCGTTTTCGCGGTCGTGGTCCTCGTCGGCCTGTCCGAATTGGGGATCGACATCACCCCGCTGTTGGCAGGCGCCGGTGTGATCGGTCTTGCCATCGGTTTTGGTTCGCAGGCTTTGGTGCGCGACGTCATCACTGGCGTGTTCATGCTGATCGAAGATACCGCCGCCGTCGGCGATGTCGTCGAGGTCGGCGGCCATTCCGGTGTGGTCGAGAGCATGTCGATCCGGGCGCTGCGGCTGCGCGACCTGGCCGGCAAGCTGCACACGATTCCGTTCGGCACCATCAGCACCGTGACCAACTACACCAAGGAGTTCTCCTACGCGTTGTTCGACGTCGCGGTCGGCTTCGAGGAGGACGCCGACGGCGTCATGGCCTTGATGCAGGAAACCGCCGACCGGCTGTTCGATGATCCGGCGCAATCCGTCCACATCCTGGAACCCATGGAAATGCTCGGCGTCGACCGATTCACCGAGACCGGCATGGTGATCAAGGCCCGACTCAAGACCCGGCCCGGTTTCCAGTGGCAGATCGGCCGCACCTACAACCGCCTGCTCAAGCATCGGTTCGATTCTGCGGGTATCGCCATGCCGGTGCCGCAGCGTGCCGTCCTGCTCAAGGGCGTGCCGGAGGGCTGGGGAGGCTTCGCGGCGGCCCGAAGCAAAGTCAAACCCGAACCCTGAGGCCGTTGCGCACCACACGTCCGTAAGGGGTTTCTTGCACAATCTCGGCGGGTTCTAGGGTGAACCCGCCCTCGCGCAAGGCGTTCAGACGGGCCGACACCCGCGGATCCGCCATGACCAGCGGCGCATCCGGACAAGGGATCACGAAATCCCGCGGTTTTGTCGCCGCTGCCGCCTGCAGCTTGAGCGCATCGTCGCCGAGCGCCGCCAACACGCGCTCGACCCGCGCCCGGTAAATGGCACGCACCGCCGCCCCGGTCTCGCGCACCAACTGCACGCGCAAGCGGCGCGGCGGCTGGGCCGTGGTCTGCGGAGCGCCCCGGGAGAAATCCGGCATGTCGGCGTGTCGGCCTCGAAAACCGGCGGACAGGGCGGCATGCCCTGCCCGCCGTGGGTCATCAGCGAGTCGGGACAGGTGGATCCTGCGAATAGTCGTAGAAGCCCTTGCCGACCTTGCGGCCGACCCAGCCGGCTTCGACGTATTTCACCAGGAGCGGGCAGGGGCGGTATTTGCTGTCCGCCAAGCCTTCATACAACACCTGCATGACGGCGAGGCAGGTGTCGAGCCCGATGAAATCGCCCAACTCCAGCGGCCCCATGGGGTGGCGCGCGCCCAGTTTCATGGCCGAATCGATCGAGGTGACGTTGCCGACGCCTTCGTACAAGGCGTAGATCGCCTCGTTCACCATCGGGATCAGGATGCGGTTGACGATGAAGGCTGGGAAATCCTCGGCCACGGCGGCGGTCTTGCCGACCCGGACGATGATCTCCCGGATCGTTTCATAGGTGGTTTCGTCCGTGGCGATGCCGCGAATGATCTCCACCAGTTCCATCACTGGCACCGGGTTCATGAAGTGCATGCCGATGAATTTGGCCGGCCGGTCGGTGGCGGCGGCCAGGCGCGTGATGGAAATCGACGAAGTATTGGTGGCGACCAGGGCCGACGGCTTGAGGACCGGGCACACCTTCTTGAGAATGTCCCGCTTGATCGTTTCGTTTTCCGTCGCCGCCTCGATCACCAGATCGCTGTCGCCGAACATGGCCAGTTCGGTCCCGGTGGTGATGCGGGCCAGCGCGGCCGTCTTGTCCGCTTCGGTCGTCTTGCCTTTGGCCACCTGGCGGTCGAGGTTCTTCTCGATCCCGGCCACTGCCTTGGCAAGGGCGTCGGCGCTGATGTCGCACAGTTTCACCGAATAGCCGGCCAACGCGCACACATGGGAAATGCCCGCACCCATCTGGCCGGCACCGATGATCCCGATCTCCTGTGTCATGGATTCGTCCTCGCAGCAAAATCGGCCTGACACGCGGCCCGGCGTCCACGGGCGCTTACAATCCATGTCAACCCAGTTCGGGGTGTGTCCAGCCCCACAGCGGGGACGGCAGACGGCACCGACTGGTCAATCATGAGGCCGACACTAACCCGCTTATGTTACGTCTTGGGCGACGGTTTTCGCACGGCAGCATCTGCGCCGGGATACGGACTGCTTCCATTCACAGGGCGGCACCTCGGCACGGCCATGCCGGCCGCTAGTCAACGGCCGCCGAAAGCTCCGGCACCGCTTTGAACAGATCGGCCACAAGTCCAAAGTCGGAGACCTGGAAGATCGGCGCCTCTTCATCCTTGTTGATGGCGACGATGACCTTGGAGTCCTTCATCCCCGCCAGATGTTGGATGGCGCCGGAAATGCCGACGGCGATGTACAGCTCGGGTGCCACCACCTTGCCGGTCTGGCCGACCTGCAGATCGTTGGGCACGAATCCGGCGTCGACCGCCGCGCGGGTGGCACCGACGGCCCCGCCCAGCTTGTCCGCCAGCGCCTCGAGCATCTTGAAGTTTTCGGCCGACTGCAGACCCCGGCCGCCGGCCACGACGACGCGCGCGCTGCCCAGCTCCGGCCGTTCCGAAACCGAAACGTCGCGGCCGATGAAACGCACGCGCAGGTCTTCCGGTGCAGCCATGGCGAGGTCTTGCACGGCAGCATTGCCATCCTCTGTCGCAACCGGCTCGAAGGCGGTGCCGCGCACCGTCATCATCTTCACCGCATCGGTCAAACGCACGGTCGCCAGGGCGTTGCCGGCATAAATCGGACGCACCACCGTGTCGGCGCTTTCGATATCGGTGATGTCCGAAGCCATGGCCACGTCCAGCAAGGCCGCCACCCGGGGCATCAGGTTCTTGCCGAAGGTGGACGCCGGGGCCAGCACATGGCTGTAGGATTTGGCGAGCGCGGCCAGTGGCGGCGCCATGGCCTCGGCCAGGTCATGGGCAAAGGCGTCGGCATCCGCCAGGAGCACGGTCTCGACACCCGGCAGCTTTGCGGCCGCCTCGGCGGCGGTGCGGCAGCCGCTGCCCATCACCAAAACATGCACCGGACCATCGAGCTTGGCAGCGGCCCCGAGCGTGGTCAGGGTGGCTTGTTTGAGCTGGGTCGCGTCGTGTTCGGCAACTACCAGGATCGGCATGGTCAGATCACCCGCGCTTCGGTCTTCAGTTTGTCCACCAGGGCCGCCACCGAGTCCACCTTGATCCCCGCCTGGCGCTGCGGCGGCTCCACCACGGTGACGGTCTCGAGCCTTGGTGCGACGTTGACCCCGAGATCGGCCGGCGTCATCACGGCCAAGGGTTTCTTCTTCGCCTTCATGATGTTGGGCAGGGTCGCGTACCGCGGCTCATTCAGCCGCAGGTCCACCGTTGTCACCGCCGGCAGGGTGAGTTCCAGGGTCTCCAGGCCGCCGTCAATTTCCCGCGTGACCTGGATCGTGCCGTCACCCGGTTCCAGTTTGCTGGCGAAGGTGCCCTGCGGCCAGTCCAGCAAGGCCGCCAGCATTTGGCCGGTCTGGTTGCTGTCGTCGTCGATCGCCTGTTTGCCCATGATCACCAGGCCGGGTTCTTCCCGGTCGACGAGCGCCTTGAGCGCCTTGGCCACCGCCAGCGGTTGCAAGTCGGCATCGGTCTCGACCAGGATGCCGCGGTCGGCGCCGATCGCCATGGCGGTGCGCAGGGTCTCTTGGCACGCCTTCAATCCCAGGCTGACCGCCACGACCTCCGTCGCCACTTTCTTTTCCCTGAGCCGCACGGCCTCTTCAACGGCGATCTCGTCGAAGGGGTTCATGGACATCTTGACGTTGTGGGTTTCCACCCCGGTGCCGTCGGGCTTGACCCGGATTTTGACGTTGTAGTCGATCACCCGCTTGACCGGGACCAGGACTTTCATGCTGCACCCTTGGAACGGTAGCGCCCGACGGACCGTTGCCTCGCGCCGGGCCGATGCGTCACGCTGACGGAACTCACCGTCGATCGACAGTAGGAACGCCGGAAAGGCGTGTCAACGGACGGCGACCGGCGGGCAGCCGAGGATGACACGCTGCCTGATCGGCCGGACGTGATGGTATACCAGCACCGGTCATCCGCCATGGACGGCACAGGAGACGCTTGGCCGGTGGCGATGGTGGCCAGCTCTGGCGCGCATCGTCCGGTCACCGGTTTACGGTGGGCACACCTCTGGAAACGCCTGACCGTGCGACTTCTTGTGGAAACACGCAATGGATAGGGAAACGGCGATCGCGAAACTGAGGGCCTGCCAGGGTGATCGGCGTCGGGCCGGGGGCGAGCGGCCATCCCTTTTCGGCGCGATGGCGCGCGGGGACCAACGCATCGACAGCGACGTGGACGGGTTGGCCAGAATCGACCCGGCACGGAAGCTCAGCCTGCTCGACTGGGTTGGTCTGGAACAACGCTTGACGGAAATCCTCGGTGTCCACGTGGATGTGACCCCGGAGCCGCCAAAGAAAAACGCGACGGTTTGCCGTCCGCCCGACGCTTGGTCCTGCCCGGGGCCCCGCCGAAAAGGTCCCGAGACCTCAGCCGGCCGAAAACAGGGCCAGCACAAAAAACCCCAAGGCCAGTCCCTGTGATAGGACGCGCAGCCGCATCAGCCGGTTGGCGTGGCGCCGGTTGAAGTCGCCGCCGCGGGCCAGACCGACCAGACCCACCCCAAGCGAGACCAGCACCGCCAGCATCGCCAGGGACATCAGGATGAGGAAGATCGAAGACATTCCTTAAGTATAGCCCCAAAGTATGGCCCGCTCCACCGGCGATGCCCAGATTGTGGACCGGACTCACCGATACGGGTCGGCCGCGTCGCGCAGACCGTCGCCTAGGAAATTGAACGCCAGCACCACCACGATCACCGGCACGACCGGAAGCATCAGCCAGGGATACAGCGCGACCACATTGATGTTCTGAGCCTCGTTCAACAGCACGCCCCAACTCGTGATCGGCGGTCGAAGGCCGAGACCCAGGAAGGACAAGGCGGTCTCCCCCAGGATCATGGCCGGGATCGACAAGGTCGCCGAGGCGATCAGATGGCTCATGAAACTCGGCAGCAGGTGCCGCGCGATCACGCGGCGCGGCGAGGCGCCCATGAGCTGGGCCGCCGTACAGAAATCCTCCTCGCGTAAGGCCAGCAGCTTGGAGCGCACGGCCCGTGCCAGCCCAGTCCAGTCGAGCAATCCAAGGATGATTGTAATTCCGAAATAAATCAGGATCGGACTCCAGGTGACCGGCAATGCCGCCGATAGGGCCATCCACAACGGCAGCTCCGGGAACGAGCGCAGCATCTCGATCAGCCTTTGAACCAGGCTGTCGACCCAACCACCGTAGTAGCCCGCCAGGCCACCAAAGAAGATGCCGAGCGCGAAGCTGATGGTGATGCCGATCAGGCCGACTGTGAGCGAGATACGCGTGCCGTAGATGATGCGGCTCAGCATGTCCCGGCCAAGCCGGTCGGTGCCCAGAAGATACAGCGTGCCGCCCGGGCTTGAGCAGAACAGGTGGAAATCGGCCTTGAACAGGCCCCAAAAGCGGTAGCTGTCGCCGCGGCAGAAGAACTGCACCGGATAGATCTTGTCGGTGTTGACGGTGTACTCCCGCTTCAAGGTGGTCATGTTCAGCCGGTAGTCATAGCCGTAAACGAAAAGTCCGACGAAGCTACCGTCATGGAACAGGTGCAGTGCCTGCGGCGGCGCGTAAATGTGGTCGGAATCGCGGCTGTCCAGGCCATAGGGCGCCAGCACTTCGCTGAACAGGATGCTGACGTAGAGCACGAGAAGGATCGCTCCCGACACAACGGCCAGCCGGTGCCGCCGCAGCTTCCACCACATGAGCTGCCACTGTGAGGCGAGATAGTAGCGTTCTTGTTTCGCCGTCAGTTGCTCGGTGGCGTAGGGATCGAACGGCGCCGTCGAGACGTAATGCACCATGCGGCCATGAGTGTCGTACTCGAGCGGTGACGATGGGTCGCCAGACCCAGTCGGTGGGGCGCTCATTTCGTGGCCTTCCCTTCAAGGCGGATGCGCGGATCCAGCACGGCCAGCGCCAGGTCTGACAAAAACATGCCAATTACGGTCAGGATGGCGAGGAACATCAAGAACGAACCGGCCAGATACATGTCTTGGCTGCGCAATGCCTCCAGCAGCATGGGGCCCGTCGTTGGAAGGGACAGCACCACCGAAACCACCGCTGCCCCAGAAACCACCTGTGGCAGCAGGTTGCCGATGTCGGCGATGAACGGATTGAGTGCCATCCGCAACGGGTACTTGAACAGGGCACGCCCAGGTGGCAAGCCCTTGGCTCGTGCGGTCACGACATACTGTTTGTCCAGTTCGTCCAAAAGATTGGCACGCAGTCGGCGGATCATGGCCGCCGTTCCGGAGGTGCCGATCACTACCACTGGAATCCACAGATGCTCCAGCACCGACAAGACCTTGCCCCAGCTCCAGGGCTGGTCGACGTAAGCCGGATCCATCAAACCACCGATGGAGGTGCCGAAGGTGACGTTGGCGAAGTAGAGCAACACCAGAGCGAGCAGGAAATTGGGCGTCGCCAGGCCGAGAAAGCCAAGGAAGCTCAGCGCGTAATCCCCGGCGCTGTATTGATGAGTGGCGGAATAAATGCCGATGAGGAACGACACGATCCAGATGAAAATGATCGTGGCGAAGGATACGATCGTCGTCAGCAAGAGCCGGTCGCCCACCACATCGCTGACCGGCAGGCCATACTCAAACGAATAGCCGAAGTCGCCCGTCAACATGCCCCCGAGCCATAGGAAATACTGCTCGATGAGCGGCCTGTCGAGGCCATAGGTCTGGCGCAGGAACTCGATGCGGCTCTGGTCGACACTTTCGCCGCGGCTCTGCAGCTCCGATACGAGCGTGGTCAGGTAATCGCCCGGTGGCAGTTGGATGATGATGAAGGTGACGATGCTGATCGCCAGCAGGGTCGGGATCATGATCATGATCCGACGAACGATGTAGCCGAACATAACCGTCACCCGTCCAAGATTAGTGCGGAGCCGAAACAATCACCGGTCGAACCAGAAGGTGTCAGGACGATACACGCCGAAATGCGCTCCAGGATCGTAGTTGTAGAGACCATCAACCGGCACGTTGCGTAGGGCCGTGTTGACCACAACCGGCTGCGGCACGCCGTTGACGATGCCGATGGTGAATTGCTGTTCGGCGTGCATCGACAGAATCTCGCCCCAGGCTTTGGCGCGGCTGCCGGACTCGGTCGCATTTTCCCAGGCCTCCAGCAGAGCCATCAGCTTCTGGCCGGCCGGCATGTCGGGGGCTTCGCCAGCGCCCCCTTTGGTCTGGTAAAACTGTCCCCATTTCGGCCACTGATAGCGCACCTGTTCCACCGGCACGAACTCGGTCGGTGCCATGGCTGGTGTCGGAATGCCGTTGTCGACGCCCTTGGCCACCGCCATGACTGTTTCGCCGGCATAGATGCGGTTGCGGAACACCTCGAGCTGCGACGGTTTGGTGAACAGGGCGACACCAATCCGGGCCCAACTGTCCTTGATCAACTGCAGCACGTCGACCTCTTCGGTGCTCTCCCCCGCTGTTTCGACCACGATCTCCAGCGGCCGTCCGTCCGGCAGCAGCCGAATGCCGCCGCTGTCCCGTTCGGTCAGGCCGATTTCGTCCAGTAGGGCATTGGCGCGGTCCGGGTCGAAGTCGGTCCAGGCGGACTGCAGACGCGGATCGAACAGCGGCGACTGGGGTAGGACCGTGTTGTTCGATTCCAGGGCGAGGCCGTAATAGATGACCTGATTGATCTCATGCCGGTCGACACCCAAGGACAACGCTCGGCGAAAACGGACATCACGAACCAATTGATGCCATTGCGGATCCGTAACATTTAGATTTGGATAGAGCGCAATCTGAGCGCCGGTCCCGGTACGCCAGAGACGCACCTGGAAATCCTGCCGGGATTCCGCTTCCTTGAGGAAGGTGTAGTTGTCGAAGCGGATGTAGCGGGCCTGCAAGTCGGATTCGCCGGCACCCGTCTTGGCCGGGATGATCTTGGAATCGGCGATGTTCATGATGATGCGGTCGATATAGGGGAGCTGACGTCCCTCCGCGTCGATCCGATGATAATATGGGTTCCGTTCGAAGACGAAACGTTCCGAGGGCGCCCTGGTGGTGTTGTTCCATGGCTGCAGCGTGGGCATGTCGGGGTTGTCGAACCGGTTCATGTCGTCGCGCCGGTTGTGCAATTGTGGCCACCCCTGTTGACCGGCCGCTTCGACTCGTTCTGCTAGGGCTTCAGGATCGGCATGGGTGCCATGGAACTGTTTCAAGTAATGCGCCGGCAGGTAGATTTCGGTCGGCCGGGCGCCGGCCAGCCGAGGCAGGAAATAGGGGTTGGGCCTATCCCAGGTATAGCGAACGGTCAGCGCGTCGACGATCTCCACCGCGGGCGGCTGCCCGTCGAGCAAATACTCGGCGGGCGGACCGAACGGGGATAGCGTCGGATTGTTTGCCTTGTCTTCCCACCAGTAACGGAAGTCCTCCGCGGTGAACGGGTGGCCGTCCGACCAGCGGTGCCCGGGCCGCAGGCGCAAGGTGAAGCGGCGGCCCTCCTCGACCTCGACCTCGGCCAACAGGTCCGGCTCCAACTCCAGCTCAGGTGTAATGGCAACCAGCCGGGCGTAGGTGTAGACATAGATCACTCGGGTATCCCGGGCCCGGCGCATGAGCACACGCAAATCGCCGCCGTGCCGGCCGACGCTCTGGTACGGCCGGTCCATGGCGACCACCACCGGTTCGACCGGCAGACGCTCGGCCACCGGCGGCAGGCTGCCGGCGGCAACGGCCGCTTCAAGCGACGGCGGTTCGATCGGAACCGGCTGGGCGGTTGCCGGTGGCGACACCCCCGGCAGCACGGTCGCCGACACCAGGACAACGGGCAGCGCGGACAACAGGGCGGGGCGGATCATGCGGCCATCTCCCAAGGATTGGTGGTTGCCCGTACCCAATGGCCACCACCAAGATCGATCAGCCGCGGGTGCGATCGGTCGTCGATGGTGAACGGGGTGGGCCAAGCCGTCGGTTCCGAGGCACGGCCTTCCTGCAGTGCCTTGAAGTTGAGCGGGTAGCGCGGATCAGGTTCCGGCACTGCGGCCAGGAGGGCCTGGGTGTAGGGGTGAACCGGGGTGCGAAACAGCGTTTCGCGCGGGGCGATTTCCACCATGCGGCCGCGGCACATCACCATGATGCGGTCGGCGATGTAGTCGACGACGGCCAAGTTGTGAGAGATGAACAGATAGGTCAGGCCAAGTCGATCTTTGAGATCTTTCAGTAGGTTCAGAATCTGCGCCTGGATCGACACGTCCAGGGCGGACACCGGCTCATCGCAGATCAGCATGTCCGGCCGCAGGGCCAGAGCGCGCGCGATGCCGATGCGCTGGCGTTGGCCACCGGAAAAACTGTGTGGATAGCGCTGCAAGTGGCGCACATCGAGGCCGACCAGGGCCATCAGCTCCTTGACCAGTGAGCGGCGGTAGTCACTGTCGCCGATGCCGTGGATGACCAGCGGTTCGCTGATGACGTCGAACACGGTCATGCGCGGGTTCAGCGAGCCGAACGGGTCCTGGAACATGAACTGCAGACGCCGCCGGAAGCCGATCAGGTCACGGCCGACCAGCCCCAGCACGTCGACCAGCCGGCCACGGTCGTTGAAGCTGACCGAGCCGGCATCGGGTGTGAGCGCACGCATCAAAATCTTGCTGAGCGTCGTCTTGCCACAGCCGGATTCCCCGACCAACCCCAGGCATTCACCCCGCTTGACGTCGAAGCTGACATCGTCGACCGCGAGCATGCCGGCGCTGCGACCGCGCAGCCAGCCGCCTTTGCGCACGCCGAAGCGCTTCGAAACGCCTTCGACGCGCAGGAGCGGGCCGACCGCATCGGCGCCGTCCGGCCACGGCTCCTTGGTCTGGCGCAGCAACGGCCCGCCGTCGCCCTTGATCTCGCGGATCGGCACCAGCTTCTCGCCCGGCGTCATGTGGAAGCGCGGCACCGCGTGCAGCAGAGCCTTGAGATAGGGGTGGCGCGGTTGCGCGAAGATGGTGTCCAGCGGTCCCGCTTCCATGACCTCGCCGCGGTACAGGACGACGACCTCCTCAGCCAGATTGGCGACCACGCCCAAATCGTGGGTGATGATCAGGACCGCCATACCCAGTTCGGCTTGAAGGTCGTGCAGCAGTTTGAGGATCTGCGCTTGAATGGTCACGTCCAGTGCCGTCGTTGGTTCGTCGGCGATCAGCAGGCAAGGATGGCACACCAGCGCCATGGCGATCATGGCGCGCTGCCGCAATCCCCCGGACAATTCGAACGGATACCGGTCAGGCGCGTGCGTCGGGTCGGGAAAATCCACCAGTGCCAACATCTCTTGGCACAATTCCAGAGCTTGGGACCGGTCGACCGGGCGGTGGAGCACAAGGGCCTCGGTGATCTGGTCGCCGACGGTGTGCAGCGGCGACAGTGACGTCATCGGTTCCTGGAAAATGATCGAGATGCGGCCGCCACGGATGGCACGCATGGCCGCTCCGGTTGGCGGTAGGCGCGCAAGGTCCACCACGGTGTCCGGCTTTTCCGGATCACGGAATAGAATCCGGCCGCCAGCAACACGCGCCGCGCGCGGCAAGATGCCCATGATGGTCTGCGAAACCACCGTCTTGCCGGAGCCGGACTCGCCGACCAGTGCCAGGGTTCGGCCGGGCTGGACGGCAAACGAAACATCGCGCACAGCCGGGATCACGCCTTCGGGAGCGTGGAATTCGACCTTCAGGTTCTCGACCCGCAAGAGATCAGTCATTCGTTCCGACTCCCGGCCCGATCCCCAGTCCCATGCCATGTCATGGTGGCCACTGTCCCGGCAGAGACCAGACCTGTGCCCGCCTTGTCAACCGTGCGCCGGTGCCCGTGCCGGGGCGTTGCTCGGGTGATGGTGTGCCTCACCCTTCGGCTCCGGTCGTGCTGCCGCCGGGACGGTCCGTCGGATCGCCAGTCTGGGGTGCGCGGTCATCTTGGAGGCCGTCGACGCAGACACCCAGGGCAGCGAGGTTGTCCAAAGTCGCGGCGTTCAGGGTGACGCCGTTGCGCTCTGCCGCCCGGGTCGCCCGGCTAACGACGTCATCAAAACATTGCAAGTTCGAATTAACCTTCAGAGATGCGTCGGATGCCTTGAGCGTCAGCTCCATCCAGCCGTCCCGGCGATCCCGCCGCGTGGAGTAATACGCCAGCTTGAGATGGGTCAGGTCGGCCCACGCGATGCTTCGGCCGAGCGGCCCACGGGCGGTGACACGGGTGTCGTCGACATGCAGCGTGGTCATATGCCGGCGCCAGGTCGCCACCAGGAAAACGCCGAACAGGATGGCGCAGCTACCGAGAAGGACGCCGATCCAGCCGGAGGTCTCGATCAGCAGCAAAGGGGCTGCGGTCAACGCGAGACCGGAGGCTGCTCGGACATAGTCGGCCGTGAGCGTGTTGATCGGGTAACGGAGGATGGTGTCGGTCATGGCGCGGGTTTGAACACAGTACGGGGGTCGAGCCAGCGTGCGGCCGGGTGTGCCTTTGTGACGGCCAGGAAGGTGGCGACGAAGTGCCAGGCCGCTTCGTCCATCACCAGATGGTGGGAGAGCAGACCGGTCGGTTCGGTCCGATCTTCGGAGCCGAGCCGGCGGGCCCGCAGATGGTCCACCGCGGTCGCCAGCGCCACCCTTTCACCGACGAACACTCGCCCACGCCAATTGATGACATCAACGTGGGTGTTGACCTCGACCACGGGCCGCGGTGCGACCTTCAACCCCTTGAATGCCGACAGGCCATGCATGCCCAGTTTCGGCAGTGCGGCGACCAGGGCCGAGGAGATGCGGTTCCACGGTGGAACCAGCACGGGCAGCGCCTTGTCGCCGAACAGGGCATGCAGGGCTTCACGGCCGCGCTCGACATCGGCCAGAAGGGCCCCGAGTGGCCGGCCGGCCGCCAGTTCGGTTTTCTTTGCTCCTTCGGGGGCATGGTTATCGTGGTCGTAACCGTGTTGCAACACACAGGCGGACGGCCACGCGTCGACGAAAGCGACCAGCGCCTCCTGCGCATGCATGGGGACCACGCTGATGGCCACCGGCACACCGGTCTCGGTCGACAATGCCCGCAACCGGTGCAGCGCCGGTGTCACGTCCACCGCATCGTCGTCGCGCCACCAGAACGTTGCCGGCTGGCCGGCCGTGGCCCAGGAGTCCAGTTCATACGTTAAAGATCGCCAGGCACCGGCCGACTCTTCGCTTACCGCCGCGCGTCCGGCGGCCGGTTCGGTCATGGGTGTTGACATGGGCAGGGGACCGGACATGGTGACTATCATTGGATCGTTAGCATGGGGATGTTTCAGAATGGCTTAAGTGTTCCCGGCTGCGCCAGATTTTTGACCGGCTCGGCCTGTCAGTGCGGTGGCCAGGATGGTGGCCGTTGCCGCTGCGCCGTCGCGTCGAATGGGCGGCACGATTGGGCGTCCAGCAGCGCGGGCAGCGTCGATGGCACGGGCCAGATGGTCCGGCGTCAAGTTGGCTTCGGTGACCACGGTGACCGCCCCGCGTTCTGCCAGCCGCTGCGCCCGCACCGCTTGTTCGGTCTCCTGTCCGGTGGAAAAGGGCACCAACACGGCCGGGCAACCGGCCGCCAACAGATCGAGCACCGTATTATAGCCTGCTTGGCTGATTGAGGCGGCGCAGCGCCGGAGCAAGGCGGGGAAGTCGGGCCGGTTCGCTTCGACCAAGACGCCAGGGTCGGCGCCGCTGCGCAGGGCGGCGACATGCTCGGCTGCCAGATCGGGACCGCACAGGATGCGCCAAGTCAGGCCGGCGGCGGCGCTCAGGGGACGGGCCGCCAACGCGGTGTGGAGAAGGGCAGCGCCGACCGCGCCGCCACCGGCGGAAACGATCACCTCGCCGTTGCCGTCACCATCCCCGACACCATCCGTGACGGGGGTTTCACTATCTGTTACGTATCCGGTATAAATAAGCCTGTCCGATATTCGATCCGTGAGAGGAAAGGTTTCTTCGAACCGGATCAAGGCCGGATCACCGTGGACCAGCACCCTGTCGACGTGATGAAGGATCCTGTCGACCGTCTCGCGATGTCGCTCCGGATTCGGTTTCGTCACCAGGACATCGCGCACCGAGGTGGCGAGCAGGGCCGGAGGGCGGCGGGATTTCCGCCATTCAAATATCAAATCGTATTCGAAACGAAATCGCCGGCGGCCGAACGGATAGCTTTCGATCAATACGGCATCGGGATCGACGTCGTCGAGGATCGACCGCAGGGAGGCGAGCCGGCGGGCTTCCCAATCGGCATCGATTGGTCGTCCGCCGGTGGTGACATGGGTCGAGAACGCCGGATCGCCGGCCCGGACCGGTGGCAACTGCACCACCCGTGCCGAACCGAACCCAATGCCGTCTACGGGAAAGCCGCCCGACGCCACGGTCACCGCGAAGCCGTGTCGGGCCAGGCCGGCAGCCAGACTGGCGGCGCGGCGCAGGTGCCCGATGCCGAGCAGGTGCTGGACATGGAACACCAATCGCATGGTGGGCCGTCACAGTTTGATGTTGAGTAGGGCCGCGCGTGGGGTGCCCGCCGGGTCGAGCATGAAGCATTGGGCACAGGCGTCGACCATCTTGACCGGTGGTTTCGATTTCATGTCCCACCCTGTGGCAAGCGCGTAGATGGCGCGCAAAACGCCCTGGTGGGTGACGGCCCCGGCTGGCTTGCGCGATTGCGCCACCTCGGTCAACCACGGTCGCACACGATGTTGTACCTCGCGCGGCGTTTCGCCTCCAGGGGGTCGGAAATCCAGCCCCAAGGCTTCCATCGCCGGTGTCAGCGCACCGGAGTCGCGCAATTCCTTCAGTGTCTTGCCTTCCCACTCGCCCCACGCCATTTCGGCCAGCCGTGGTTCGGCCTCGAACGACAAGCCAACCTCGCGAGCCGTGTCCATGGTGCGCTGCAGTGGGCTCGCGAACCAGCGGATCGAGTGGGCACCGGCGGGCAGTTTCCAGGTCATCGCCGCTGTCCGGCCGGCATCGGAAAGTGGCACGTCCGTACGGCCCTGGATGCGGCCTTGTGCGTTCCAGTCGGTGACCGCGTGGCGAATCACCAGAATGTAGGTCATACCGTCTTGTACGCCCCTTGTCCGCCTCTTGTCCGAAATGACGCTCCGACCGAACCCTCAGTGGCCGGTACGCAATCCAACCAGTGCGGCTTGCAGGCGCTGCACCGCCACCATAATATCATGCTCGTTGTGCATACTATGCCGTGCTTGGTTGGCGAACGCCAGCCGTCGGGCCGGATCGTCAAGCAGCGCTGCCACCGCTGCGGCCAGACCGTCCACATCGCCCGGCGGTGCCAGCAGGCCGGTCCTGCGATCGCGTACAATATCGGGAACGCCGCCGGTGCACCCGGCCACCACCGGCACGCCGGCGGCTTGGGCTTCCAGCAGCGCCATGCCGTAGGCTTCATTGATGGCGGGCCAGACCATCATGTCGGCACTGGCATACAAGCCCGTCAGGGCCTGAGTCCGCTGTTCGCCCAGAAACCGAACACGCTCGGGTGCGAAGCACTGGAACAGGGCTTCCACGGCCTGACGGCGCGGACCATCGCCAGCGACCAGCAAGGTCCAAGGCCGATTGGCCACGCGCTTCAGCGCCTGTGCCAGGACTTGGTAGGACCGTTCCTTGTCGCCCGGCCGCATCATACCCACCGTCAGCATCCAAGGTTGGTCCGAATCCAGATGCCAACGCGATGCCAGCGCGGAGCGTGTCGTGGCCCGCGACTCGGCGATGGTCGCATAAGGCCGGGTGTCCAAAAACGGCGGCAGCGGCACCAGCATGGCCGGGTCACGCACCAGCGGCCGCAGGCAGTCGGCGTCGACCGAAGCGAGCACGAAGATGCGATCGGCCTGTCGGATCGCCCGTTCGGCGGCGCGATGTCCGGTTGCCCAGGGGCCGTCGGCCCGTTTCGGCGCGAACGATGCTTCGGCCACCACATAGGGGATGCCGAGGGCTCGGGATACCGCTGGGCCGAGATAGTCCGGTGCTTTGTGATATAAGTGATAGGTGAACCATAGGTCTGGTGGTTTGCGGCCGAGTCGGGCGGTGAGCCGTCCGGCCATGCGGTCGCCAAGGCAGGCGAGGCGTTCTGGCCGTCCCGACCGGCGGCCATCGTCCCAGCTGCGCAACCGGCAGGCGAGGAACACCTCGTGCCCGGCCATTTCGAGGGCCGCCATCAGCATGCGGGCCATGCGGCGGTCGCCGGATGGCACCGGATGGGTCGGTGCCTTCAGCGGTGCATAGAAGGCGATGCGCATCACCTCAGCGCCCGTCGACGGTCGGCTCGATCGCCAGCTCGGCCATGAACCGGGCCATCAGCGCATCGATGCCGGGCGTTGCCGTGAAATCGGTCACGACCCGCTGCCGTCCGGCCATGGCTAACCGTCTGCGTTCGGCCGGATCGCGGCAAAGCTTGGTGAGCGCCGTGGTCAGGGTAGTGATATCGTTTGGTGGAACCAGTATGCCATGGCATCCGGAGTCGATCAGTTCCGGAACTGCGGCGGTCTCGGCGGACAGCACCGCCACGCCCATGACCAAGGCTTCCATCAGCACATTGGGCAATCCGTCCTGGTCACCGTCGCGGGCACGGCGACAGGGTAGGATGAATAGGTCAGCGGCAGCATATTCGGCAATCACCGTATCATGGGCCTGGCTGCCCAGCCAGGTGATGCGGTCGGTCAACCCGAGACGGTCGGCTTCGCGGTGCAGCCGGCGGCGCTCTGGTCCGGTGCCGACGTGCCGCCATCGCCAATGCAGGTCCGGATCGAGACGTGCCAGGGCAGCCAGGAGCAAGTCGAAGCCCTTCTTTTCCACCAGCCGGCCGACCGACAGGAGGCGCACCGGCTCCGCCGGGTTGCGGCCGTCCCGCGGTGGCCGCGGCGGCGGCGGCGGAAAGCGATCCATGTCCAGGCCGTGATAGACCAAGCCAACCCGATCCGGGCAGGGGGCTAGGTCGCGCAGGTGTACCCAGCCCTGCCGCGTGCAGGTGACGGCCCAAGCCGCCTCCGCCAGTTTGCGCCGTTTCTCCCAAGCCGGCGTGGTCCATATATCCTTGGCATGGGCGGAGACGCTCCATGGCCGGCCGGTCAATAGCGCCGCGTAGCGGGTGACACTGGCCGGCGTGTGCAGGAAGTGGCTATGCAGCCAGCGCACGTCAGGTGGCAGTTCGTTGGCGAGCACGCAGGCTTGGCCGAAACGGCGCGTCCGGTTGCGCGTTGGATCGAGGCGTAGATCGGCCCACCAGGCGGCCCGGGCAGCCCGCCAGCCGGGCAGCCGGGTGGCTCGGTACAGCCCGGTCAGCACACGGAGTGGTTCCTGGTGCAGATACTCCGGCAGATAAAGAACAGGCGCGCGCACCGCGCGGGTCAGCGCGTGTTCCGTGCGGTCAGTCGGATGGCGCAGCGAGATCAACACCTGGCGCAGTCCACGTTGCTCCAGGGCCAGTACTTCCTGGGCCAGGAAGGTCTCTGACAACCGCGGCCAGCCCTTGACGACGATGGCCACCCGGCCGTCCAGCCTAGCGGGGAACGGCTCCATCATGCGCGGTGGCGGCGTCCACCGAGCCACGAAAACAGGCGTCGCCCGTTGTTGCGGGTCTGCGACAGCCAATGGCCAGCCAGCCGATTGACGTTGCCCAGGCCGTCCAGCAATCCTGGTACGATAATCTGTGATGGAAGATTCTGCTGCGGCAACTGCCGCAAGGCGGTGGCCATGGCCGCGGCATTGCGGTTGCCGTCGTCGACCAGGAGGCTGCACAAACCCAGATCGCGGGCCCGGGTGGCGCGGATGAGCTGTTCCCGGCGTGGTGCCTGGCGCGGCACGATCAGGGCAGGTTTGTCGTAGGACAGGATTTCGCAAAACGTGTTGTAGCCACCCATGCCGACCACGCCGACGGCGCGCTTCATGAGGTGTTCGAAGTGCAATTCGAAGGTGGTGGCGTCGACATTGGGCAGCAGGGCCGCACGGCTCAGGAACTCCCGTTGCCGGTCGCTGCCCAGAAAAGGTCCAAACACGATAAGGGCCCGGAACGGGAGTCGTGAGTCACTTTCGTAGGCCCGCAGCACCCAGTCAATCAGAGCCTCGCCGTCGCCGCCGCCGCCGGCGGTGACCAGGATGAAGGGCTCCTCTGGAGCGTCCAGGCCTGTGGGCGGCGACACCGGCATGGCTCGGCGCAGATAGCCCGTGTAGACCATTTTGCGGCGTACCGAGTGTGGCACGGCGATTCCGTCGAGCGGATCGCAGATTTGCGGCAGGCCGTAGACCCAAAGCTGGTCGTAGAGCTGCTCCAGGGCTGGCACGACGTTTTTGCGTTGCCACTCCGGTGCCAGCAGCGCCGGTTCGTCCATTACGTCGCGCAGCCCCAGTACCAGAGGCGTGTTGCGCTGTTTAAGCATTTGCAGCGTCTCCAACACCTCGCCGCGCAAACCAAGCGGTTCTTTGTCGACGATGAACAGGTCGGGATCGAAGATATCGGCCGTGTGCCGGATGATCGACGCCCGCATGGCCAGGGTTTCTTCAATGTCGATGTGCAGTGCCAAGGACGTGTAAGCACCGTTGCGCAGCTTAATGACGCCTGGAATGCGGACGAAATCGACCCGGGCGCGGAATTCGAAACTGCCGATGATCGGCGATCCCGACAGGATCAGCACCGACAGGTCGTGGTGTTGGTCGACCAGCGCGTGGGCGATCGTGCGGCATCGCCGGAGATGTCCCAGGCCGAAGCTGTCGTGGCTGTAAATGAGGACACGGTTGTGGCCGGACCGGCTGGTCATGACGAAGCCTCGGTGACACGGACACTGCAGGGCGAATGGTGTTGGGGTTGATTGCTTTGGGCAGGCGTTGCGTGCCCGAGTGACGGCGTCGGAACGCGCGCAGGATCAATCCGTCGCACGAACCTACGGTCGCCGGCGTCGTGCCTCGGGCCACCACCCAGCGGTGCGCACGAATCATCACGCAGCTCACCCAACGGGTCTTGCTGTGCCATGACGCGTGACGGCACTCGGAATTTCCCACAGCGGCTCTGGGGCGAACAACTGCCATGGTCACGGGACGCTTGGCAAGGCTATACTCGCCGCAGCCCGAGGCCGGGGTGTGAACCGGCCCGACGGCTCGACGACGACAGCCCGAAACCCGCCGCGCGGCCCATGGCCCCCACCATTTACCGTTTCATCATGCGCCACAGTGCGCGGCAGCAGGTTCTGCTGCTGTTGGTGACGGTTGCCTCGTTTCCGGTGCTCTACTACACTCTCGAACTGCCGAAAATCATCATCAACGAGGCGATATCCAACTTCGATCCTGAGACGACACTGTTTGGTCAGGACGTCGGACAGATTGGCTATCTGATGGCGCTGTCGGGTTTGTTCCTGACCATGGTCGTCATCAACGGTATCTTTAAATATTTCATCAATACTTATAAGGGGCGGGTCGGCGAGCGGATGCTGCGACGCCTGCGCTACGAACTATACGCCCGAGTTCTGCGTTTTCCTCTGCCGCGTTTCCGCAAGGTCTCCTCCGGCGAGATTATCGCCATGATTACGGCGGAGGTGGAGCCACTCGGTGGTTTCATCGGCGAGGCCATCGCCCAGCCGGCCTTCCAGGGCGGTACGTTGATCGTCTATATCGTCTTCATCTTCTTACAGGACCCATTCCTTGGCCTGGCGTCCATCGCACTGTATCCGCTGCAGGGCTATATCATTCCCAAGCTGCAACGGCGTGTGAACCAGCTCGGCAAGATGCGCGTTCGCACCATGCGGCAGATTTCCGACAAACTGGGCGAAACCGTTGCCGGTGTGCAAGAAATCCATAGTCACGACACGTCGGCTCTGCACCTTGCCGATATCGCTGACCGGTATGGCGATATTTACGATATCCGTTACGAGATTTACCGACGCAAGTTCTTCATCAAGTTTCTCAACAATTTCATCAACCAATTGACGCCGTTTTTCTTCTACTCCATCGGTGGATATCTTGTGATTTCCGGACAGCTTTCGTTTGGTGCCCTAGTGGCGGTGTTGGCTGCATACAAAGATTTGGCCGGACCATGGCGAGAGCTGCTGATTTACTATCAACAAAAAGAAGATGCGCGCATCAAATACGAGCAAGTGATCGAACAGTTCGAGCCGCCCGGTCTGATGGACGAGTCGCTGCAGACGGCATCTCCAGCCGATCCTGTGGCGATTGCGGGGACCATGCAGCTCACCAACGTCACCCTGACGGAAGAGAGCGGTACCACGATCCTGGAGGGCGTGAGCTGTACCATCCCGCTCGCCGGGGTGACGGCCATCGTCAATGCGGGGGGCGGTGGGACCGAAGATCTGGCGCCGCTCTTGGCCCGGCTGACCGTGCCATCATCGGGCAGCATCCGCATCGACGGCCGTGACGTCCAGCATCTGCCGGAGAGCTTGACCGGGCGCCAGATCGGTTACGCGAACGCCAGCCCGTATCTGTTTTCGGGGACGTTGCGCGACAACTTGGTCTACGGTCTTAAACACCGTCCGTTGCGCCCGGCGGTGCCGGTGCCCGAGGTGCTGGCACGCAAACGCCAGCGTCTGGAGGAGGCGCGGCTTGCGGGCAACACCGATCATGATGTTGACGCTGACTGGATCGATTACGAAGCCGCCGGGTGCGACGGACCGGAGGCGTTGGCGGTTCGTCTGTTCACGATCCTGCGCATGGTCGATCTGGAGGACGACGTCTACGACTTCGGCCTGTATGGCACCATCGACCCGGCACAGCGGCCGGACATCGCCAACGGCATTCTCGAAGCACGCCATGCCGCGCGCGAGGCGCTGGCTCATGACTCACTGCGATCGCTGGTCGAGCGCTTCGACCGCGACCACTACAATGTCAATGCCACGGTGGCCGAGAATCTGTTGTTCGGCACGCCGGTCGGCACGACGTTCGCTGTGGAGTCCCTGTCCGACCACCCCTATGTGCGGCGCGTGCTTGACAAGGCTGGACTGACGTCGAGCTTTCTGGACGCGGGCCGCCAGGTGGCGGAGACCATGGTGGAAATCTTCGCCGATCTGCCGCCAGGCCACGAACTCTTCGAGCAATTCAGCTTCATCGATGCCGATGATTTGCCGGAGTTCCGGACCATCGTGCAGCGCGCTGGGCGCGACGGCCCGGACCAACTCGGCGAGGCGGAGCGGAGCCGGCTGATGGGCCTGGTGTTCAAGCTGATTCCGACCCGCCATCGGCTGGGTCTGATCGATGACCCGTTCAAGGACCGCTTGCTCCGGGCGCGCCGCGTCTTCGCTGACGAATTGCCGGTCGAATTGCGCGGCAGTGTGGAGTTGTTCGATGAGGACAAATACAACTCCGCCGCCTCGATCCAGGACAACATCCTGTTTGGGCGTCTGGCGCACGGCCAGGCCCAGGTGGCCAACCGCCTGGTGCGTCAGATGATCGCCGGTTTGGTCGACGATCTTGGACTGCGCACCTGCTTGACCGAAGTCGGTTTGGACTGGCAGGTCGGCGTGGCCGGTTCGCGGCTGTCGGCGGCGCAGCGCGCCAAGACGGCCCTGGCTCGTGTCCTTTTAAAGCGACCGGCCCTGATGGTGCTGAACGAAGCCACCAGTGGGCTAGATGGTCAGAGCCAGACTCGGGTGCATGCGGCGATCTTGGAAGAGCGGGCCGGCCGCGGCTTGATCTGGGTGCTCCACCGCCCGGGTCTGGCCCGCATGGCCAATCTGGTATTGGTATTCAAGAACGGCCACCTCGTGGAGAGTGGGTCGTTCGCCGACTTGCAGCAAGATCCCGACTCGGTGCTGCGCTCGCTCTTGACCAATGAGTAATCCGGGCGGCGGTGCCGGACGCAAAGGGAGGAAGGCCGGATGCTTGCCGACGAAGTGCAGTTGCTCAAGCGGATACCACTGTTTGCCAAGGTCGAACCATCACGATTGAAGCTGCTGGCGTTTGCCAGCGAACGCCAGGTGTTCCAAAGCGGTGAAACCATCGTGCGCGAGGGCGAGGTGGGCAGCACGGCCTACATCATCGTCAGCGGTGAGGCCGATGTGCTGATCCAGACCAACCACGGCACCATGACTGTCTCCAAGGTGGGCAAGAATGATTTCATCGGCGAGGTAGCCATGTTGTGCGACGTGCCGCGCACGGCCTCGGTACGGGCGCTCACCAATGTCGACACGCTGTGCATTTCCAAGGACCTGTTTTACAGCCTGGTCAAGGAATTCCCGGAAATCGCCGTGCAGGTGATGCGCGTTCTGGCGCAGCGTCTCGAACGCAGTACGCGCTTGTTGCGAGAAAGGGCCGCGCCCGCGGCGAATATCTTGACTGAAGGGGACGGCGTCTGACCGTCGGGGGAGGAGCCCCAGATCGGTGGCGTTGACAGGATCGGGGAGCGGCGGTACACGACGCGGTCGAGTGGGGAGAGTTGGGCCCGGTGGCGAGCCGTCGTCCGCACTCGGACCGACCGGATGGGAGCGGAGTGCCTAAAGCGCTATATATCAAGACCTGGGGCTGCCAGATGAACGAGTACGATTCCACCCGCATGGTGGACGTCCTGGCGCCGCTTGGGTATGAACGGACCGATCGTGCTGACGGAGCCGATTTGGTCATTCTGAACACGTGCCACATCAGAGAAAAGGCGGCGGAGAAGCTCTTCTCCGAGCTGGGTCGGCTACGTCCGCTGCAGTCGGCCAAGCAGAAGGCCGGCGGACGCATGGTTGTGGCGGTCGCCGGGTGTGTCGCCCAGGCCGAGGGCGAAGCGTTGCAGGCTAGGGCGGGCAACGTCGACTTGGTGTTCGGACCACAGACCTATCATCGTCTGCCCGAATTGCTCAGCCGGATCGATGGAACGACGCGGCTCGTGGTCGACACGGAGTTCCCGGTTGAGTCCAAATTCGACCGGTTGCCGGAGGAAGCGGTAGCCCCCGGCGTGTCGGCGTATCTATCGGTTCAGGAAGGGTGCGACAAGTTCTGCAGCTTTTGCGTCGTGCCGTATACGCGCGGCGCCGAGTTCTCCCGGCCGGTGGCGGCCGTGCTGGCCGAGGCAGAGCGCCTGGTGGCACGTGGCGCCAAGGAGATCACCCTCCTGGGGCAGAACGTCAATGCCTTCCATGGCATCGGTCCCGATGGCCGGCCTTGGAGTCTGGGGCGCCTGATCCGACACCTGGCAGAACACACCGGTGTGCTTCGGCTGCGCTACACGACGTCGCATCCCTTGGACGTCGACGAAGAGCTGGTGAGCGCGCACCGCGACGTGGTGCAATTGATGCCGTTCTTGCATTTGCCGGTGCAGAGCGGATCCGATCGGGTCCTGGCGGCCATGAACCGAAAACACACGGCCGACCAGTATCGGTGCATCATTGACACGTTGCGCACCGCCCGTCCGGATCTGGCGCTGTCGTCCGATTTCATCGTTGGCTTTCCGGGCGAGACGGACCGGGATTTCGCAGAGACCCTGCGTCTCGTCGACGACGTTGGCTTTGTTCAAGCCTACTCCTTCAAATACAGCCCGCGGCCAGGGACGCCTGCGGCCGCCCTTGGGCGCCGCCAGGTACCGGACGCCGTGAAGGCCGAACGGTTGGTCGCCTTGCAGGAACGCCTGAATGCCCATCAACGGGCGTTCAACCGCGCATGCCTGGGTCGACGGTTGCCAGTGCTCTTCGACCGGTTCGGGCGGCGGCCGGGACAGATTCTAGGACGGAGTCCGGCCATGCAGTCAGTGCATGTCGAGGCGCCTGAAACTTTGTTGGGGCACCAGATGGACGTGGAGATCCAGACGGCCCATGCCAACAGCCTTGGGGGCGTCGTGGTGCCGAAGACCGCACTGGGTGCCGGCGGACATCAGCGCTTGGAGAGGGTCGCTTGACGGATCTTCGGGATCGGCGGCTTGATTTGCATTTCGACGACAACGGCATGTTGGCGATGTTGTGTGGCGAACACGATCGCAATCTGACGCGGATCGAAGCGCAACTTGGTATCTCCTTGATTTCACGTGGTAATTTGATGACCGTGGCCGGTCCGGAGGAACGCGTCGACATCGCCCGGCTGGCATTGCAGACGCTATGGCGGCGGCTTGACACCGGCCTCCCGGTCACGTCGGCGGAGGTCGATGCCGCCGTGCGCATGGCGCAGGGGGAAACCGGTTCGGCGAGCGGAGCACCGGCGCTGACCGCGGCGATCAGTCGGGCGGATGGCGCGGTGAAGACTCGCGGCCGGCCGATCACGCCGCGGACACCGTGCCAGGCTCGCTACCTTGAAGCACTCAAGACCGACGACCTGGTATTCGGCATCGGGCCGGCGGGGACCGGCAAGACCTATCTTGCCGCAGCGCAGGCAGTGGCTTTGCTCACCCAGGGGGCCATTCGGCGGATCGTGCTGTCACGCCCGGCCGTCGAGGCGGGTGAGCGCTTGGGGTTTCTGCCCGGCGATTTGCGCGAAAAAGTGGATCCCTACCTTCGGCCCCTGTATGATGCGCTTGGCGACATGCTGCCGGCCGACCAAGTGGCGCGCCGACTCGCCAATGGCGATATCGAGGTGGCCCCCTTGGCGTTCATGCGCGGCCGCACCTTGTCCGACGCCTTCGTTATCCTGGATGAGGCGCAGAACACCACACCGATGCAGATGAAGATGATCTTGACCCGGCTTGGCGACGGCAGTCGGATGGCGGTGACTGGCGATGTCACCCAGGTCGATTTGCCACACGCTAGCCGATCCGGCTTGATTGATGCGCTGGACGTGTTGGACGGGGTGCAGGGGGTGAGCGTGGTGCGTTTTGAGGCGGCAGATGTGGTACGTCATCCCTTGGTCGCCCGGATCGTCCGTGCCTATGCGGCGCGCGACGAGGAACGCTGTGTGGCCGGGGCGCGATGGGGCGAACCACGACCCGAGGGAGCGCTGCGCGCCGTTGCCGGACCATGATGACCCTGGACCTCGAGGTCGTCCACCAGGCCGGGACATGGCCAAGCGACGCCGAAACCATTGCTCGAACCGCCGCCGAACGGGCTTTGGTGGGCGGTTTGAACGCGGCCACCGGGCGGCTGGTGGTCGGCATTACCCTCACCGACAATACGGCCGTGCAGCGGCTGAATGCGTCATATCGACAGCGTGACAATCCAACCAACGTATTATCATTTCCGGTTCAACAACGAGTTACAGCACCATTACCGGTGCATCCGCTTTTGTTGGGCGACGTGGTTCTGGCCCTGGAAACGGTGGCCGCCGAAGCGGCCGATCAGGGCAAGAGCCTAACCGATCACCTGGCCCACCTGGTGGTGCACGGCGTGCTGCACCTGATCGGCTACGGCCATGACGACGCGGCCGAGGCCAGGCGGATGGAAGACCTGGAAACGCGAATCTTGGCAACCATGGGAGTGGGCGACCCCTATGCCGACGTGCCGTTACCGACCGGGGTATCGGCAAGCAAGGGTGACCCTGACGGACGATGACCGACACGTTGAACGGGCGCAGCGGCCGCGACGAAACCGACGACGACCATAGTACGCTGTCGCAGCAGTTTCGCAATTGGCTGCGGCTGAGTCTGCGCGGTAAGGGCGACACCACCTTGCGCGACACCATCGAGGAGCTGATCGAAGAGCAAGATGGTGTCGAGGATTCGGTCGCCGCGAACGAGCGCACCCTGCTGGCCAACATTCTCAAGCTGCGCGACCGGACCGTGGTCGACACCATGGTGCCGCGCGCGGATATCGTGGCCGTCGACGTGGAGACCGATTTGCCCGACCTAATCGCCAAGATCGTCGAAGTCGGGCATAGCCGATTGCCCGTCTACCGCGAGTCGTTGGATGACGTGGTTGGGATCGTGCACATCAAGGATGTCATGGCCTGTGTGGCACACGGCCGCCGCGTCGGTTTGGAAGAACTGGTGCGCGAAGCGCAGATCGTGGCGCCCAGCATGCCGGTGCTCGACCTTCTGGTGCAGATGCGCCAAACACGTCAGCACATGGCCCTGGTGGTGGATGAATTCGGCGGCATCGACGGGTTGGTGACCATCGAGGATCTGGTCGAGGAGATTGTCGGCGAGATTCAGGACGAGCACGACGAAGACACACCCTTGAGCGTTGTGACCCGGCCAGATGGCACCATGATTGCCGATGCCCGGTTGACGGTGGAGGAGTTCGAGGAGGCGGTCGGTCTGGTTCTGACTGAAGACGAGCGCGAGGAGATCGACACGTTGGGTGGTCTGGTTTTCTCCTTAGCAGGTCGGGTGCCGGCGCGCGGTGAATTGCTCGCCCATCCATCGGGCTACGAATTCGAGATTCTCGAAGCTGATCCGCGGCGCATCCGGCGCCTGCGCATCCGCGTGCCGACCGCCACGGGCGCACCGGCAGCGGCGCCATGACCGCGCCACCGATCGCGCCGGCGATCTCGCTAGCCTCCTCGCTGTTCGAGGCCGCCGCGGCGCGTATGGCCGCGTTTGTCGGCTGGCGCCGCGCCATCGTTGCCGCCGGCCTCGGCGGCGTGGCGACACTGGCGCTGCCACCCGTGGGCTTGGCTCCCGTTCTGCTGCTCGTCGTTCCGGCGTTTTTGTGGTTGCTCGATGGCGTCGAAAACCGCGCACAGGCGTTTCGGCTCGGTTGGTGGTTCGGCTTCGGCTACTTTTTCTGTGGTTTGTATTGGATCGCCTTCGCTTTTTTGGTCGACGCCGAGCGGCTCGCATGGCTGATGCCGTTCGCTGCCGCGGCACTTCCGGCCGGGCTTGCCGTGTTCTGTGGTCTCGCGGCGGCGTTGGTTCAGAGCGTGCCGGCCCGCGGCCTGGGACGCTGCGTGTTGTTTGCCTGCGTGTGGAGTGGCTTGGAATGGCTGCGTGGTCACCTGTTCACCGGTTTCCCCTGGCAACTGTTCGGTCACGCGCTGGACCACAGTACGGCCTTGTTGCAGCCGGCGGCGGTGATCGGCGTGTTCGGTCTGAGCCTTGTGGTGGCTCTGTGCGCGGCGCTGCCGGCCGCGCTGGCGGGACAGACCTGCCGGGACCGGCGGGCATTGCCAGCCCTGGCTCTGGCTACGGTCGCGCTCATCATGCTTTGGGCGGGCGGAACCTGGCGCTTGACCCATGCCCCTCCGTCCGTGGTGCCGGGTGTTACGGTGCGCCTCGTGCAGCCGAACATCGTGCAGCGCGAAAAATGGCGGGCTGACCGGCTCGATGCCAACTTGCGCATGCATCTGGAGCTTTCACGCGGGCGGCCCATCGACCCCACCAGCTTGATGCGGATTCGGCCCGATCGCCAGCCGGCGGCGGTGCTTTGGGCGGAGACGGCCACGCCATTCTACCCGGCCCATGATCCGGTCCGTCGGCTTAGCGTTGCGGAAGCGACTCCGCCCGGTGCCGTGACCATCGCCGGTGCACCGCGTCTGACCGTGGATCGCACCGGGCGGCGCTCCTTCTGGAACGGGCTGGTGGCGATTCGCGACGATGGGCGCATCGTTGCCACCTACGAGAAGTTTCACCTGGTTCCGTTCGGTGAGTACTTTCCGTTGCGGTCCTGGCTTCCGGACTGGTTGCCGTTTGGTGGCGTGGCAACCGGACTGACCGGGTTTTCAGCCGGTCCCGGACCTCGGACCTTGCGGGTCGACGGGATGCCGCCTTTTAGTCCACTGATCTGTTACGAGGCGATTTTTCCCGGTGCCGTGCTTGATGCCAGCGATCGTCCGCGTTGGCTGTTGAACGTCACCAACGACGGCTGGTACGGCCACACGGCCGGACCGCACCAGCACTTCGCCGTCGTGCGCCTGCGCGCCGTCGAGGAGGGGCTACCGCTGGTGCGCGTTGCCAACACCGGCATTTCCGGTGTGATCGATGCCCATGGCCGCCTCCGGGCGCGGTTGCCCCTGGGGCGAAGCGGTGCGATGGACGTCGATCTGCCCGAGGCCTTGGTAAGGCCCACCGTATACGCGCGTTTTGGTGATGCGCCGTATTTTGGCCTGTTGTTGGTTTTTGCCATCCTGGCGGCACTCCTGTCACGGTCGGTGGTGGAAACCGTCGGTCGTCCCACACTGGAGCGGTGACGCAGCCGGCCGGGGCGGACCGGAGGTTGGGCGGTTTTCGCAAAGATCGTAAGGTCTTAGGCTTCCCGCCATGGCCCAGCACGGCTACCATGCCCGCGTCACGCCGGTCCAGGTGACGGCAGCCGGACGCATGCGTTGGTGAACGAAGACTCCATCGCGACACTGTGACGTGTGTGAAACAATCAATGAAGATGAGGAAACATGTCTGAGGTGGAGAAGCGCGTTACGGACGATGAAGCCTTAACGCTGCATGCCGGGGGCCGTCCTGGAAAGCTCGAAATCGCGCCGACCAAGCCGCTGACCACGCAACGCGATCTGTCGTTGGCCTATTCGCCGGGAGTTGCGGTGCCCTGCCTGCGCATTCACGACGATCCTGGGGCGGCCTACGACTATACCGCTCGAGGCAATCTGGTGGCCGTGATCTCCAACGGCACCGCGGTGCTCGGCCTGGGCGATCTGGGGGCGCTGGCCTCCAAACCGGTGATGGAGGGTAAGGCCGTTCTGTTCAAGCGGTTCGCGGACGTTGACGGCATCGATTTGGAGGTCGATACGCGTGACGTCGACGAGTTTGTCAACTGCGTGCGCTTCTTGGGTGCCACGTTCGGCGGCATCAATCTGGAGGACATTCGGGCCCCCGACTGTTTCATCATCGAGCAGCGGCTGCGCGAATTGCTGGACATCCCGGTGTTCCATGACGATCAGCACGGTACGGCGATTATCGCTGCGGCCGGCCTGATCAACGCCATGGAGCTGACCGGACGCACCATCCGCGACGTGCGCATGGTGATCAACGGCGCCGGCGCGGCGGCCATTGCCTGCGCGGAGTTGTTTAAGGCCATGGGATTGCCGCAGGACCGCATTGTGCTCTGCGATACCAAGGGGGTCATCTACCAAGGTCGCACCGAGCACATGAATCAGTGGAAGGCCGCGCATGCCGTCGATACCCGGGCGCGCACGCTCGAAGAGGCGGTCGCCGAGACGGATGTGTTTATCGGTTTGTCGGTAAAAGGGGCCATGACCGGCGCCATGGTTGCGTCCATGGCGCCACGGCCGATTATTTTTGCCCTGGCCAACCCCGATCCGGAGATTACGCCGGAGGCCGTTCGCGCCGTGCGCACCGACGCCATCGTCGCCACCGGCCGCTCCGACTACCCCAATCAGGTCAACAATGTGCTTGGGTTTCCCTACATCTTCCGTGGCGCCCTGGATGTGCGGGCCCGCACCATCAACGATGATATGAAGATTGCCGCTGCGCAGGCCTTGGCCGAGTTGGCACGCGAAGATGTACCCGACGAGGTCGATGCCGCCTATTCCGGACGCCGGTTGAGCTATGGGCCGGACTACATCATTCCGGTGCCGTTCGATCCGCGGCTGATCGTGAGTGTCCCGGCGGCGGTTGCGCAGGCGGCCATGGACTCCGGTGTGGCGACCGCGCCGATCATCGATATGGCGACCTACCGGCACGGTTTACGCGCCCGCCTGGACCCGACGGCAGACAGTCTGGAGCTGATCTTTGAGAAAGTGCGGGCCCATCCGCGCCGCGTCGTCTTCGCCGAGGGTGAGGAAGAAGCCACCATTCGCGCCGCCCTGGCATTCCAGGCCGCCGGCTACGGTTATCCGGTTCTGATCGCACGGGAAGAGGTGGTGCGGGAGAAGCTCGCCGACATCAATGCCAGTCCCGACGTCGAGCTGGAGATTCACAATGCCCGCCTGTCCAGTGCCAACCGGCGCTACACGGATTTCCTGTACCGGCGTCTGCAGCGGCGCGGCGCCCTGTTCCGGGATTGCCAGCGCATGGTGAACCAGGAACGCAACATCTTCGGCGCCCTGATGGTGGCGCAGGGTGATGCCGATGCCATGGTGACCGGATTGACGCGCACGTTCCCGATTGCGTTCGGCGAGATTCGCCGGGTCATCGGGCCGCGTGCGGGGGAGCTGGTGTTCGGGCTGACCGTGCTGGTCATGCGTGGACGGACGGTTTTCGTCGCCGATACGCTCGTCAACGAGATTCCCGATAGTGATCAGTTGGCGGATATTGCCGTGCAAAGCGTCGGATTTGCCCGACGCATGGGGCACGAACCGCGGGTTGCCTTGCTATCCTTCGCCAATTTCGGGCAACGCCCGCATGCAAGAACCGAACAGGTGCGCGGTGCGGTCGAAGCCTTGTCGCATCGCCCTGTCGATTTTGAGTTCGATGGTGAAATGTCCGCCGATGTGGCTCTTGATTATGATTTGATGAAGCGAGTGTATCCCTTCTGCCGCCTGTCCGGCCCGGCCAACGTGTTGATCATGCCTGGTCTCCATGCCGCCAACATTGGCGCCAAATTGCTGCAGAAAATGGGCGGTGGCCAGGCAATTGGGCCGCTTTTGATGGGGATGGAACGGCCGGTGCAAGTCGTTACTATGGGAGCCACGGTGGCTGATCTTGTGACGGCAGCAGCCCTGGCAGCGCACGACGCCCTACAATGGTAGCCGTGTGATGGGATTAATCTTTTATGAAGGGGGATTGCGAAGCAAAACCACTTGATGGCATTTTCCTGGGTAATCCTGGCCAGTTGGCTTTGATACGAGGTATTGCTCTGCGTCATGTCCAAGTATGCGGCACGGCCGCCAATTTATGTGTTGGCGATTGTGTTTTTGTTGGCGCCGCTCGTCACGGCCCTGGTGTCCCTTGCCGTCGGCCAAAGCTGGTCGCCCGCGGTCTTCCTGTTCGCGGGAATGGCGCCGCCGGTGGGCGCCTTCGTTTTGGTATGGCGCTGGCGGATGGCGGTGCGGGCCCTGGCGCAGCATGTCCAGCAGATGATCACGGCCCCGGACCTGGCCAACCGGTCGGTGCCCATGCCGTGGCCGGACGACGTGGTGGAATTGGGCGTTGCCGTCGGCCAATTGCAGCGCGTCGCGCTGAAACGGCAGGATCGGCTGGCGATGCGTTTGGAGAGCAATGAGCTCATTCTGGATGCCCTGCCGGATCCGGTGATCCTGATCGCTACCGACCGGCAAGTCACCCGCGCCAACCATGCCGCTCGGCTGTTGTTTGGTGACCGGATCGCGCAACGCGACCTCGCCGCCACCGTGCGCAATCCGTCGGTCCTGGAAGCGGTTGATTCGGTGCTTGGTGGCGGCGGATCGCGGTTGGTCGAGTTTTCCAGCCCAGTGCCGGTCGAGCGCGTCTATGAGGCGCGCATCAAGCCCTTTGTCCGGCCCGGCGGTGTTGGCCCGGACGAGTCCGCGGATGAGTCCGCGGTGCGTGCCCTGTTGACGCTGCACGATATCAGTGCCGTCAAACGCTCTGAGCAGATGCGCGCCGATTTTGTTGCCAATGCCAGCCATGAACTCCGGACTCCGTTGTCCACGTTGCTGGGTTTCATCGAGACCCTGCGGGGTCCGGCGAGAGACGACGCCGAGGCGCGCGACAAATTCCTGTCGATCATGCAGGACCAGGCGGTGCGCATGTCGCGCCTGATCGCCGACCTCTTGTCCCTGTCGCGTATCGAACTGGATGAGAACATTCCCCCGACCGGAACTGTGGATATGGTCCAGAACGTGCGCCGATCCATGGCCGCGTTGGAGCTTCGGGCGACGGACCGAATGATCCGGCTGCGGGTCGAGGCACCAGATGCCGTGCCGCCGGTGTTGGGCGACGACGATCAACTGGCGCAGGTGTTGCAGAATCTGGTGTCCAATGCCCTGACCTATTCGCGCGAGCATACCGACGTGATCGTTCGGGTGACATTGGCCGATGCTGCTCCGGTCGGCGGTGCGATTAGTCCGTTGGGTGGCCGCTTGGCACCGCGCGGAACGTCGAGTGGCGAGATGGTGGCGGTGTCGGTCACCGACCGTGGTGATGGGATCGCGCGGACGCATCTGCCGCGGCTGACCGAACGGTTCTACCGGGTCGATCCTGCACGGTCGCGTGCTGCCGGTGGCACGGGGTTGGGGCTTGCCATCGTCAAGCACATTGTCAATCGGCACCGAGGTCGCCTCACCATCGAAAGCGAACTTGGGCGCGGCAGTGTATTCACCGTCTACTTGCCGGTTGCCGAGGGCATCGGGCCGGCGGTCGTCCGGGCGCAGGCGGACGGAGCGGCCTGAAGGCAGGGCTCTAGCCGGGCGATCCAACCCGCCCAATGTCACCCAAGTGTCATGGTTCTGTAGGAATTGCGCAAGCGTGACGATTTATCGTTCCTCCGGCTGCGGGCGGGCGCCGTCCTCGGCCACGTCGGGGCCCACGCGTTGCGCGCATTTCGGGTCCTTTTTTCTGCTGAATGATTTCCGGAGGGATCCAAGTGATCAGCAACAAGATTGCCATCGCCGTGATGGCTGTCGTCACCAGCACTGCCCTGGCGAGCACCGCCCATGCCCAGGCCCGCGACCAGATCCGCATCGTTGGCTCCTCGACGGTGTTTCCTTTCACCACCGCCGTTGCCGAGAACTTCGGCCGTGACACGGACTTCAAGACCCCCGTCGTCGAATCCACCGGTTCGGGCGGCGGTCTGCGCCTGTTCTGTGCTGGCGTTGGTCCGCAGCACCCTGACATCACAAACGCGTCGCGTAAGATAAAGACGTCGGAGATCGAGCTGTGCGCCAGCAACGGCGTGGCCGAGATCACCGAAGTCACGGTCGGCTACGACGGCATCGTCATCGCCAATTCCAAACAATCCGAGCTGTCCGACTACACCAAAGGTCAGCTGTTCACCGCTCTGGCTGATACGGTGCTAATTGACGGCGAGCTTGAAACCAACCCGTACGAAACCTGGGACGAAATTGATCCCAGCCTGCCAGCGAAGGATATCGAAGTCCTCGGCCCGCCGCCGACCTCCGGCACCCGCGACGCCTTCGTCGAACTGGTCATGGAAGAAGGCTGTGACGACGTCGGCGCCGAAGCGGCTGCCGAAGCCGCCGGTATTGATCCGGACGAGGTTTGCGCCCGCGTCCGCGAAGACGGCATGTTCGTTGAAGCCGGTGAAAACGACAACTTGATTGTCCAGAAGCTGGTTGCCAATCCGGATGCCTATGGAATTTTCGGCTTTAGCTTCCTTGATCAGAACAGCGACACCCTGCAAGGCTCGCTGATTGCCGGTGTCGAACCGACCTTCGACAACATCGCGTCGGGCGACTATGGCGTGTCGCGGTCGCTGTACTTCTATGTCAAGAACGCGCATGTCGGCGTCATTCCGGGCATCCGCGAATTCCTGGCCGAGTACACCGCCGAGCGCGCCTGGGGTCCGGACGGTTATCTGGCCGACAAGGGCCTGATCCCCCTGCCGGATGACATGCGCGGTGCGGCCCGCACCAATGCGGTCAATCTGAGCCCGATGTAATTCGCTTCGGGTTGGGAAAGCCGGCGATCCGCCCGGGCGGATCGCCGGCTTTCCCGTTTGTTTCCTTGGTCTGGCCAGTAGGTTCACCCCGGCAATCTTACCATCGTCCCGGTTGGAAGCTCATGAACCCTTCGTATCTTCTATGGGTCATCTTGATCCTCACCATCATCGGATACTTCCTGGGCCAGAACCGGGCAGCCCGAGTCGCCGATGGGCGGCTGCACCGACTCCATTCGGTGCCGTCGTATCACGGCATTTACGTTCTGCTCTGGGCGGCGCTGCCAGCATTCCTGTTACTGGCCCTGTGGGTCGCGATGGAAAGCTGGCTTGCACTGGAACTGGCGATCGCACAGCTCCCCGACCGGTTCACCAATGTCGACGCCCGGGCACTGAGCCTCCTGCAGGCCGATGTTTTGAATATCGCGGCCGGCATCAACACGGGCCGCGAGACCGCACCGGAGGTGAAGGAGGCGGCGGAGGCCTACAACAACCTCCGCTCTATGGGCGACACGGCGATCTTCTTCGTCGGTCTGCTCATGGGGTTGGCCGGTCTGCGTTTCGCGTTGAACAGGATTTCACTGGAGTTGCGGGCCCGCAACCAGGTGGAGAGCGTGCTGAACGTTCTTCTGATCCTGTGTTCGCTGGTGGCGATCCTGACCACCGTCGGCATCGTGCTGTCGCTCCTGTTCGAAGCGATGCGCTTCTTCACCTGGGTGCCGCCGGCAGAGTTCTTGTTCGGGCTGCAATGGAGCCCTCAGATCGCGCTGCGTGCCGACCAGGTGGGCTCGAGCGGCGCCTTTGGGGCGGTTCCGTTATTTACCGGAACCTTGCTGATCACGGCAATCGCCATGGTGGTGGCGGTGCCGATCGGCCTGATGTCGGCGATCTACATGTCGGAATATGCGCCGGTGGCGGTGCGTTCGGCCGCCAAGCCAGTGCTTGAGGTGCTCGCCGGCGTGCCCACGGTGGTCTATGGCTTCTTTGCGGCCCTGACCATGGCGCCGTTCGTCCGCGAAACCTTCGGGGCGAACGGTCTGGGACTGGACGTGGCGTCGGAATCGGCGCTCGCCGCCGGCATCGTCATGGGCATCATGATCATCCCGTTCGTCAGTTCGCTCTCCGACGACGTGATCAACGCCGTGCCGCAGTCGCTGCGGGATGGCGCCTACGGACTGGGCGCCACCAAGTCCGAGACGATCCGGCAGGTGATCCTGCCGGCGGCACTGCCCGGAATCGTCGGTGCGGTCATGCTCGCCATCAGCCGCGCCATTGGCGAGACCATGATCGTCACCATGGCCGCCGGCCTGGCGGCGAATCTGACCGCGAACCCGTTCGAAGCCGTGACCACCGTGACGGTGCAGATTGCCACGCTGCTCGTGGGCGACCAGGAGTTCGACAGTCCCAAGACTTTGTCGGCCTTTGGCCTTGGCTTGGTGCTGTTCATCGTGACGCTCGCGCTTAACATGATTGCCCTTCGAGTGGTCCAGAAGTATCGAGAGAAATATGACTGATATCGCCCAAGACCTCCCTGGGACGGTGGCCAAGCGGCGCACCCCCTCGCGCTATCAAAGCGATGAATTCAAGGCCAGGCTCAAGGCGCGATACAATGCGGAGCGCCGGTTCCAGGTCTACGGGGCGCTCGCCATCGCGACAGCGGCCGCGATGCTGGTGATCCTGCTGTTCAGCATTTGCAGCAAGGGCTACCTGGCGTTTTGGCAGACCGAGATCAAACTGGAGATCACTTTCGATCCCGCTGTCCTGGACCCCTCCGGCGAACGCGATCCGAACGGGCTCCGTCGTGCCAACTATCAGGGTCTGATCAACAGCGCCCTGTACGAGGCGTTCCCCGAGGTCTCCGGACGCCGCGACCGGCGCAATCTGCGTGCGTTGATCAGCAGCGGCGGCCGGTTCCAGCTTGCCGACATGGTGGTGGCGAACCCGGACCTGATCGGCACGACACAGGAGGTCTGGTTCCTGGCTTCGGACGACATCGACCAGTTCGCCAAGGGCACATTGCCGTGCGGCGTTACCCATGAAGAGCGCATGGCCGGCATTCCGTGCACGGTGCCGGAAGACTCGCGACCGATCAACGACCGGAACATCGGCTGGTACGACCAGCTATATGCCAATGGTCAGGTGGACTTCGCCTTCAACAGCGTGTTGTTCACGAAGGGCAACAGCCGCGAGCCGGAACTGGCCGGCATGTGGGGCGCCATCGTCGGCTCGTTCTATACCCTGGTGATCACTCTGGCGTTGGCGGTGCCGATCGGCGTCGCGGCGGCGGTCTATCTTGAGGAGTTCGCTCCCAAGAACGCCTGGACCGATCTGATTGAGATCAACATCAACAACCTGGCGGCGGTTCCGTCCATCGTCTTCGGTCTGTTGGGCTTGGCCGTGTTCCTCAACTTCTTCGGCCTGCCGAGGTCGGCGCCCCTTGTCGGTGGGATCGTGCTCGCCTTGATGACGCTGCCAACGGTTATCATTGCCACGCGAGCGGCACTCAAAGCCGTGCCGCCGTCGATTCGCGAAGCGGCGCTCGGTGTCGGTGCCTCGCCGTATCAGGTGATTCTGCACCATGTGCTGCCGCTGGCAGCACCCGGAATCCTGACCGGCACCATCATCGGCATGGCTCAGGCGCTTGGCGAAACAGCGCCTTTGCTGATGGTTGGTATGGTGGCATTCATCGTCGACATCCCGCAGGGGATCACGGACGCCGCCACCGTTATGCCGGTGCAGATTTACATGTGGTCGGACCTGCCAGAACGGGCGTTCGTGGAACGAACCTCGGCGGCGATCATGGTGCTGCTCGGCTTTCTGATCCTGATGAATGGCCTCGCGGTCTATCTTCGCAAGAAATTCGAACGGCGGTGGTAAAGCAATGACTGCAAGTACGATGAACGTCGATCCGTCCGCGATCGCCATGTCGAACGCGGACGCCGTGGGCACCGGCCGGGTCAAGATTCACTCCAAGGATGTCAAAGTGTTCTATGGTGCCAAGCAGGCGCTGAAGGGCATCTACCTCGATATCTTCGAGCATTCGGTGACGGCGCTGATCGGTCCGTCCGGCTGCGGCAAGTCGACGTATCTGCGCTGCCTCAATCGGATGAACGACACCATCGACATTTGCCGCGTCGAAGGTTTGATCGAATTGGACGGCGAAGACATCTACGGCCGCACCATCGACACGGTGCAGCTACGCGCGCGGGTCGGCATGGTATTCCAGAAGCCGAATCCGTTTCCGAAGTCGATTTATGACAATATCGCCTACGGACCTCGTATCCACGGCATTGGTGCGCGTCGTGACGAGATGGATGTGATCGTTGAGAAGAGCCTGCAGCGCGCCGGTCTCTGGGACGAGGTAAGGGATCGGTTGAAGGAGCCCGGCACGGGGTTGTCCGGTGGTCAGCAGCAGCGGCTGTGCATTGCCCGGGCGATCGCAGTCAGCCCCGAGGTTATCCTGATGGACGAGCCATGTTCGGCACTCGATCCGATCGCGACGGCGCACATTGAAGAGCTGATCGATGAGTTGCGCGAGAATTACACGATCGTCATCGTGACCCACAACATGCAGCAGGCGGCCCGCGTTTCGCAGCGCACCGCCTTCTTCCATTTGGGCGACATGGTGGAGGTCAATGATACCGAAGAGATATTCACCAACCCGAAGGATGAGCGCACCCAAGGGTACATCACAGGCCGGTATGGCTGAGCACGTTGGGGATGGCTGAGGTGATGTCTGCAGGATCGCCTGCCGTGGGCAAAGAACACATTGTCAGATCGTTCTCGGACGAACTGCGTAAATTGTCCAACATCATTGTTCGCATGGGAGGGGTTGCCGAAGAACAGGTCGAGCAGGCAATCCAGGCGGTGGCGCGACGCGATGCCAAGATTGCGGATCAGGTATTGCGATCTGATGTTAGACTCGACCAATTAGAGCGCGAAGTGGATTCGGAGGTGATCCGCCTTTTGGCGTTGCGCCAACCCATGGCGCGCGATCTGCGCGAGATCATCTCCGCCCTCAAGATCGCCAGCGATCTGGAACGCGTCGGCGACTATGCGGCCAATATCGCCAAGCGGTCCATGGTCCTGGTGCAGATGCCGCCGGTGCGGCCGGCCATCACAATCCCGCGCATGGGTCGTTTGGTCCAGGAGATCCTGAAGGACGTGCTGGATGCCTACGTCGACCGTGACGTGGATCGGGCGATTTTGGCGTGGCGGCGCGACGAGGAATTGGATGACTTGTTCACAAATTTGTTTCGTGAGGTTCTCATTTACATGACAGAGGATCCGGGCAATATTACGCCCTGCACTCACATCCTGTTCATGGCCAAGAATCTGGAACGGGTCGGCGATCATGCAACCAATATCGCTGAGACCATTCATTTTCTGGTGCTGGGTGAACCGCTGCAGTCGCAACGGCCCAAAGGCGATGGGTCCAGCTACACCGTCGTCATTCCGGACACCGATGACGCTGCCGATGGCCGTGCGCACGGTGAGACGCAACTGATCCAGTAGGAGGGCGTATGACGTCGGCGCTCAAACCGCTCGTCCTCATCGTCGAAGACGAGACCGATCTGGTGACCTTGCTTCGCTACAATCTGGAGAAAGAGGGCTTTCGCACCATTGCGGCGGGTGATGGCGAAGAGGCAATTCTGCTTGCGAACGAACAGACACCGCATCTCGTGTTATTGGACCTTATGCTGCCGTTGCTGTCGGGCATGGAAGTGTGCCGGCAGATACGCCGCAACACCAAAACCCGCGACATCCCCATCATCATGCTCACGGCACGCGGCGAGGAGGCCGACCGGGTGCGTGGCCTCAACTGTGGGGCCGACGACTATCTGACCAAACCGTTCTCGCCGACCGAATTGGTGGCTCGCATCCGTGCCGTGTTGCGTCGGGCCAGCCCCGGCTTGGCCGAAGAGACGTTGCGGTTCGACGACGTGGTGATGGACCTGGCCGGACACCGGGTGCGCCGCAACGGACGTGATGTCCATCTGGGACCCACGGAGTTCCGGCTCTTGCGTCACTTCATGCAGCATCCGGGGCGTGTGTTCTCGCGCGAACAGCTACTGGACGTTGTGTGGGGCCACGATGTCTATGTCGAGCCGCGCACGGTCGACGTGCACATTCGCCGATTGCGCAAGGCGCTCAACGAAGACGACGAAACGGATCTGATCCGGACGGTCCGCTCCGCCGGCTACGCGCTTGACGTCCGGTCGCCGGCGACCGCGTGATTGGAGCCAGGCACCGTTCAAATGATCAAATGAACAGCGTCGCCGTGTTACGATCGACGCTGCTCAGGAACGCAGCCAATCCGCCCGGGCGAAAGGCCACGTCAGTGCGCCAGGACACGGGATGAGGGAGGTCCAGGGCGCGCACGGCCAGCTCACAGACCAGGAGCCGGACGCCGAGCGCCGGCATCGCGGCGAGCAACTCTTCCATCCCGGCAATGCCGCGATCGCAGAGCGCTCGGTCCTGGTTGGCTGGCGTGCCATCGGGGCCGTGGTGCAAGGCGTGCCAGCCGGGCGTCAGATCACCGAAATTGGCCAACAGCGCAACCATCGCGTGGCCGGCGAACAGCAGGCTGGTGCATCGGTCCATGGCGGCGGCGGCGGCGGCGACGGCGAGCCCGTAATGCACCCGCTCGTAGGTCCCGGCATGCACGATCATCGCCAGAGCGCCCGAACGGGCGGACGGCTCGGGTTCGGCGTCACGCATCGGAGGCACCCAGGCCAGCCGCCGAGTCCGGCATCCAGGACGGCCGTAGTGCGGTGAGGCTCACGCCGTCGGCGCTCATGCACCCGTGCCCGGCGCGGGCGGCGGCAAGACCGTCCAGCCGCAGCAGGGCCAGCCCATGCCCACCGGCCGACGACCGCACTTCGCCAATCTCGCGATCCTCCAGGTGCACCGGTGTGCCGGGCGGTGGTAACGCAGCCGCCGCCGTGACCGGGAACAGGCGCTTTTTAACCAGTCCGCGATAGCGCATGCGGGCGGTCAGTTCCTGGCCGACATAGCAGCCCTTGTCCCAGGAAATGGCGTTGAGCAGGTCCAGATTGGCTTCGAGCAGGGTGGACTTTTCGGCCACAAGATCCCCGCGGTCCCCGTCCGGGACGCCGAGGACCAGGCGCAGACGGTTGTAGTCGGCCGGCTCCCGGGGGATCGCGCCGATCTCTGCCGAGAGGGCCGGTGCTGATCCGGGCGGTGCCAGGACGCGCACGCCGAGCGCCGGCACTCGGGCATCGGTCTGGGCTCTGCGGTCGCCCTGGTTGGCGGTCGCCCCGGCCATCTCGGGAAGACCAAAGGCCTGTGCGGCACCGTCGCCGAAAACCACGACCGTTTCCACGCGGTCACTGGCATCCTCCAGGGTCACCTTGGCGCGCAGGCGGTACAACTTGAGACGGCGCAGCAGGTCGGTGACCCGGTCGCGGTGGGTCTCCACAAGGAGGCTGTCGGCGTCGGCTTGCCAAAGGAACATGTCGTGCAAGAACTTGCCTTGCGGGGTCAGCAGCGCGGCGTAGCGCGACTGAGTCGGTGTCACGGCGGTTACGTCGTTCGACAGCAATCCTTGGAGAAACGTCAATCGATCCGGGCCCGCCACCTGGATCGCGCCGCGATCCGGGAGCACGGTGCTGCCGAGCGATGGGACGGGGTTGCTTACGGTCATCGCAGAATCCTAGGGTTCGATAGTCCCAGCCTAGATCGTGGTTCGACCGGCTGCGTCAAGCCGTCCACTCCGGACTGAGGTGCCTTGTCGCCAACCGACCCGGGGGCTATAACCGCCACACTTGCTCCCAGCCGTCGCGCCGGCGCCCGTTGGCCGATATCGGGAAGCGCTCCGCAGCGCGGCGAGGCCCCATGTCCGGGCGTCCTGGCCTTCTATCGAACCACGTCATTCTCCAGATCGTGCCGACGCTCGGTCCCGGCGGGGCGGAACAGGGGTGCGTCGATGTCGCCCGGGCAATTGTCGCCGCTGGCGGCACGGCCCTGGTTGCCTCGGCCGGTGGATCTTTGGCTCAGGAATTGGTCGTGGCGGGTGGCGAATTGATCGTGATGCCGGTGCAGCGCAAGACCCCTTGGGCCATGGCTGGCAACATTGGCGCCCTCCGCCGGATTGTGGTGGAACGGGGCGTGCACCTCGTGCATGCGCGCAGCCGTGCGCCAGCCTGGAGTGGTCTGGCCGCCGCCCGTCGGGCTGGGGTTCCGTTCGTCACCACGTTTCATGCCGCCTATAACTTCAACAATGGTCTCAAACGACTGTACAACTCGGTGATGGCGCGGGGCGACCGGGTGATCGCGATCTCTCACTTCATCGCCGACCATGTGCAACTGAACTATGGTGTCGGCGCAGATCGATTGCGTGTGATTCCGCGTGGCATTGATTTGCAGCGGTTTGACCCTGCGGCCGTGACACCGGATCGAATCGCCTGCCTGCGCCGCCACTATGGCTTGGACGCCGCCAAGCGTCTCGTGTTCATGCCGGCCCGTTTGTCCCGGTCCAAGGGGCACCTTCACCTTCTGGAAGCGTTGGCCCGGCTCGGCTTCGCCGATTGGCAGGCGCTTCTTGTCGGGCCCGATGCCGGCCGCGGCGAGATGCGTCGGCAGTTGATCAGGCATGCGGAAACCCTTGGGATTGCCGACCGGGTGCGCGTGGCTCCGCATTGTGCCGACATGCCGGCCGCCTACGCCATGGCCGATGTGGTGGTGGTTGCCTCAGTGCAGCCTGAGGGTTTCGGCCGGGTGCCGGTCGAAGCCCAGGCCATGGGCCGGCCGGTGATCGCCACGCGGGTCGGCGCCCTGCCAGAGCTGGTCGACCCCGGGGTGACCGGTTGGCTCGTGCCGCCGGCCGATCCGATCGCGCTCGCCCATGCCCTGACGGAGGTCCTCACACTGGTCCCCGAGGCACGGACCGCGCTCGCCACGGCGGTCCGCGCGACGCGGGCGCACTACGGCGTCGGCGCAATGACCACGGCGACTCTGCAGCTCTACGCCGAGCTGCTGTTTCCACCGGATGGCGGTGAATCGGTCCCAGGGGGTGGGCGTGTGTGACGCGGCAACCGGGCCGCGCATCCTGGTGATCAAACTTGGTGCGCTTGGTGATTTTGTGCTGACCTTGGGGGCTTTGCGGCGCATCCGCGAGTACCACGCCGAGGCCGACATCACGCTGATGACCACGGCACCTCTGCATGAGCTTGTCGAGGGCTCGGGGTTGATCGATCGTGTTTGGTTGGACGAAAGGCCGCGCTGGCATCAGGTCAGGCGGCTCTTGCGCCTGCGTCGGGCGTGGCGCGCCGCCAACTTCCGCCGCGTCTATGACCTGCAGAATAACGATCGGACGGCATTGTATTACCGGCTGTGTGGCGGTAGCACCGCGGCGGAGTGGTCGGGCCGGGTGCGTGGTTGCTCTCATCCCTATGCGCCGCCGTGGCCGCTGACTCATGCCGTCGATTGGCCGCGCGCGCAGTTGGTTGCCGCCGGGCTCGGCGATCCGCCGCCGCCGGCGCTGACCTGGATCGATGATGAGCCCGGTCGCTTCGGCACCCGGCCGCCTTTTGTGCTGGTCGCCCCCGGCTGTGCCGCCCATCGGCCGGAGAAGCGATGGCCGGCGGCGGCCTATGGGGCGTTATGCCACGCCTTGGCCGAGGCAGGTATCCAGCCGGTCCTGGTCGGCACGGACACGGACCGTCCGGCCACACGGGCCGTGGCGGCCGCCTGTCCCAACGCGCTGGACTTGACCGGGCGGACTCGTCTGACTGACCTGGCCGGCTTGGCGCAGCACGCGGCGGCGGCGGTCGGCAACGATACGGGGCCGATGCACCTGATGGCGGTCGCCGGGTGCCCGACTCTCGTCCTGTTTTCCGGTGCCTCGGATCCACAGACCTGTCGGCCAATCGGCCCGGCCGTGGCGGTGCTCCACCGTCAGCCGCTCGACCGGCTCCCCGTGGACGAGGTGGCGGCCGGCGTGAACGAATTGCGCGGCGCCCGGCAGGCTAGGAGTCCGGAGGAGCCATGACGGGGGCCGTCCGGAGCGGCCGTCAGGTGCGGCATGTGCTGTTCATCACCTCCAACCGTTTGGGCGACGCCGTGCTGTCGACAGGTCTGCTCGCCCACGTGCTGCACCGACATCCGGGGGCGGCCGTCACCGTTGCCTGCGGACCGTTGCCAGCGCCGTTGTTCGCGCCGGTACCGGGCGTGGTCCGGGTCATTCCTTTGGCCAAGCGGCGCTACGCGGCGCATTGGCTGGACCTGTGGCGGACCTGCGTCGGGACGCGGTGGGATCTGGTGATCGATTTGCGCAACTCGGCGGTGTCGCGTTTGGTGGTGTGTCGGCGCCGCGCCGTGCTGCCACGCGGTTTGCGCGACGTGCACCGCGTTGTCCGCATCGCGGCGACGTTGGGGGTGTCCGAGCCGCCGGCACCCCGTTTGTGGCATGCTCCGGGGGACATGACGGAAGCTGGGCGCTTGGTGCCGGACGGTGCACCGGTGCTGGCCGTGGCACCCGTGGCCAACTGGATCGGCAAGACCTGGCCAGCCGAGCGCTTCGCGACGCTCATCGAGCGTCTGACCGGTCCCGATGGCATTCTGCCCGGCGCCCGCGTCGCCGTGCTGGCCGCCACTGCGGAACGGGGGGCCGCAACCCCGGTCGTCCAGTCGGTTCCGTCGGCCCGGCGTCTCGACCTGATCGGGCGTGGGACGCCGGCACTCGCCGCCGCCTGCCTGACCCGCTGCCGCTTCTTCATTGGCAACGACTCCGGTCTGATGCATCTGGCCGCGGCCACCGGTGTGCCCACGCTTGGCCTGTTTGGCCCGAGTTCGATCACGCACTATGGGCCCTGGGGGTGTCGCACGGCCGTGGCGTCGACACCGGAGTGCCTGGAGCAGATGCGGCAAAGCCCCGGCTTCAGTTTCCAGGCCAATCACAGCTACATGACTGGCCTTGATGTCGAGACGGTCGAAGCGGCCGCCGGCGCGCTGTGGCAGCGTTTGCCGGTGGTGGAACAGCCGACGGGGATTCTGGCATGAACGATCCACCGACCAGAGCTATGCCGCGTGTGCTGCACGTCATGGCAGGCGGCAGCGTGGGCGGCGCCGAAACCATGTGCGCCGACACGGTGACGGCGCTCAGCGAGGCGGGCGTTGAGCAAGCCATCGTGACGCGCCCCAATCGATACCGGGATCAAACCTGGCAGGACAACGACGTCCCGCTGTATTACAGTCGGTTTCCGCGGCACTTCGGGTTTCGCACACGAGCTGTCATCGATGTCGCAACACAGGAATTCCGACCCACAGTACGGCAGTTTTGGATGGCCCGTGCCGCGAGCTACGCGCCCACCGACGGGATCCCCAACATCGGCTGGTTTGGTGGGTATTACGACCTGAAATACTACCGGAACTGTCCGTATCGTATCGGTGTGACGACCGACATCGCAGACCACATCGTGGCGGCCGGCGGCGATCCGGCGCACACCGTCGCGATTCACACCTTTGCCGATCTGGTTTCCGCCATGCCGGTCGACCGGTCGGTCCTGGACACGCCACCGGACCGGCCGGTGCTCTTGGCGCTGGCCCGCCTACACTGGAAGAAGGGTTTGGATACGCTGATCAGGGCACTCATCGAGGTTCCGGCTGCCGTGCTCTGGATCGCCGGAGACGGTCCGCTCAGGGCCCGATTGACACGCCTTGCGCAGCGGTGCGAGGTCGCCGATCGAGTCCGTTTCCTCGGCTGGCGGACAGATCGTGCGGCACTGCTGGCAGCGTGTGACATTTGTGTATTCCCTTCGCGTTACGAGCCATTTGGTACCGTCATGCCGGAAGCCTGGGCCAGTGGTGTGCCCCTGGTCGCCGCAGCCGCCCAAGGACCGCGGGCTTATGTTGAGCCGGAGCGAAACGGCCTTTTGGTGCCGACGGATGATCCCGCCGCTCTGGCGGCGGCGATCAACCGAGTGCTCAATGATGGCGAGCTGCGGGCCCGGCTGATTGCTGGCGGCCATGCGACCTATGCGGAAAAATTCACCAAACGCGTGATGGTGAACGACTATCTTGCCTTCTACCGCCACGTTCTGGACCATGCGGGCGCTGCTGGTCTCGGGGTGGATGGGGGTGTTGGCCCCGCGGCGGGCTGAACAGGAGAACGGCCGTTGAGCGACAGTCCCGCCCACCCGCCGGAACATCTGGTGCTGGCCGTGCCCAAAGGTCGCATTCTGAGCGAGCTGCGCCCATTCCTGCCACGCGTCGGCATTGAACCGGAACCGGCGTTCGATGATGCTGAGAGCCGTCAGTTGCGGTTCCGCACCAACCTGCCGCTATTGTCGATCATCCGTGTTCGTGCCTTTGACGTTGCCACCTTCGTCGCCTTTGGGGCCGTCCATCTCGGCATCGCTGGCAGCGATGTGCTGATGGAATTCGACTACCCGGAGTTGTACGCGCCGCTCGACTTGGGCATCGGCAAATGCCGCATCAGTGTGGCCGAGCCGGCCAATCTGCTGGAGGCTGACCATCCGGAACAGTGGAGTCACATCCGTGTCGCAACCAAATACCCATCGCTAACCCGGCGGCATTTCGCGGCGCGGGGCGTGCAAGCGGAATGCATCAAGCTGAACGGGGCCATGGAGTTGGCGCCGTCCTTGGGCTTGTGTCGCCGCATTGTCGATCTGGTGCAAACCGGGCGAACGCTGAAGGACAACGGACTGGTCGAAGTGGAGCAGGTGGCCGCGGTATCGTCGCGGCTTATCGTGAACCGGGCGGCCTGGAAGACCCGTTCCATGGAGATCACCGGCTGGATCGAACGTTTTAGGGAAGCTGCTCATGCCGTACCGTCTGAATAGCGCTGACTCCGGGTTCGAAGCGTCGTTCCATGCCTTCCTGGCGGCGAAACGCGACGTCGAGGCGGATGTGCGCGAGACGGTCGCCGGCATCCTCGCACAGGTCCGCAGCGAGGGCGACGCCGCGTTGGTGGCCTTGACCCGGGCGTTCGATCGGTATGACTGCACGGTCGATTCGATTCGGTTCACATCGGCGGAAATCGACGCCGCGGTGTCCGCTTGCGACCCCGCGGCGCTGCGGGCGCTCGACACGGCCGCAGCCAGGATCGACGCATTCCACCGGCGCCAAACGCCCGACGGACTTGACTATGTCGACGACGCCGGCGTTCGGCTTGGGCTGCGCTGGAAACCTATTCAGCGGGTCGGACTTTATGTTCCGGGCGGGCAGGCGGCCTATCCGAGCTCCCTGCTCATGAACGCGATTCCGGCCAAGGTAGCCGGGGTTCGACAGCTCGCCATGGCCGTGCCGACGCCGGATGGCACCGTGTCGCCCCTCGTCCTGGCGGCAGCACGGCGTGCTGGCATCGACGAGATCTATCGGATTGGTGGTGCCCAGGCGGTGGCGGCACTCGCTTACGGTACCGCGCGCATCCGCCCGGTGGACAAGATCGTTGGTCCCGGCAACGCCTATGTCGCCGAAGCGAAACGCCAGGTGTTTGGTACCGTCGGCATTGATTTGATTGCCGGTCCATCGGAAATTCTCGTCGTGGCCGATGCTGACAACGACCCGGCTTGGATCGCCATTGACTTGTTGTCCCAGGCCGAACACGACACGGTGGCGCAGGCGATCTTGATCACCGACAATGCCGCCTTCGCCGGGCGGGTGGAAGCGGCGCTGGCGGCGCATCTGGAAACCCTGCCTAGGCGTGCCGTTGCCGATGCGAGCTGGCGCGATTTCGGTGCCGTTATCGTCGTTGGCAGTTTGGATGAGGCCCCAGCACTGGTCGACCGTATCGCGCCGGAACATCTGGAGCTGGCCGTCGCTGAGCCGGAGAGCCTGTTTGCACGCATCGGCCGGGCTGGCTCGGCGTTCCTGGGCCGGTACACGCCGGAAGCCGTCGGTGACTACGTCGGTGGCCCCAATCATGTCTTGCCGACTGGGCGATCCGCCCGGTTTTCCTCCGGCCTCGGCGTGCATGATTTCCTGACGCGCACCACGTTCCTCGCCTGCTCACCGGAGGCTTTGGGACAGATCGGTTCGGCCGCGGTGACGTTGGCCCGGGCTGAGGGCCTGGAGGCCCATGCCCGCTCGCTCCTTGTGCGCGGTGTGGTCGAGGAGATCGTTTCGTGAATGGGCGGCGCGATCGGTTGGTCCAGGTGATGCTGGACGAGCGCACGGTGGTGCGCCGGCGGCCCGAAGTGGAGCACGAACGGGCGATCGCCATCTACGATCTGCTTGAAGAGAACGTATTCGAACTGCTGGAATTCGCGGAGCATGGTCCCTATCAATTGGCCATCAGCATCGAGGACAACCGGCTCGGTCTGAACATTCAGGCAGAAGACGGTGCCCATTTGTCCAAGGTCATGTTGCCGTTGAGTGGATTGCGCAGTATTGTTCGCGATTATTTCATGGTTTGTGAGAATTATTACGCTGCCATAAAGAAATCGTCGCCGTCGCAGATCGAAGCGATCGACATGGGTCGACGCGCGTTGCACAACGAAGGCTCGGAGATGCTGCGCGAGCGGCTGGCCGACCGCATCCGCATTGACCACGATACGGCCCGCCGCCTGTTCACCTTGGTCTGTGTCCTGCATATTCGTGGATAGAAGGGAGTCGGTGTGGCGAGTGGATGGGGGCGCAGCGCGATGGCTGTTGGGCCGCCCGGGCGCGGCTGAGGCAAAACGGGCGGCAGACCGATCCATGGTCGACGACACGCTTTCCGACGTAAATGGCGTCCTGTTCGCCTGCACGCACAACGCGATCCGCTCGCCCATGGCCGAGGGTCTGCTCAAACGTTTGACCGGGCGTCGCTTCTATGTCGATTCGGTCGGTGTCAAGGAAGGCGAGATCAACGGCTTCGCGGTTGACGTGATGCGCGAAATCGGCATCGATCTGGTGCGCCATCGTGCCAAGATATTCGACAACCTGCACGACACATCCTTCGATCTGGTGATATCCTTGTCGCCCGAAGCGCAACACCGGGCCGTGGAGATGGTGCGCACCTACGCTTGTGAGGTGGAGTTCTGGCCGACCCTGGATCCGTCGCTGATCGAGGGTAACCGCGACGTCATGCTCGACGCCTATCGGACGGTGCGCAACCAGTTGGAAGAGCGCATCCGCCGCCGCTTCGGCGTTGCCGCGCCGTTGCCGCCTCCGCCCGGCACCTAAGCGACCTGGCCGTGCAAAAAGTGCGCGCCGATCAGAGGGTCGTCGATCTGGGACTGACCGACAGCCGCACCCGGGCCCAGGCGCTGATCCTTGCCGGCAAGGTGTTTTGGGGCGACCGGCGTGTGCCTAAACCCGGCCACGCCGTGCCAGCGGATTCAGTGTTGGACCTGCGCGGTGCCGACCATCCTTGGGTCTCCCGTGGTGGTTTGAAGCTGGTGGCGGCGCTTGACCACTTCGGCTTGGATCCGACCGGTCTTGTCGCCCTCGACATTGGCGCTTCCACCGGCGGTTTCACCGATGTTCTGCTTCACCGGGGGGCGCTCCGAGTCTATGCCGTGGACGTCGGGCACGGGCAGCTTGCCTGGCGACTGCGCACGGACGACCGCGTCGTCGTCCTGGAGCGCACCAACGCGCGCCGTCTGACCCGGCACCTGGTACCCGATCCGGTTGCGCTGATCGTGTGTGATGCCAGCTTCATCGGTCTTGCCACCGTGCTGCCCGCGTCCCTCGCCTTGGCCGCCCGGCCGGCGTCGTTGGTTGCGTTGGTCAAACCGCAATTCGAAGCGGGGCCGAACCAGGTCGGCAAGGGCGGCATCATACGCGATCCCATGGTTCATGCCAGGGTATGCGACCGACTTCAGGCCTGGATGGCTTGCCAGCCGGGGTGGTCGGTCCGTGGCCTCCTCCCCAGCCCGATCACCGGGGCGGACGGCAACCGCGAATTTCTCCTTGTGGCTGATCACGCTCAAGCATCGGTCACTGCCGGTGCGGCGGGAGCACGGTCTCCGATGCCCGGACCAGGCGCTCGCCAGGCGTGAGCGCCAAGCCGCGCAGGAGGCGGACCACGGTTGGGAGGTACCGGTCGAGCGTCTGCAGAACGGTCAGCGTCGGTGCCGGCCGGGTGCCGGCCATGAGCAAGCTCAGCAGGCGATCGAATGTTGAGCGAGGCCGTGGAAACGCCTGCAAGGAGACAGGCGTGTCCGGGTCGAGGCCGGCCCGTTCGGCGGCGCGGCGCGTCGCCAGATGGAAGTCGCCCAGCTCGTCCACCAATCCCAAATCCAGGGCCTGTGCACCGGTCCACACGCGCCCGCGAGCAACGGCGTCAAGACGGCCGGCGTCCAGTGCGCGCGCTGCGCCCACCCGGTTGGTGAACGCGGCATAGATGGCGTCGAGGGCGGCGCTCAGCCGGTTGCGCCCGTCGGTGCTGTACGGGCGCACACTGGACCACATGCCCGCGTTGCGCCCGCCGTCGATGTGGTCCCAGCGCACTCCCAAGTTGGACCATAGCCGTTCGGTTGCCACTTTTCCGCCGAGCACGCCGATGGAGCCGGTGAGGGTGCCACGGTGGGCGATGATGTGGTCGGCCTCCATAGCGATCCAATAACCTCCGGAGGCGGCATTGTCGCCCATGGTCACGACCACGGGTTTGCCAGCGTCGCGGGCTTGCATCACGGCGCGTCGAATAGTCTCGGAAGCCACCGCGGAGCCACCGGGGCTGTCGATGCGGAACACAATGGCGCGCACGGACTCGTCTTCTGCTGCGTCGCGGAAAGCATCGGCCACCGTCTGGGATGCGACGAACGTCCCACCCAGAAGCGGATCGCCGCCGCCGGGGCCGCGCTGGATCGACCCCTGCGCATGGATGACGGCAAGCACCTGGTCGGTTTCCAGCACGGCTTCCGTGGCGGCGAGGTAGCGTTCGAGGGGCACCACCTCCACCTCGGCGCCGGCTTCGGTCTCGACCGCCGTCGTGACCTCATCGAAGTACCCGAGCCGGTCGACCAGACCAGCCTCGACCGCCTCACGATCCAGCAACGGTCCGCGGTCGATCAGGCCGCGCAGCACCAACGGGTCGAGCGACCGGCCGGCTGCCACACCGGCGATCAGTTGATTGCCAAGCGCTTCCAGGAGGTCATCGGTCATGCGTCGGTGCGGTTCGGAGATGCTGGTTTCGGTCAGGAACTCCAAGGCCGTCTTGTATTCGTGCCGGGACTCGATCTCCGGGTCGATGGCCAGACGGTCGAGGAGGCCGCGGGCGAACGGCATTTCCGCGCTGAACCCGGTCAGGCCGAGCATGCCGATGGGCTGCATCCAAACCTGGTCGAAGGCGCTGGCGAGATAATAGGTTGCGTTGGCCGGGTTCAGTTCCCCGAAACTGTCGGCAAAGGCGTAGGTGAAGCGGTCTTGGTTGCGGAACCGCTGCACCGCCAGCCGCAGCTCTTGTGCCTGGGTGAAGCTAAGCGCCTCCGCGCCGAAGCGGACCAAGACGCCGCCGACCCGGTCATCCTGGCCGGCCCGGTCGATGGCGACGACGATGTCGCGCAAGCTGACATCGGTGGGCAGAAGGGCGCCGGCCACTGGGTCGTCGCTGATGTGGTCGACCAACGGTTTGTTCAGGTCGATGTGCAGAACCATCCGGTCAGGGAGGCTGGGCCGTTCGAACACCATGAGGTAACCGACATAGCCGACCGCGCAGAGGGTGAGCACGGTCAGGAACCCGATGGCGGCAAGCAGGCGGACGAAGAAACGGAGCATGGGTCTAATCGGCGCGGGACGGGGCGGAATGGGACGGTGAACGAACGGCCGCAGCCCGGGGTGCCGGCCGGTCCCGTTCTGTGGTACTCCCGTTTCCCGATCGTTGTCGACCACCGTGGTCGGAGACACGGCCGACTGGTTTAGGCTCCGGGCGGGTCTGGCGCTGGGTTCGGGTCGGCGCCATGTCGGAATAACCCACCGGAGTTGGCGGAGGCCAGGGAGGAACGATGGCCGGAATGGACATGCGACGTGCGGCGGTCGTCGGGGCCGGAACCATGGGGGCCGGTATCGCCGCCCACTTGGCCAATGCCGGGTTGACGGTGGTGCTGCTCGACGTGGTGCCCGGTGCCGCGGCAAGGGCGGTGGAGCGTTTGCGCCGGGCCGATCCGGCTGCCTTCATGCACCCGCGTTTTGTCGACCAAGTCGAGGCGGCCGACTTGCCCGACGGGCTGTCGGGCATTGGCGAGGCGGATTGGATTGTGGAAGCCATCGTCGAGCAGCCTGGTCCGAAGCGGGCCCTGTTGCGCGACCTGGATAGGCGGCGCAAACCCGGTTCGGCGGTCTCGTCGAACACCTCGACGATCCCCGTGTCGACGCTGCTGGAGGGGCAATCCGAGGCGCTCAGGCGCGACTTTCTCGTGTCGCATTTCTTCAATCCACCCCGGTACATGCGGCTTCTGGAGTTGGTGCCCGGGCCCGAGACACGGCCCGACCTGGCCGCGGCGATCGTCGACTTCGCCGACCGTCGGCTCGGCAAGGGTGTTGTGGTGTGTCACGACCGGCCAGGCTTCATCGCCAACCGCATCGGTGCCTTCTGGCTGCAGGCCGCGATCAATGCCGCGCGTGACATGGAGCTGACGGTCGAGACCGTCGACGCTGTTTCCGGTGCCCCCATGGGTTTCCCGAAGACTGGGGTGTTCGGCTTGATGGATCTCGTTGGCCTGGACCTGATCCCGCAGGTCAACCAAAGCCTGTGCACGGCCCTGCCCGAGCAGGACGGGCTTCGGGGTCTGCAGCGGCCGTGGTCGCTGATCGACCGATTGATCGCTGACGGCTACACCGGCCGCAAGGGGCTGGGCGGCTTCTACCGCCTGGTGAAACACGCCGACGGTAGCCGGCAAAAGGAGGCTCTGGATCTGACCAGCGGCGCCTACCGGCAGGCCAAAAAACCGCGTCTTGACAGCGTCGAGGCAGCAAAGACCGGCGGGCTGCGTGCCCTCGTGGCGCATTCGGACGAGGGTGGCCGATTCGCTCGGCGGGTGCTCTCGGCCACGCTCGGCTATGCTGCGGGTCTCGTGCCCGAGGTCGCCGATGACCCGGCGGCGGTCGATCGCGCCATGCACCTGGGCTATGGGTGGACACACGGCCCTTTCGCGCTGATCGATCGGTTGGGAGCCGATTGGTTGGTTCGGACGCTTCGCGAGGAAAAACAGCCGGTTCCGCCGTATCTGAACCGACTTGGCTCCGATCCGATCTACCAAAGCCGTGACGATGCCTTGCTGGTCATGGCTGCCGACGGCCGGCGCCGTCCGGTCCGCCGCGCCGACGGGGTGTTGCTGCTGTCCGATCTCAAGCGCGGGACCGAGCCGGTGCGCCGCAACGGTTCGGCCAGCCTCTGGGATGCACGCGACGGCGTCTTGGTGCTGGAGTTCCACAGCAAGATGAACGCCATTGATCAGGACACGCTCGCCATGGTGCAGGCGGCCGTCGAGATCGTCGGCGGCACTGACCGGTACCGTGCGATTGTGATCCACAACGAGGGCGAGCATTTCTCGGTTGGCGTCAACCTGGGATTTGCACTCTTCCTGGTCAACGTGGCCGCTTGGTCACGCATCGACGAGATGGTGTCGCTCGGGCAGAGCTGTTTCGCCGCACTACGCGATGCGCCATGCCCCGTCGTCGGGGCTCCGACGGGCATGGCCCTGGGCGGCGGGTGCGAGATTCTGCTCCACTGCGATGCGATCCAGGCGCATGCCGAGAGTTACATCGGTCTGGTCGAGGCCGGTGTCGGGCTGGTGCCGGCCTGGGGTGGCACGGCTGCCCTGCTCGTCCGGTACCTGGCCGAGAAGGGGAAGCCGGGCGGTCCTATGCCGGCGATCGGTCGAGCGTTCGAGACCATCGGTTTGGCGAAGGTGTCGAGATCGGCCGAAGAGGCGCGCGATCTCGGCTTCTTGGGGCGGAGCGACGGCATCACCATGAACCGGGATCGCCTGCTGGCCGATGCCAAGGCACGGGCATTGGGTTTGGTGGACGGCTACCGACCGCCCGACCGTCCGTCGTTCCCGTTACCCGGGCCAACCGCCCGAACTGCGCTCGGTATGATGGTGGACGGGCTGCGGCTATCTGGTAAGGCGACCTCGCACGATGCCGTTGTCGCAGAGGCGCTGGCGGGGATTTTGTCCGGCGGCGACACCGACCTGACCGACACCTGCGATGACGTGGCGGTGCGCCGGTTGGAAAGGCAGGCGTTCATGGCGCTGATTCGTCGACCGGCAACCACGGCGCGCATGGAGCACATGCTCAACACCGGCAAGCCGTTGCGGAATTGACGGCTGGACCGACTGCCACTGGATCCCGCGTCGACGTCGGCGTCGATCAAGGTCTGAATGATGGTGTCCAGCCGATCGGGCCCCGTCTGACCGGGTGCAGACTCAGACAGGGTCGCCGCCAAACCATGGCCCGTGAGCCAATCACGTCACATCGGCTCAGTGCCGTTATACCGATGGCCCGCATTGACGACACGCTCGGTTTCGGCGCTGAACGAGGAGCGCCGGCACGGATGCCGGCACTCCGAAGCAGGGCGGCCCGAGGACCGGTCAGTGTTTCGGGCCGTTGGTATTAGACCAACAAACGATCGGATTGACTCATGGGTCTATTCTCGTAGGGCGTGCTTCAGCGCGCCTCGTGCAGCCAGAAAAGCGCCGGACTCTAACAAGAAACTAAGCTTGGCGTGTCCAAATATAGTAGCAAA